>NZ_LAVK01000002.1 GCF_001083795.1 Streptomyces sp. SBT349
CGTCGCCCACCGCGACGTCATCCGAGTCCCCGAGCGTGGCCGGGGTCAGCCCCTCGACGCCCTGGGCCTGGAGCACCGCGAGGTCGGTGTCCGGGTCCGTCGGCCTCATCGCCGCGGTCGCCGTCGTGGCCGCGGTCGCGGGCGGCACCACGGCCGTCCTGCTGGACTCCGACCCGGCCGCCGTCGCCTCGGGCTCCGGGGGCACGGGGGTCACCACCGTCTCCGACGGCACGGACGGCACCGTCGCCTCGGTCGCCGAGGCCGTGACGCCCAGCGTGGTGGAGATCTCCACCGGCACCGCGGGCGGCTCCGGCGTCGTCCTCACCGAGGACGGCCGGATCCTCACCAACAACCACGTGGTCGCGGGGTCGGACACCGCGGAGGTCACGTTCCACGACGGCTCCACCGCCACCGCCGAGGTCACCGGCACCGACCCGGACACCGACCTCGCGGTGCTCCAGGCCCAGGGCGTCGAGGGGCTGACCCCGGCCACGCTCGGGGACTCGGATGACGTCGCGGTGGGCGACGAGGTCGTGGCGATCGGCTCCCCCGAGGGCCTGACCGGCACCGTGACCAGCGGCATCGTCTCCGCGCTCGATCGCGAGGTGACCGTCAGCAAGCCGGAGACGGGCGTCCCGGGGCAGCCGGGCGGCGGCAACCAGTGGCCGTTCTCCTACGACGGCGGCAGCTACAACGGCGACCTCGGCTCCTCGACCACCACCTACCAGGCCATCCAGACGGACGCCTCCCTCAACCACGGCAACTCCGGCGGCGCCCTGGTCAACATGGCCGGCGAGATCATCGGCATCAACTCCGCCATGTACAGCACCTCGGCCGACGCGGGCAGCGCGGGCCTCGGCTTCGCCATTCCGAGCGACACCGTGCGGGAGGTCCTGGACGCCCTCGGGACCCCGGTGTGACACGGCCTCCCGCCACGCCGGCCGGCGCCCCGCCGCCTGATGCCACACTGGCCGCATGGCAGACGGTGCGGGACCCCGCGTGCTGATCGTGGACGACGAGCCCGCGGTGCGGGAGGCGCTGGAGCGGAGCCTCGCCTTCGAGGGGTACCGCACCGAGACCGCGGCCGACGGCGCCGAGGCGCTGGCCCGGCTGAACGCGTCGGCGCCGGGGGAGGCGCCGGACGCCGTCGTCCTCGACGTGCTGATGCCGCGGATGGACGGCCTCACCGCGGCCCGGCGGCTGCGCGCCGCGGGGAACAGGGTGCCGATCCTCATGCTCACCGCCCGCGACACCGTGGGCGACCGGGTCAGCGGCCTCGACGCGGGCGCCGACGACTACCTGGTCAAACCGTTCGAACTGGACGAGCTGCTCGCCCGGCTCCGCGCGCTGCTGCGCCGGGGCGCGTACGCCGGAGCAGCCGCCGGGGGCGGGGGCGGCGGCCGGGAGGGCGGCGGCGCGGGACCGGCCGGGCGGCTGGCCTTCGCCGACCTGCGGATGGACCCCGCCACCCGGGAGGTGGCCCGCGGCGACCGCGCGGTGGAGCTGACCAGGACGGAGTTCACCCTGCTCGAACTGTTCCTGACCCACCCCAGGCAGGTGCTCACGCGGGAGCAGATCCTGCGCACCGTCTGGGGCTTCGACCACGAGCCCGCCTCCAACTCCCTGGACGTCTACATCATGTACCTGCGCCGGAAGACCGAGGCGGGCGGCGAGCCGCGTCTCGTGCACACCGTCCGGGGCGTCGGCTACGTCCTCCGTGGCTGACGCCTCGCGGCGGCCGGGTGGGCGGCTCGCCGGACTGCCGCTGCGCTCCCGCCTCGCGCTGCTCACGGCGCTCGCGGTGGCGCTCGCGGTGGCCGTGTGCGCCGGCGCGGCCTGGTTCCTGGTCCGCGGGCAGCTGCGCTCCTCCCTGGACGACGCGCTGCGCGAGACGCGCGCCGACCCGGCGGGCGTGCAGGCCGTGCTCGCGCAGCGGAGCTGGGAGGGGTGCCAGGACCCCCCCGCGGGCGCCGACGCCGTGCCCGAGCTGGTCGACTCCACGATCCAGGTCGTCGACAGCCAGGGGAACCGGTGCGTCCTCGCGGGCCAGGTCACGCTGGAGGTGACCGACTCGGACATCGCGGTGGCGCAGCGGCGCCTCGGCGAGAGCCTGCACGACGCGGAGGCGTCCGACGGCACCACCTACCGCGTGATGACCCGGCCCCTGGAGGGGCGTCTCGCGGGCAACGGCGGCGCCGTCTCCGTGGCCCGCCCGATGACCGAGGTCGACGAGCCGCTGCGGTCGCTGGCGTTCGTCCTCGCCCTGGTCGCGGCGGCGGGCGCGGTGGGCGCGGCGGGCATCGGCGTCGGGCTGGCCCGCACCGGGCTGCGGCCCGTGGACCGGCTCACGCACGCGGCCGAGCACATCGCCCGCACCGAGGACCTGACCGTCCGCATCCCCGTGACGGGGGACGACGAGATCGCGCGCCTGTCGCGTTCGTTCAACTCCATGACCGAGGCCCTGGCCTCCTCGCGCGAGCTCCAGCGGCAGCTCATCGCCGACGCGGGGCACGAGCTGCGCACCCCGCTGACCTCGCTGCGGACCAATGTGGAGCTGCTGGTGCGCAGCGAGGAGGCGGGCCGCCCGCTGCCAGAGGAGGACAGGCGGCGGCTGCTCGCCTCGGTGACCGCGCAGCTGGGCGAGCTGGCCGCGCTGATCGGCGACCTCCAGGAGCTGTCCCGCCCCGAGGCGGCGGCCGGCGGCGGGCGGCGCGAGGTGGTGGCGCTGCACGAGGCGGCGGGCCGGGCGGTGAGCCGGGCCAGGCTGCGCGCCGGGGGCCTGCCGATCGCGAGCGAGCTGCACCCGTGGTACGTGCGGGCCGAGCCGGCGGCGCTGGAGCGCGTGGTGGTGAACCTGCTGGACAACGCCCTGAAGTTCGGCGCCGCCGACCCGCGCGGCGTCGAGGTCGGGCTGCGGGACGGCGTGCTGCGGATCAGGGACCACGGGCCGGGCATCCCGCCGGACGAGCTGCCGCATGTGTTCGAACGCTTCTGGCGTGCCCCGGCCGCGCGCGGCCTGCCGGGTTCCGGGCTCGGCCTGTCGATCGTGGCCAGGACCGTGCGCGAGGCGGGCGGCGCCGTCGAGCTGCGCCCGGCCGCGGGCGGCGGCACCGAGGCGCTGCTCGCCCTGCCGGGCGCGCCGGTCCCGCCCCCGGAGGTGCCCCCGGAGGTGTCTCCCGGCGACGTGCCCTACTAGGCGGACGAGGCGGACGCCGTGGCGGGGGTCGGGTCGGCGCAGGACGAGGGGCCGCAGGACGCGTCGCCGGGGGCGTTCCCGTCGTCCATCAGGCGGCGCGGGCCGCAGCCCTGCTCGCCGCAGATGTCGTACGGGTTGGCGAGCATGCAGCTCTCCAGCGACAGGCAGCCGCAGCCGATGCAGTCCGTGAGGTCGTCCCTCAGGCGCGTCAGCTGGCGGATTCGCGCGTCGAGGTCGGCCCGCCAGAACCCGGAGACCTCGGCCCAGTCCTCCCGGTTCGGCGTGCGGCCCTCGGGCAGCCGGGCGAGCGCCCTGCGGATCGCGCTCAGCGGCATGCCCACGTTCTGCGAGACCCGGATGAACGCCACCCGGCGCAGCATGTCCCGCGGGTACCGGCGCTGGTTGCCCGAGGTGCGGCGGCTGCTGATCAGGCCCTGTTCCTCGTAGAAGCGGAGCGCGGAGGTGGCCACACCGCTGCGTTGGGACAGCTGTCCGATGGTGAGTTCTTTGACGATCTGCGGAGCCATGCCGACCATCCTAGCGAGACTTAAAGGCTTCTTGAGGTCCATGGGGTAAGGTGGCCGCCGGTCCCGGCTACCGAGGGGAGTTGGCGCATGGGGAAGCTGGTGGCCATCAGCGATCTGCATGTGCGGTACGAGGAGAACCGCGACATGGTGGAGCGGCTGCGGCCGGCGGACGACGAGGACTGGCTGCTGGTCGCGGGGGACGTGGGGGAGCTGAGCACCGACATCGAGTGGGCGCTGACGCTGCTCGCCGACCGCTTCGCCCGGGTGGTCTGGGTCCCGGGGAACCACGAGCTGTGGACGCCGCCCGACGACCCGGTGCAGCTCAAGGGCGAGGCCAGGTACCGCTGGCTGGTCGAGCTCTGCCGCCGCCTCGGCGTCGTGACGCCCGAGGACCCGTACCCGGTCTGGGAGGGCGAGGGCGGACCGGCCGTGATCGTGCCGCTGTTCCTCCTCTACGACTACTCCTTCCGCCCCCCGGGGACCCGCGGCAAGCGCGAGGCGCTGGAGGTGGCCGAGGAGGCGGGGGTGATCTGCACCGACGAGTTCCTGCTGAAGCCGGAGCCGTACCCGAGCGCCGACGCGTGGTGCGCCGCGCGGGTCGCCTCGACGCGGGCCCGGCTGGAGGCCGAGCTGCCCGAGGGGCTGCCGACCGTGCTGGTCAACCACTACCCGCTGGTCCGCGAGCCCACGAGGGTGCTGCGGTACCCCGAGTTCGCGCTGTGGTGCGGCACCGAGGCCACGGACGACTGGCCGAAGCGGTTCAACGCGGCGAGCGTCGTCTACGGCCATCTGCACATCCACCGGCTGATCCACCACGACGGGGTGCCGCACCACGAGGTGTCCCTCGGCTATCCCCGCGAGTGGAAGGCGTACCAGAAGGACCCGGGGCGGCTGGTGCCGGTGCTCCCGGCCGGGAAGACGGCGGTGGGGCGGTGAGCGCGCCGGTGAGCGGCGGGCCGCTGCGCCTGCTGCTGCCCGCTCCGGTCGCGGTGGCCGAGACGTTCGGGGACTCCGGGACGCCCACCGGCCTCTTCCCCGAGGAGGAGGCCCACGTCGCCAACGCCGTGGCCAAGCGGCGCAACGAGTTCACCACCGTCAGGAACTGCGCGCGCGACGCCCTGGCCGAGCTCGGCGGCCCGAGGGCGCCGCTGCTGCCGGGCGAGCGCGGCGCGCCGGGCTGGCCCCCCGGGTTCGTCGGGAGCATGACGCACTGCCTCGGCTACCGCGGCGCCGCGGTGGCGCGGGCGGGCGACCTGGCGAGCGTGGGGATCGACGCCGAGCCCAACGAGCCGCTGCCGAGCGAGGGCGTGCGGGACATGGTGACGCTGCCCGCCGAGCGCGCGGCGCTGCCAGGGCTCGCGGCCCGGCGGCCCGGGGTCTGCTGGGACCGGCTGATCTTCAGCGCCAAGGAGAGCGTCTACAAGACGTGGTTCCCGCTGACGCGCAGGTGGCTGGACTTCGAGGAGGCGGCCCTCGACATCGACCCGGAGGCGGGCGTGTTCACCGCCAGGCTGCTGGTGGAGGGCCCCGTGGTCGACGGCGTGCGGCTGCCGGCGTTCTCCGGGCGCTTCGTGGTCCGCGACGGCCTGGTGGTCACCGCGATCTCCGCGGGCCCGCCGCCCGCGCCCCCCGGGACGCCGCGGCGCCCGGAGGAGGACTCCTCCGGGCGCCGCGAGGGCGTCACGCCCTAGAACGTTCGGCGGGGACGGTCCGCCACCCGCGCCCCGGACGCCCTACTCGACCACGGTGATGCGGTCCGCGGCGGGGGGCGCCAGGGGCTCGGCCTCGCTGGAGCCGGCCGTCAGGTACTCCGCGAGGACGGCCATGTCGTCCTCGCCGACCAGCGGGTTGCCGCCCTCGGCCAGCGTCGGGAAGCCGTCGCCGCCGCCCGCGAGGAACGAGTTGACCGCGACCCGGTAGGTGGCCGCCGGGTCCAGCGGCTCGCCGCCCACGGTGACGGTGTCGGCCACGATCCGCTCCGCGCCCGCACGGGTCAGGTCCAGGGTGTAGGCCAGCCCGGCGGACGGCTGGAGCACCTTCGGGGACGCCTCGTTGACCCCGCTGACCTGCTCCCGGAGCACGGTGAGCAGCTGCTCGCCGGTGAGGTCGACCAGGTTCACCGTGTTGGAGAACGGCTGGACCGTGAAGCCCTCGCCATAGGTGACCACGCCGTCGCCCTCCTCGCCCGAGGCCGCGTACGTGAGGTCGGCGCGGATGCCGCCCGGGTTCATCAGGGCGAGATCCGCCTCGGCGTCCAGCTCGGTGGCGTGCGCCAGCTGCGCGTCGGCGACCAGGTCGCCCAGCGGGAACTCGGCGGTGCCGGCGTCCCGGCCCGCGATGTCCTCGGAGATCCAGCCGATCGGCGCGTTGGCCACCGGCGCCGCGAGCTCGTTCCAGAAGCCGATCAGCTCGGTGAGGTCGGCGGCCGGCTCCCGCTCCCGGTCCACCACCCGGTTGGTGCCCTCGACCGAGGTGCGCACGATGTCCTGGGTGCGGCGGTCGAACGTCATGTTCAGCTCGGTGAAGAGGCGGCCGTTGGAGGCGGCCGAGGTGACCAGCCGGTCGTTGCCCTCCGGGTCCGGGACCGTGCAGACGTAGGGCTGGTGGGTGTGCCCGGTGACCAGGGCGTCCACGCCCGCGTCGGTCGCGGCGGCGATCTCGTCGATCGGCCCCGAGATGCCACCGCCCTCGGCGTCGCAGTCCGCGTTGTACGCGGCGGAGGCCGGGTAGCCGCCCTCGTGGACGAGCGCGACGACCGCGTTCACGCCGCGCCGCTCCAGCTCGGCGGTGTAACGGTTGATGGTCTCGGCCTCGTCCAGGAACTCCAGGCCCTCGATGCCCTCCTGGGTGACGATGTCGGCCGTGCCCTCCAGGGTGACGCCGATGAAGCCGACCCGGACGCCGTTCAGGTTCTGGATGGAGTAGGGCGCGAGGATCGGCTCGCCGGTGTCCTCGTCGACCACGTTCGCCGCGAGGTAGGGGAAGTCCGAGCCGCCGAACTCGCGGCCCTCGACGTAGCAGCCGTCCTCCGGGTGGCAGCCGCCCTCCTGGAGCCTGACCAGCTCCTCCCAGCCCTCGTCGAACTCGTGGTTGCCCACCCCGGCGACATCCATCTCCAGCCGGTTGAGCGCCTCGATGGTCGGCTCGTCGTGGAACAGCCCCGACATCAGCGGCGTCGCGCCGATCAGGTCGCCCGCCGCCACGGTGACCGAGCGGCCCGCGCCCTCGCGGGCGTCGCGCAGCCCGGTGGCCAGGTACTCCACGCCCCCGGCGGTGATGGTCTCGGTGGTCCCGTCCTCGTGCTCGTGGAGGAGCTCCCCGTTCGACCCGGTCGGCGGTTCCAGCGCGCCGTGCAGGTCGTTGATGGCCAGCACCTGGAGGTCGACGGTCATCCCGTCCACCGGCACCCAGCCGCCGCGCCCGTCGCCGCCGTTCTCGTCGGGCGCCGCCTGCGCGGCGGGCAGGGCGACGGCGAGCGCCCCGACGGCCGCGAGCATCGCTGCCCCCGCGGTGAGCCTGTACATCCGTGCGTGCATGAGCGGTTCATCCCTTCGGTCCGCCCGCACCCTATGGGTTACGCGCGTAGCCGTCAGGAGGGGCTGTGTAACAAGGAGAAAAACGCTGGGTACCTTCGCGTTATGAGCGATGTCGTGGTGGTGGACCGGGTGACCGAGGACGAACAGCGCGAGATCGGCGGCCTGATCGCCGCCGCGGCGGCGGTGGACGGCCGCCACGCGGTGTCCGAGCAGGGCATGCTGCTCCTGCGCGGCGGCGCGCGGACGGGCGTCGAACACCTGCTGCTGCGGAGCGGGACCGGGCTCGTCGGCTACGCCCAACTCGACGGAACGGACCCGGTGGAGGCGCCCTCGGGCGAGCTCGTCGTCCACCCGGCCCACCGCGGGCAGCGGTACGGGCGGGCCCTGGGTGAGGCGCTGCTCGCCGAGTCGGGGCACCGGCTGCGGCTGTGGGCGCACGGCGGCCACCCGGCGGCGCGGCACCTGGCGCGCCAGCTCGGGCTGACGCTCTTCCGTGAACTGCGGCAGCTGCGGCGCCCGTTGGGCGGGCTGAGCCTCCCCGACCCCGGGCTGCCGGCGGGCGTGGAGCTCAGGACGTTCGTCCCCGGGCGGGACGAGGAGGCGTGGCTCGCGGTGAACGCGGCGGCCTTCGCGCACCACCCCGAGCAGGGTGCGCTGACCCGGCGGGACCTGGCCGCGCGTGAGGCCGAACCGTGGTTCGACCCGGCCGGGTTCTTCCTGGCCGTGCGGGCGGCGGGCGAGCCGGGGGAGGGCGCGATCCTCGGGTTCCACTGGACCAAGACGCACGCCGCCGAGGGTCTGGGCGAGGTGTACGTCGTGGGGGTGGCGCCCGAGGCCCAGGGCCTGGGCCTCGGGCGGGCGCTGACCACCGTCGGCCTGCGCCACCTGGCCGCCGACCCCGCGCTGGACACGGCGATGCTCTACGTCGACGCCGACAACGCGCCGGCCGTCCGGGTGTACGAGAGCCTCGGCTTCCGCACGTTCGAGGCGGACCTGATGTACCGGACGGAGAGGTGACCCGGGGATGACCCGGACGGGGGAGCGCTCGCCCCCGGCCGGTGGGCGCGCCGCCCCGCGGGTACTGTCCGTTGCATGAACCACGGCAGGCGCCCCCCGCTGTCCGAGGCCGACCGGCTGCGGCTCGCCCGTGCCGTCGTGGAGGACGGCTGGTCCGCGCGGCGGGCCGCGGAGCGGTTCGGGGTCTCGCCGGGCACGGTCCGCCGCTGGGCCGGCCGGTACCGGCGGTACGGCGCCGACGGCATACGGTCCGATGCCCCCGTTCACCTCACTGATGTGCCCCGTTCGTCCGGATGGCGTGAGAATGGAGGCATGAGCCAGGAGACGAGCATCCGCCAGGACCGCCCGTACACCGTGCCGCAGCCCGCGGATCCGAGCGCGCGCACCGCGCCCGAGGAGGCCCCCCGGAGCGCCATCGAGCCGGGCGAGATCGAGGAGACCGAGGAGACCGGGGAAGCCGCCGCGGGCGGGGCCGGGCCGTTCCCCGCCGAGCTGCCGGGCGACCGCTTCCTGGACCGGGAGCGGAGCTGGCTCGCCTTCAACGAACGGGTCCTCGAACTGGCCGAGGACCCCGAGACGCCGCTGCTCGAACGGGCCAACTTCCTGTCGATCTTCGCGAGCAACCTGGACGAGTTCTTCATGGTGCGCGTCGCCGGGCTCAAGCGGCGCATCGCCACCGGCGTGGCGAACCGCTCCGTCACCGGGCAGACCCCCCACGAGGTGCTGGAGACCATCTGGGCGCGGGCCAGGGAGCAGATGACGCGGCACGCGGCCTGCTACCAGCGGACGGTGGCCCCCCAGCTCGCCGCCGCGGGCATCCACCTGCTGCGCTGGCCCGACCTGACCGAGCAGGAGCAGACCCGGCTCTTCTCCCTCTTCCGCAAGAAGATCTTCCCGGTCCTGACCCCGCTGGCCGTCGACCCGGCCCACCCGTTCCCCTACATATCGGGGCTCTCGCTCAACCTGGCCGTCCGCGTGCGGAACCCGGCCAGCGGCAACGAGCACTTCGCCCGCGTCAAGGTGCCGCCGCTGCTCTCCCGCTTCCTCGAAGCCTCGCCGCAGCGCTATGTGCCGGTCGAGGACGTCATCGCCGCCCACCTGGAAGAGCTCTTCCGCGGCATGGAGGTCCTGGGCCACTACGTCTTCCGCGTCACCCGGAACGAGGACCTGGAGGTCGAGGAGGACGACGCGGAGAACCTGCTCCAGGCCCTGGAGAAGGAGCTGCTGCGCCGCCGCTTCGGGCCGCCGGTGCGCCTGGAGGTCGAGGAGTCCATCGACCCGGAGGTGCTCGACCGGCTGGTGCGGGAGCTGAAGACCAGCCGCGAGGAGGTCTTCGCGCTGCCGGGGCCGCTGGACCTCACCGGGCTGAGCTCCATCGCCGCGCTGGACCGGCCGGACCTGAAGTACCCGAAGTTCGTCGCGGGCACCCACCGCGACCTGGCCGAGGTGGAGTCCGCCTCCCCGCCCGACATCTTCGCGGCGCTGCGCACCCGCGACGTGCTGCTGCACCACCCGTACGACTCGTTCTCCACCTCGGTCCAGGCGTTCCTCGAACAGGCCGCGGCCGACCCCGACGTGCTGGCCATCAAGCAGACGCTCTACCGCACCTCCGGCGACTCCCCGATCGTGGACGCGCTGATCGACGCCGCCGAGTCGGGCAAGCAGGTGCTCGTGCTGGTGGAGATCAAGGCCCGGTTCGACGAGCACGCGAACATCAAGTGGGCCAGGAAGCTGGAGGAGTCCGGCTGCCACGTCGTCTACGGCCTGGTCGGGCTGAAGACCCACTGCAAGCTCTCCCTCGTCGTCCGCCAGGAGGGGGAGGAACTGCGGCGCTACGCGCACGTCGGCACCGGGAACTACCACCCGAAGACGGCCAGGCGCTACGAGGACCTGGGCCTTCTGACCGCGGACAACGAGGTGGGCGCGGACCTGTCCGACCTGTTCAACCGGCTCTCCGGGTACTCGCGCCGGGACAGCTACCGCCGCCTGCTGGTGGCGCCGCGCTCGCTGCGCGACGGGCTGGTGGCCCGGATCCGCCGGGAGGTCGAGCACCACCAGGAGGGCCGCCCCGCCTGGGTGCGGATCAAGGCCAACTCCATCGTGGACGAGCGGGTGATCGACGCCCTCTACCGCGCCTCGCGCGCCGGCGTGCCCGTGGACATCTGGGCGCGCGGGATCTGCGCCCTGCGCCCGGGGGTGCCGGGGCTCTCCGAGAACATCCGGGTCCGCAGCGTCCTGGGGCGTTTCCTGGAGCACTCCCGTGTCTACGCCTTCGCCAACGGCGGGGAGGGCGAGGTGTGGCTCGGCTCCGCCGACCTCATGCACCGCAACCTCGACCGCCGCATCGAGGTGCTGGTGCGCGTCACCGACCCCGGGCACCGCTCCTCGCTCAACCGGCTGCTGGCCACCGGCACCGCCGACTCCACCGAGTCCTGGCACCTCGGCTCCGACGGCCGCTGGACCCGCCACGCGCGCGACGCCGAGGGCGGGCGCCTGCGCAACCTGCAGGAGGCGCTGATCGACGCCCGCAGGAAGCGCCGTGGCCCCGGGGCCTGAGGGCCCCGCGGGGCCCGGGCGGCCTGACCTGGTGCGGGCCGCGGGGTGTGTGCTGTGGCGCGCCCCGGCGCGGGCGCCGGGCGCGTCGGGAGGAACGGGGGGCGGGATCGAGGTGGCCCTGGTGCACCGGCCCCGGTACGACGACTGGTCGCACCCCAAGGGCAAGCTGAAGCCGGGCGAGTCGGCGGCGGACGCGGCGCGCCGGGAGGTCAAGGAGGAGACGGGCATCGACTGCGTGCTCGGCCCCCCGCTCCCCACCGCGCGGTATGTCGCCAGGGGGCGGCCGAAGGAGGTCGTCTACTGGGTGGCCGAGGCGGTCGGCGGCCGGTTCGAGACGAACGCGGAGGTCGACGAGGTCCTGTGGCTGCCGCCGGGAAGGGCGCGCGGCAGGCTCTCCCACCCCGCCAACCGCAAGCTGCTGGACGCGGCGCTGGCCGCGCTGGGGCTCAGCCTCGGCGGGGTGCCACAGCGCTCCACCGGAGTGTGACCTCGCCCTGCCGCCAGCGCCCGGGGCCGTCGGCGACCGGCCAGTCGGCGGCCAGGGCCCGCACCGCGTGGACCCACCGCTGGCGGGCGCCGAGCGGGCCGTAGGGCGCGGCGGCGGCCCACGCGCGGTCGAAGTCGCTGAGGAACGCGTGCACCGGCTCGCCCGGCACGTTGCGGTGGATCAGCGCCTTGGGCAGCCGTTCGGCCAGGTCGGAGGGGGTGGCCAGCGAGGCGAGGCGGGCGGCGAAGGTGACGGTGAGGGGGCCGCCGGGACCCAGCGCCACCCACACGTGGCGGCGGCCCGCCTCGTCGCACGTGCCCTCGACCAGGAGCCCCCCGGGCGCGAGCCGGGCGCACAGCCGCTCCCACGCGCCGTCCACCTCGTGCTCCGCGTACTGGCGCAGCACATTGGCCGCCCGTATCAGCAGCGGACGCTCCCCGCCAGGCAGCGGCACCTCGAAGCCGCCGCGCCGGAAGCTCAGCCCGGGACGCTCGTAGGGGAGGGCGGCGGCGACCCGCGCCTGGTCGATCTCCACGCCCGTCACCCGCGCGTCGGCCCGTATCCGGCGCAGCCGCGCCAGCAGCTCGACGGCGGTCCAGGGCGCGGCCCCGTACCCCAGGTCCACGGCCAGCGGCGGGCCCGCCGCGCGGCGCAGGCCCGCGCGTGCACGGCGGCGATCCAGCGGTCCATGCGCCGCAGCCGGTTCGTTCCCGTGGTTCCCCGGGTCACCCTCCCCTCCGCCATACGGGTGAGGGTAGACGAGGGTAAACAAGCCTCCCGAAGGGGAACACGGACGGCTGGTGCGCGGTTGCACGACAGGACGTAGGACCGGAAGCCGAGCGAGAAGCCGTCAGGAGGCGTGGTGCCCCACATCCGCCGGGTCGCGATGCTCAGTGTGCACACCTCCCCGCTGGATCAGCCGGGCACCGGCGACGCCGGCGGGATGAACGTGTACATCGTGGAGCTGTCACGGCAGCTCGCAGCGCTGGGCATCGAGGTGGAGATCTTCACCCGCGCCACCTCGGGCGCCGCCGAGCCGGTGGCCGAGCTCGGCCCCGGCGTCCTGGTGCGGCACGTGGACGCGGGCCCCTACGAGGGCCTGAACAAGGAGGAACTGCCCGCGCAGCTCTGCGCGTTCACCCACGGCGTGATGCAGATCTGGGCGGGGCACCGGCCCGGCTACTTCGACCTGGTCCACTCGCACTACTGGCTCTCCGGGCACGTCGGCTGGCTGGCCTCGCAGCGCTGGGGCGTGCCGCTCGTGCACGCGATGCACACGATGGCCAAGGTGAAGAACGCGGCCCTCGCCGCGGGCGACACCCCCGAGCCCGCCGCCCGGGTGATCGGGGAGACGCAGATCGTCCGCGCCGCCGACCGGCTGATCGCCAACACCACCGAGGAGGCGGCCGAGCTGGTCACGCACTACGCGGCCGACCCGCCGCGCACCGCGGTGGTGCACCCGGGGGTGAACCTGGACCGTTTCACCCCGGGCGACGGGCGGGCCGCGGCGCGGGCCAGGCTGGGGCTGCCGCCCGGCGCGTTCGTCCCCCTCTTCGCGGGGCGCATCCAGCCGCTGAAGGCGCCCGACATCCTGCTGCACGCCGTCCGCGAGCTGCTGGACGCCGACCCCTCGCTCCGTTCGCGCCTGGTGGTCCCGGTCGTCGGCGGCCCCAGCGGCAGCGGCCTGGCCAGGCCCGAGCGGATGCAGAAGCTCGCCGCCCGGCTGGGCATCGCCGACCTGGTGCACTTCCACCCGCCGGTCTCGCAGGGAGACCTCGCCGACTGGTACCGGGCGGCGAACGTGCTGGTGATGCCGTCCTACAGCGAGTCGTTCGGCCTGGTCGCGGCCGAGGCGCAGGCGTGCGGAACGCCCGTGGTGGCCGCCGCGGTCGGCGGCCTGCCGGTGGTGGTGCGCGACGGGCACACCGGCTTCCTCATCGACGGGCACGACCCGGTGCACTACGCCCGCGCCCTGCGCCGCTTCGCCGACCACCCCGCGCTCTCGGAGCGCCTGGGCGCCGCCGCCGCCCGCCACGCCCGCCGCTTCGGCTGGGACGCCACGGCGGCGGACACCCTCGACGTCTACCGGGCCGTGGTCGAGGCCCGCCGCTTCACCCGCGGGGGGCTACGCTCTGGCCATGGCTGATCCGCGGCGGGTGATCGAGGAAGCGCTGGGCGAGCTGGGCGTGGAGTGGGAGTCGCCGGGTGACGGGCGCTACGTGGTGACGCTGCCGGGCACCCGCAAGCTGTCCACCACCTGCTCCCTGGTCGTCGGACGCCACTCGCTGTCGGTCAACGCCTTCGTGATCCGCCGCCCCGACGAGAACCACGGGGCCGTGCACCGCTGGCTCCTCGAACGCAATCCGCGGCTGCACGGGGTCGCGTTCGCCGTGGACGCCCTGGGCGACGTCTACCTGGTCGGCCGCCTCCCTCCCGCCGCGGTCACCCCCGAGGAGATCGACCGCCTGCTGGGCGCGGTGCTCGACGCGGCGGACAGCTCGTTCAACACCCTGCTGGAACTGGGCTTCGCCGGGGCGATCAGGAGGGAACACGCCTGGCGCACCTCCCGCGGCCTGCCCCCCCGCCCCCCCCCCTCCCCCCCCCCCCCCGCCCCCGGGGGGCCGCGGCGCCCGCCCCCCGCCCCACCCCGCCCCGTCTTCGCGTGCCCTCGGCTGCCCTCGGCCGCCCTCAGCCGCCGCGGGGCAGGCGCTGCTCGGCCCAGATGACCTTGCCCTCCTGGGTGTAACGGGTGCCCCAGCGGTCGGCGTACTGCGCGATCAGGAACAGGCCGCGCCCGCCCTCGTCCGTCGCCGCGGCGTTCCTCAGGTGCGGCGAGGTGCTGCTGCCGTCGGAGACCTCGCAGATCAGCGTCCGGTCGCGGAGCAGCCTGACCCGGATGGGGCCGGTGCCGTGCCGCATGGCGTTGGTGATCAGCTCGGTCAGGAGCAGCTCGGTGATGAACGCGATCTCCGTCAGGCGCCACTCCCCGAGCTGGCGGCTCGCCGCCGCCCGCACGTCGGCCACCGCGGCGGGCGTGAACGGGACGTCGAACGTCGCCACCTGCGCGGGGGCCAGCACGCGCGTGCGGGCGATGAGGATCGCCACGTCGTCGGTCGGGGCCTCGGGGAGCAGCGCCTCCAGCACCGCGTCGCACGCCGCCTCCGGCTCCCCGGGGCTCGCCCGCAGCGCGTCGGCCAGCAGCCCGAGCCCCACGTCGATGTCCCGGTCGCGGCGCTCGATCAGGCCGTCCGTGTACAGCACGAGGCGGCTGCCCTCGGCCAGCCGCAGCTCGGCCACCTCGAACGGCGTGCCCCCCACGCCCAGCGGCGGCTGCGTCGGCAGCCGGGGGTACTCGACCGTGCCGTCGGGGTGCACCACCGCGGGCGGCAGGTGTCCGGCGGTGGCCATGCTGCACACCCCCTCGACCGAGTCGTAGACGGCGTACAGACAGGTGGCGCCCGTGACCGCGCCGATGCCGTCCGCCTCGCCGTCCTCGGGGTCGTCGCGGTCGGCCAGCTCGCCGAGGCGGCCCAGCAGTTCGTCCGGGGGCAGGTCCAGCGCGGCGAAGTTGTGCACGGCCGTCCGCAGCCGGCCCATCGTCGCGGCGGCGTGCAGGCCGTGCCCGACCACGTCCCCGACCACCAGCGCGACGCGCGCCCCCGAGAGCGGGATGACGTCGAAGAAGTCGCCGCCCACGGCCTCGGCCGGCTGGTACCGGTACGCCGCCACCACCGCGCTCTGCTCCGGCAGCCCGCGCGGCAGCAGGCTGCGCTGGAGCGTCGCCGCCATCTCGTGCTCACGGGCGTAGCGGCGCGCGTTGTCGACGCAGACCGCGGTGCGCGCCGCCAGCTCCTCGGCCAGCGACAGGTCCTCGGCGTCGAACGGCTCCCGCGTCCCGGCCCGCCAGAACGCGGCCACCCCCAGGACCACGCCGCGCGCGTGCAGCGGGGCGCAGATGACCGAGTGGATCCCGTAGTCGATCACCCGCCGGGCGTACTCCTCGTCCCCGGCCTGCCACCAGTCCGTCCCCCGCAGGTCGTTCTCGGTGACGGCGTGCCCGGCGGCCAGCGCCCGCACCTGCGGCACGTCGGCGTTGAGGCGCAGCGTGGAGTGCGGCCCGCGCAGCGGGTGGTCGTGGCTCACCCCGCCGGTGGCGGCGCGGCGCATGCGGTCCTCCGTGCCGGCGCTCTCCTCGCCGCGGAACACCGGCTCGGCCAGGTCGACGGTGATGAAGTCCGCGAAGTCGGCGGCGGCCACCTCGGTCAGCTCCTCGGCCGTGCGCACGATCTCCAGCGTGGTCCCGATCCCCACGCTGGCGGCGTACAGCAGCGACAGCCGCTTCTGCGCCGCCTCCGCCCGCCCGCTCAGCGCCCGCAACTCGGTGGTGTCCCGCAGCGTGGTGACGCTGCTGTGCTCCCCGCTGGGCTGGACCGTCAGGCGGTGGTTGACGGTGAGGAGCCGGCCGCCCGCCATGTGGACCTGGTCGGTGACCTCCTCGTCGGAGGACAGCAGCGCCTCGGTCGTCTGGTCGAGCCCGAGGCCGGAGACGTTGCGCCCTACCGCGTCGTCCGGCAGCCCGAGCAGCCGCGTGGCCTCCTCGTTGGCGAGCAGCAGCTTGCGCCGGGCGTCCAGGATGACCACCCCCTCGCGGACCGCGTGCAACACCGCGTCGTGGTGCTCGTACATGCGGGTGATCTCGGCCGGGCCCATGCCCCGGGTCTGGCGCAGCAGCCGCCGGCTGACCAGTGCGGTGGCGCCGGTGGACAGGATGAAGATCGCGGCGGCCACCAGCAGCAGGAGGCGCAGTTCGTTGCCGAGCATCATGTTGATCGACCTGACGGTGACGCCGGAGGAGACCATGCCGACGACGCGGCCGTTGTCGTCCTCGACGGGCACCACGACCTGGTGCAGCGGGCCGATGGTCCCTTCGAGGGACTCCCGCACCACCTTCCCGTGCCGGGCCGGCTCCAGCTTGCCCACGAAGTGCTTGCCGATGCGGTCGGGTTTGGGGTGGGTGAAGCGGATGCCCTCGCGGTCCAGCACGACCACGAAGTCGACGCCCGTCTGCTTCCTGATCGCCTCGGCCCGCGGCTGGAGGATCCTGGTCGGGTCGGAGGAGCGCAGCGCGTTTCTCGTGCCGGGAGCCTGCGCCATGGCCGAGGCCACCCCCAGCCCGCGTTCGAACGCCGCCTGCGTCTTGTCCTGCCGCGCCTGGAGGTAGAGCGTGGTGAGCGCGGCGGAGAGCAGCAGCAGAACGAGCACCACCTGGATGATGAACATCTGGCCCACGACGCTGCGCACGTTCAGCAGCGAACGCCGAAGCCTCTGCCTGGCGCGGGAGAATGCCCTCATTCCTCCACTTTGTACCCTCAGCCAACTCCAGGCCGCATCCGCCCGCGCGCAAGGGCTCGTCTAGTCTCGGGACATGGCCGACGCACCGAACAAGCTCATTCTGCTTCGCCACGGCGAAAGCGAGTGGAACGCGAAGAATCTCTTCACCGGCTGGGTGGACGTCAACCTGACCGACAAGGGTGAGAAGGAGGCGGTCCGCGGCGGCGAGCTGCTGAAGGACGCCGGCCTGCTCCCCGATGTGCTGCACACCTCCACGCTCAAGCGCGCCATCCGCACCGCGAACCTCGCGCTCGACGCCGCCGACCGCGCCTGGGTCCCGGTGCGCCGCACCTGGCGGCTGAACGAGCGGCACTACGGCGCGCTCCAGGGCAAGGACAAGGCCGCCACGCTCGCCGAGTTCGGCGAGGAGCAGTTCATGAAGTGGCGCCGTTCCTACGACATCCCGCCGCCGGAGCTCGCGGACGGCGCCGCGTGGTCGCAGAGCGACGACCCGCGCTACGCGGCCATCCCCAGCGAGGTCCGCCCGCGCACCGAGTGCCTGAAGGACGTCGTGGTCCGGATGCTGCCGTACTGGTACGACGGCATCGTCCCCGACCTGAACGCGGGCCGCACCGTGCTGATCACCGCCCACGGCAACAGCCTGCGCGCGCTGGTCAAGCACCTGGACGGCGTCTCGGACGCCGACATCGTGGGCCTCAACATCCCCACCGGCATCCCGCTGCTCTACGAGCTCGACACCGACTACCGGCCGGTCGTCCCCGGCGGCACCTACCTCGACCCCGAGGCCGCCGAGGCCGCGATCGAAGCCGTGAAGAACCAGGGCAAGAAGTAGGCGACCAGACAGAAAGTGCCCTCTACCTGCGGCTTTCCCGCCAGTAGAGGGCACTCCCGGCACCCGGGGCCGTCTGTGGGCCGTCAGTGCTCGCGCAAAACCTCCCCGAAGACCTTCGCCACGGCCTTTCGAGTGCGTTCCTGGCTGCTTGGCATGAGGTGCGCGTACACGCGGAGCGTCAACCCGGGGTCGGAGTGCCCCAGGTACTCGGCCACGGCCTTGATGCTCTCACCGGCATCGAGCAGGACCGAGGCGTAGAAGTGCCTGAGCGCATGCATGCCGTGCTCGCGAGCGGCGGCGTACTCCTCGCCCTTCTCCGGGTGAGGGATGATGCCAGCCGCGGCCAGAGCGGGCTTCCAGCTCCGCGTGTTGAACTCGCCTCGCCAGACCTGTCCCCCCGACGGCCGGGTCACGATGAGCCGCTTGGTCACCAGCGGCCCGCCAGTCGTCTTCCATGGCAGGGTCACCTCAACGGGCGGGAACGCCTTCATGTGCGCCCTCAGTGCGTCCGCGACGGGCCCCGGAAGCGGGACCTCGCGGAGCTTCCCACCCTTGGGCGGCGCAAACACCGGCTTACTGCGGCTGAGCTTGAGCTGTCGCACCACGTGCAGCGTGCCAGCGTCGAGGTCCACGGCATCCTCAGCCAGGCCCAGAATCTCCCCCTGCCGTAGCCCGCAGCCACCCCCCACGTCCACGGTGACGCGGTACCGCTCGGGAAGGGCCGCCCGCACGGCGAGGAGGCGCTCAGGCAGCCAGGGGACCACGCGTCTGGCATCGACGGTCGGCGGTCGGACCGATCGGGCGGCGCACGGGTTGCGGGGCAGGTAGCCATCGTCCACGGCCGCACTCAGGCAGCCCCGGACGTTGGAGTAGATGACCCGGGCGTACGAGCCGACCACCCCGCCGGCCGCGAGCTGACTCAGCCAGTCCCGGACGTGCTCCGGCTGGAAGGACCCGAGGGGGCGCGTCCCGATGTACGGGAAGGCGTGCAACCGCATCTGCGACTCCATAGACGCCCGCGTGTTCGGGTCCCCGCCCTGCGTGGCTAGCCACTTCTCGGCGTATTGCTGGAAGGTGGTCCGGGCGTGCTTGGGGTCGATGTACTGGCCGCGTTCCATGTCGGCGCGGGTGTGGATGAGCCACTGTTCCGCGGCACGGCGCTGCCGGTCGGGGAAGCTCTTGGACTTCTCGGTGCCGTCAGGGCCGGTGTACCGGGCGCGGTAGCGCAGGCCGGTGCCGTGTCGGTCGGTCTTGACGCGGACGGTCTTGCCGTCCGGGCCGGTGGTCTCTTTGAACCAGCGGTCTTGGATGTGCCCTGCCATGGAGGGTGTGCTCCCTGCGGGTAGCAGTTGCGGCGGGTGCCGGAACGGCCCGTGGTGGGCCGTTCTGGCGGTGCCGGTGGCGGGGGTGCTATGCACTATCGCGCTGATCAGGTGCGTTGCGGGGCGCTAGCGGGGGTGCTACCGGTAGCAGGGGTGGCCGCTACCGGTAGCACCCTGGCGGGGGTAGGTCAGGGGGCGTCCTGGGTGCATCCGGGGTGGGTGGTCTGGCCCGGTTCGACGGCGGTCATGGGTCCGCCGCACGCGGTGCAGCGCCCCGGGCCGGTGGTTACGTTGGGTGATGCCGGTCGGTCCAGTCGGCTCACCGATTCCTCAGTCAGCTCAGTCGGCTCAGGGCTCTGGGAGGTGAGCTGACTGAGCTGACTGTGAGCTGACTGCGCCGAATCGGGGTGAATCCACAGGCTGCCGCCCCCGAAGCCCTTACGCTCCGTGTGCACGACCCTGGCCTTGGTCTTGGCTCTCTTGATGGTCGCCTCGGAGAAGCTGAGGGCCTTGGCCGCCTTCATCACCTCGCCCCGGGGCGCCTCGCCCCCGTGGTCGGTGAGGTAGCCGAGAAGCCAGTCAACGGCCTCAGCGCGCTCCCCGGCTTCCTCCGGGTCGGCGGTGGCGGTGAGGGTGTCCTCGACGCTGCGGGTGGTGATGCCGGTGAAGGCCAGGCGGCCGACGTTGGCGGTGCCGCCTGCGGCGGGCACGTCGTGTCCCTCGATGCGGTAGGACAGCGAGGGCAGGTCGAGTTTGCCCAGGCTGTTCTTGGTCTGGGTCATGACCTGTTCGCCGGTTTCGCGGTCGTGGGCGAAGGCGAGGATGGCGCGTGCGAGGTCTTTGAAGGCGCCTGATCCTGAGATGAGCTGGGAGGCGTCGGTTCCGGTGGTCTTGTTGAAGTGGGCGATGCCCAGGGTGAGGGCGGTGGTGCGTTCGGCCATGCGCACCACGGGTTCCAGGGCGCGGCGTACGTCCTGGGTGCGGTGGGCGTCGGTGTGCTGCCCGAGGGTGGACATGAGGGGGTCGATGATGAGCGCGGCTACGTGGTGTTCCGCCACGGCGTGTTCGAGGGGGCCGGTGTCCAGGGGCAGGGAGAGCATGGTCTCGCCGCGGAGCACGTCATCGACGTCGACGCGGTAGACGCGTTCGAGGTCGGCCCCTGCGGCGATGAGGCGGGGTACGAGGGTGCGGGACCATGAGTCTTCGACGGCCGCGTAGAAGACGGTGCGGGGCTGGTGGTGGAAGGTGCCGGGGAGCTGCCCGCGTGAGAGGCGGGCGGCCAGCCAGATGCCGAAGCTGGACTTGCCGGTGCCTTCCCGCCCGGCGGCGAGGGTCAGGGCGCCGGCGGGGATGCGCCCGGCCCCGGGCTCGGGCTCCCAGGCCCAGATCACCGGTTCGGGATCGATGGAGCTTGCGGGGGTGAGCTTGATCCGGCGGGCGGGGAAGTCGGGGGCGTCACCGACCGCCGGGTCGTGGGCCCACGTGCCGCGTGTGTCGTCGGGCGGGATCGGGTGGTGGGGCATCACGCGGCCTCCTTGCCGCTGGTGCGGGTGGCGATCCAGGCGGCCACAGCCGCCGGGTCGTAGCGCAGGTGCTTGCCGATGCGGAAGGCGGGCGGGCCGGTGCCGTTCTTGCGCCAGGCGTAGACGGTCTGCACGCTCTCCAGCTGGAAGAGGGCGACGAGGTCTTCGGGGGTGAGGTACCGATCGGGCAGAGCGCCCCGCAGCGTGTGCAGCGGCGCGGGGCTGTCCGGATCGGCCGATCGCCTGCCCGATCCCGGGGCCGATCGGATCGGCCGACCATCGGCCGATCCGTGTCCCGATCCCTGGCGCGTGCCGGTCGGCCGACGATCGGGGGGCGGGGCGCCGATCCGGTCGGCCGATCCGGCAGCCCGGTTTTCGTCCCGGTTTTCGTTCCGGTTTTCGTTCCGCGCGATGGGTGTTGCGTCCAGCCGTGTCATCACGCGGCCACCTCCCACATGCCGCGCCAGGTGGCGCGGTCGGCCGTCTGCCGGATGTGGGCGAGGCGGGCGAGCAGCTGCACCATCCCCGTGTCGGCCTCGGCCGGGTCGGCCACCCGGGTGGGGTGGCCGACCGTGGCGAGCAGCGTCAGGGCGAGGAGCAGGGGCAGGCGGTCGGCCTTGGCCTGGTTGCAGCTGTGGCAGGCCAGGACCAGGTTCGCGGCGGCCCACGTGCGCAGGAGGGAGAGAGGCGCTACGTGGTCCAGCGTGGCCTGGCGCAGGTCGGTGAAGGGGATGCGGCAGTAGGTGCAGCGTGCGCCGTCCCTCGCGGCCACCGCCTGCTTGCGGGCACGCTTCCTCGGGCCGTTCAGCTGCTTCCTGGGGTCCTGGGTGCTCACAGCGGCACCTCCAGCTCACTGGCGGGGATGCCCCGGGCGTCGAGGTAGGCGCGGAACGCCGCGCGGGGGATACGGATGGTGCCGCGTCCGGTGCCGACCCGGTAGGCGTACAGGCGGCCCGCCTGGATCTCCCGGTAGATGACGGAGGAGTCCTTGCCCAGCGCACGGGCGATGTCCTTGACGCGCAGCGCACGCAACTCCTGTTCGACGGCGGTCATCACGCGGCCTTCTTCAGGGAGGTCTTGCGGACGGTGGTGGGCAGCGTCGTGTAGTGGGGCGTGGGGCGGCGCTCAAGGTGCCTGCGGACGGCGCGGAGGGCGCGGGTGAGGGCCTGCCGCACGCACGGGACGGGCACCTGAAGGCGCAGGGCGATCTCCCGGGTCGTCATCTCGCGGAAGAGGTGCAGGGTCAGCGCGTCGCGTTCCAGAAGCGGCAGCGTCTTCAGCGCGCGGCGCACGTCCACCACCGCCGGGACCACCGCGTCGGGCGCGTCCGGGGCCAGCCCGAACGCCGTGCGGCTCTCGGTGCGGAACTCCTCGGTGGCCAACTCCCGCTGGTTGCGGGCCCGCGACAGGTGGGCGCCAATCGTCCACCTCGCCTGGAGGGCCAGGAAACCGTGCAGCCGGTCGTCGTCCGCCGGGTCGGCCTTGCGCAGCGAGGTCCCCAGCGCGAGGAACGTCTCACTGGCCAAGTCCTCGGCCAGCGCCCGGTTCGGCACCCGCCGCTGGATGTACCGCAGCACGAACGGGTGGTACTGCTCGAAGACCCGCCCCCACCGCTCCCGATCCACCAGCAACTCAGTCGACCGCTCAACCACAACCTCAGGCATCATGGAACTACCCCTCTCGAAGGGCCCTAGGGCGCGGTGATCAGCTGGCAGGCAGCACCGCGCCCTTTGTCATGGGTCGAAGTCCCCTAGAGAACCTAAGTTCAGGTCCTCATTAGGACTTGCTGGGAGAGACACTAGACCTAGGGTGGGCGATTCCTCAATAGGACCTGAAGAGAAAAGTTATTGATCTTCTGTGGACTCGGTCGCGCCCAAGCGGCATCCTGTGGGGCAGTAGGAGGACCAACGTGACTGAGGCAATCGCCGGGCAGGCGAAGTACCACCGCGTAGCCAATGCGCTGCGCCGAGAGATCCAACAGGGGAAGTTCGACCCGAGCGGGCGCCTGCCTGCGGAGACAGACATCGCCAAGCGTTTCGCCGTGAGCCCCCCCACAGTGAGGCAGGGTCTCGCGGTCCTGCGGGCTGAAGGGCTCATCGACTCACAGCAAGGCCGAGGGACGTTCGTCAGGAAGGGGCGACCGCACCAACGCCGATCACGGCACCGCTACGGTCGTGCACGGGGGGATCAGCAGCTACTCACGCCCGACCTGCGTCACGAAATCGACTTCGCAGGGAGGGCGCCTGTCCCAGCTCACATCGCTGAGGTCATGGACGTGCCCACGGGCACTGAGGTGGTCGTGAGGCGGCGCCACTTGTTCGACAAGGAGACCGGGCGACCGGAAGAGGTGGGCGCAAGCTACATCCCGGTAGAGATCGCCGGTGGCACCTTCATGGAGGAACCCTCGGTGGTCCCAAAGGCGCTCTTCCTGTGCGTGGAAGATGCCGCCGGTCAGCGCTACGCCACGGCAAAGGACCTGTGGCGATGCAGGATGCCGACACCGGATGAAGCCGCCGCGCTCCAACTGTCCACAGGCGCGCCCGTCATGAACGTCGTCCACACTGCGCGTGGCGAAGACGGCAGAGTCTTGGAGGTCTCGGAATCGACATGGCCAGCCGACCGGGTCGTGATCGTGGATGAGTACGAGGTGGAGCCGCATGCCGCCGAACCTGACTCCCCATCGGAGATCTGATGAGCTTTGCTGATCTCCCGCCGGGGCACCACGCCTCCGCCCTGCGTGACCACTGGTGGTGGCGCCCCGGTTGGCACGTGGGGCAGCGCGCCTACACCTGGCACCTGACTTTCGAGGGGCAGAACGGATTGCATCGCCTGGTTAGCGGCTACCAGCGGCGGCTCAGCACGTTCGTTGGGCTGGACCCGATCCCGCCGACGTGGCTACACCTGACCATGCAGGGCGTTGGATTCACGGAAGAGGTCGATCCGGCTGAAGTAGGTCGCATCTCGAAGGCAGTCCGCCGACGCCTGGCGGACTTGCCGACGCTGGCACTCGGCTTCAAGTGGGTCACTGTCGCCGATGAAGCCCTCGTGCTTCCTCCAGTCGAGGAGGAAGCCGTGCGAGCTGTACGTGGCGCCGTCCGGAGAGGGATCGGCGACGTGTGGGGGATGGACAGGATTCCGGAGAACGCTGACCGGTACCGGCCGCACGTGAGCGTGGCCTACAGCAATCGCGACCAGGAAGCGGCTCCTCTCGTTGCTGCGGTAGCGAGGATGGAACCAGAACCGGCCCTGGTGACCGTGCCTGCGGCGTCGTTGATCGTGATCCATCGTGATCATCGGGTCTATGAGTGGGAGATGGTGGAACAAGTCCCCATCGGGGCACGCCAAGTCTCCGAGTAGGGCATTAACTCACAGTGACCCCCCTGGGTGGCCTAGCAACTAGCGCGGGGGTGTCAAACCCCGGATTCCGGCGGATCAGGGGGTTTCCGCAGGTGAAGCGCTAGGGGCTAGATCAAAGATCAGGCGGCAGATTGGGCGCTAGGAGGGCTGCTAGACCTAGCGGTGAGGAGTGCTAGGTCTAGCAGCCGTTAACGGCTGAGAGTTCATGCACAGAGAGTGATATGGGCGCCTGCGGCGCACGGCCTTTGGCAGGGCCGCGAGCGGCCCGCCGGGTGCTGAGGCGTCCGGCATCGGTGGTCGGCCGTGTGCGGGCCCGCTGTGCGTGAAGAGCAGCTACGTGGGGAGGGGGGCGGGTGGCCTCTTCGGGGCTCTGGCAGCGAGGTGGAGGACTTACCGACCCCCTTACCGACTGGGGGTTTCCGCAGGTCAGGGGACTTACCGACCTTACCGACCGGGCCCCCGCCCTTCCGCTGGTAGCCGTCAGTAACCAAGGTTGACAACTCAACGCGTATGCGTGGTTACGAAACGCCAATGCCTGGTCGCTCGGCTATTTCTGCGGATTTGCCGAGTCTTTCTGCGGTGACCCCGGGGGGTGCATCATCGCAGGTCAGCGGTTTACGCGTATATTGCGGTTTGTGCGGCGAGTTCCGGGAGCCGTCCCCCTCGTACACCACGCTCCGTCACCGGCGCCGGAAGACCCTGACAGCTGCACAGGGCAGACCCGAAGAGGCCACCCGCCCCCTCCCCACGTAGCTGCTCTTCACGCACAGCGGGCCCGCACACGGCCGACCACCGATGCCGGACGCCTCAGCACCCGGCGGGCCGCTCGCGGCCCTGCCAAAGGCCGTGCGCCGCAGGGCGCTCCTTCTAGCTCTAGCTTGATAGCGGCCCGCGCCGCACCCCCCAGGCCGCCTCAAGCCCGTTCCAGGGACCCCGCACGTCGGCCCACTATCGGCTAACAGGCTGGCCAGAGGTGGTTTCGGTTGCTAGCACAGCCGCTAACGCTAGCGTTAGCAGGCACCCGGGCCGCCTGTGGGCCGCGCGAGGCTGACCAGCGACGACCAACAACAACCACCAAGGCCCCCGACAACCCGCCGCCGCGTTGGCCAGTGCAGCGTTCCCGCTGGTGGCTGAGGCCGCCTACCAGACCCAGGGCAAGAAGTAAATACCCGGCGGCGGGCGCGGCACGGGTCGTAGGCTCGTCGGCATGACCGACACGGGGGCTCGCGAGATCTGGGAGCAGCGCTGGCTGCTGCCCGGCGAGCTCAGGGAGGGGCTCGGGGAGGAGCTGGCCCGCCGCCCGCCCGGCGGCCCGGCCACCTCCCCGGCGCCCGAGGGGTCCCCCGCGCCGGAGGCCGCGCCCGCGCGCGGCCCCGAGCCCGCGCCCGCACGCGGGCGGGCGCACCGCCGCACCGGCCGGGACTGGACCGTCGACGTCCTGCTCTTCCTGTGGGCCGCCGGGATGTGGCTCCTGATGGTCGCGACCCTGCCCGACCGGGACTACCTTCCCGCCTGGATGACGGCGATCGACGCGCCCCTCGGCGCGCTCGGCTGCCTCGCCCTCTGGTGGCGCCGCCGCTTCCCGCTGCTGCTGGCCGTCGCGCTGGTCCCGGTCGGCGCCCTGACCTCCGCGGTCTTCGGCGCCCTCACCGTCGTCATCCTCAACCTGGGCCTGCGCACCTCCTGGCGCACCGGCGCCGCGGTGCTCGCCGCCCACGTCACCGCCGCCCTGCCCTACATGCTGCTCTACGGCGTCCCGCACGAGGGCGGCTGGGCCTCGGTCGCGTTCGTCGTCGCCCACTACCTGTTCTTCTTCTCCTGGGGCGCGGGTCTCCGGCTGCGCCGCCAGCTGGTGATCCGGCTGCGCGAGGACGCCCGGCGCGAGCGCGCCGAGCACGCGCGGCGGCTCGCCGACGCCCGCAGGACCGAGCGGGAGGCCATCGCGCGCGAGATGCACGACGTGCTCGCGCACCGCATGTCCCTGCTCTCCGTCCACGCCGGCGCGCTCGCGTACCGCACGCGCGCCTCGGCGCCCGCGACCCCGCTGTCGGCCTCCGAGATCAGCGACAGCGCCCAGCTCATCAGGGACACCGCGCACCAGGCGCTGGAGGAGCTGCGGGACGTGCTGACCGTGCTGCGCGGCACCGGGGCGACGGACGGCGGGCCGCAGCCGGAGATCTCGGACATCGGGCGCCTGGTGGCGGACGCCACCGGCGCGGGCCAGCGCGTGACCCTGAGCACCGGCTACGACGAGGCGGCCGTGGAGGGCCTGCGCGGACAGGTGCGGCGCACCGCCTACCGGGTGGTCCAGGAGGGCCTGACCAACGCCCGCAAGCACGCCCCGGGCCGCCCCGTCACCGTGAGCGTCACCGGCGCCCCCGGCCACGGGCTGACCGTGGCCGTGCGCAACGAGCTGGCCCCGGGCGTGGTCCCCGGCGGCGCCGGGGAGATACCGGGCGCCGGGGCGGGCCTGGCCGGTCTGGAGGAACGCGCCGCGCTCGACGGCGGATCCCTGAGCCACGGCGTCACCGGCACCGCGTTCCACCTGGTCGCCGAACTGCCCTGGGGCCCCGCCGAGCCGTGAGGCGGGACGGGACCCCGGGCGTGCGCGGGCGTGTCAGCCGCAGCTCCCCCCGCACTGGCAGGCCGAGCCGGACTGGCAGCCGCAGCTGCAGCCCGAGCCGCAGCCGCAGGCGGCGAGCAGCGGAAGCGGCCTGCGCTCCCGCGGGGTCGTGGGGGCGGGCACGGAATTCGGGGCGGGTGAGGCGGATGAGGCGGATGAGGCAGCCATGGATCCCTCTCCTCGGCAGCGGAAGTCCTCCACCCACATTGGACGCCCCGCTCACCCCCGGCCGTCAACGGCGCACAACCGGCGCGCGGAGGTGAAAACCCTCAGACGGTGGCCTCCGGCTCCGGGCTGAACTCGTCCGCGTGCTCCCCGGTGACCAGATAGACGACCCGGCGGGCGATCGACACCGCGTGATCGGCGAACCGCTCGTAGTAGCGGCCGAGCAGCGTCACATCGACCGCCGTCTCTATCCCGTGGTGCCAGCGCTCGTCCAGCAGGTGGCTGAAGAGCGTCCGGTGCAGCGAGTCCATCTCGTCGTCGTCCTGCTCCAGCTGCATCGCCAGCTCGACGTCCTTGGTGATCAGCACCTCGGTCGCCTTCGCCATCAGCCGCTGCGCCAGCTGCCCCATCTCCAGGATGGTCGCCGTCAGGTCGTGCGGCACCGCCGAGTCGGGGAAGCGCAGCCTCGCCACCTTCGCCACGTGCTGCGCCAGGTCGCCGCACCGCTCCAGGTCGGCGCTCATCCGCAGCGACATCACCACGATCCTGAGGTCGGTCGCCACCGGCTGCTGGCGCGCGAGGAGCGCGACCGCGGACGCCTCCAGCGCCCGCTGCATCTCGTCGACCTTCTCGTCGGCGGCTATCACGCTCTCCGCGAGCTTCAGATCCGCGTCCAGCATGGCCGTCGTCGCCCGCCCGATGGCCGATCCGACGAAACGCGCCATCTCCACCAGGTTGTCGCTGATCGCGTCGAGCTCTTCGTGATACGCGTCACGCATGAGTGTCCTTCCTGCCTGCTCGCCTGCCGGTACCCGTCTGTATCGTCCCAAGCTCTGCCCCGAAGACGGCCGGATCCGCCCCGTCAAGTGAATCATCGCTGTCGCCAAGGTGAACTCTCGCGGGCGCCCCGACGAGCATCTTCGGTCACATCTGTGGCCCCCTTGCCACCCCCGCCTAACCTGAGGATATGGACGTGAACGCGGCGGTCGCCGCAGTGGCGGCGATAGCCGGTCTGTGCACCGGTGTCATCGCCATGCTGGCATTCCGGCTCAGCGAGCGCGAGCGAACGCGTCCCGGCGGGGCCGCCCCCGCCATGGAGGCCAGACTTCCCTCCGGCGTCGACACCGTTCTCTCCGTGCTGCGCTCCTCGGCCGTCGTCCTCGACGAGAGCGACGGTGTGGTCAAGGCCAGCTCCGCCGCGTACGCTCTCGGCCTGGTACGCGGCGGACGCATCGCCGTCGAGCCGATGCTCAAGATGGCGCGCGACACCCGGAGGGACGGGGAGATCCGGGAGATGGAGCTCGACCTGCCGCGCCGCGGACGAACGCTGGGCCGCGCCGACGTGCTCGCCGTCTCGGCGCGCGCCGCGCCGCTCGGCTCCCGCCTGGTCCTGCTGCTGGTCGAGGACCTGACCGAGGCCCGCCGCATCGACGCCGTCCGCCGCGACTTCGTGGCCAACGTCAGCCACGAGCTCAAGACCCCGGCCGGCGCGCTCTCCCTGCTCTCCGAGGCCGTGCTCGACGCCGCGGACGACCCCGAGGCGGTCACCCGCTTCGCGGGCCGCATGCAGAACGAGGCCGCCCGCCTCACCAACCTCATCCAGGAGCTCATCGACCTCTCCCGCGTCCAGGACAACGACATGCTGTCCAACGCCGAGATGGTCCCGGTGGGCGAGCTGGTCAGCGAGGCCCTCGACCGATGCAGCCAGCAGGCGGACAGCAAGCACATCACCGTCGCCTCGGGCGGCGTCGACGAGCTGTCCGTCTGGGGGAACCGGGCGCAGCTCGCCGCCGCCCTGGGCAACCTGGTGGAGAACGCGGTCAACTACAGCCCGCCCCACACCCGGGTCGCCATCGCGGGCTCCCGCCTGCGCGCCCAGGGCACCGAGCTGATCGAGATCGCCGTGACCGACCAGGGCATCGGCATCCCCGAGACCGACCGGGAGCGCGTCTTCGAACGTTTCTACCGCGTCGACCCGGCCCGCTCCCGCGCGACCGGCGGGACGGGCCTCGGCCTGGCGATCGTCAAACACGTGGCCGCCTCGCACGGCGGGGAGGTCCAGGTCTGGAGCGCCGAAGGCCAGGGCTCCACCTTTACCCTGCGACTGCCGGAACCCGGCAGCGCGCGGGACCGCCATCTCGCAGCCCGCCGCCACCGCGACGGACTCAGTGGCACCCTGCACGAACCGGCCGAGTTCCCCGACAGCCCGGAAGCCGTCGCCGGACCGGAGCCACACTCCACCCGCACCAACGAATCTGCCCGGGAGGTCCTCCCGTGACCCGAGTGCTCGTCGTCGAGGACGAGGAGTCGTTCAGCGACGCTCTGTCATACATGCTCCGCAAGGAGGGCTTCGAGGTCGCCACGGCGGCCACAGGGCCCGAGGGCCTGGACGAGTTCGAGCGCAACGGCGCCGACCTCGTTCTGCTCGACCTCATGCTGCCGGGGCTGCCCGGCACCGAGGTCTGCCGCCAGCTGCGGGGCCGGTCCAATGTCCCGGTCATCATGGTGACCGCCAAGGACAGCGAAATCGACAAGGTCGTCGGCCTGGAAATAGGGGCCGACGACTATGTGACCAAGCCCTTCTCCTCACGGGAGCTGGTCGCCCGCATCCGCGCGGTGCTGCGCCGCCGCGGCGAGTCCGAGGAGGAGAGCCCCGCCGCCCTGGAGGCCGGCCCGGTGCGGATGGACGTCGACCGCCACGTGGTCACCGTCTCGGGCCGCAAGGTCGACCTGCCGCTCAAGGAGTTCGACCTGCTGGCCATGCTCCTGCGCAACGCGGGGCGCGTGCTCACCCGCATGCAGCTGATCGACCGGGTCTGGGGCGCGGACTACGTCGGGGACACCAAGACCCTGGACGTCCACGTGAAGCGGCTGAGGGCCAAGATCGAGCCGGACCCGGGTGCCCCCAGGTACCTGGTCACCGTGCGCGGCCTCGGCTACAAGTTCGAGCCGTAAGGGCGCGCGGCCCACGGGCGGGCCACGGAACGCCAACGGCCGGAGGGCTCGCCCTCCGGCCGTTCCGACGCGCGGTGACGCCGCGCGCTCAGTCCTCGCCGACGACCCCGTCGTCGGCGGTCCCGTCGTCCACGGTGCCGTCGTCTCCGACCGTGCCGTCCTCGCTCTGCAGGCCGTCGCCGCTCTCCTCACCCGTGGAGCCGTCCGCCGGCTCCCCCTCGGTGCCCTCGGTGTCCTCGGTGCCGTCCGTCCCGTCACCCGGCTCGCCCGTCGTGCCGTCGGCCGGCGCGTCCGGGCTCTCCTGGTCCTCCCCCGAGGCGTCGTCGCCCGGCAGGCCCGTCCCGTCCGTCTCGTCGGTTCCCTCGTCGGCCGGGTCCTCGGAGGGCTCGGGCTCGGGCGGGGCCGACGGCCCCCAGTCGGCGAAGTGGCCGAACGCCTCGTCGTCCTCCACCACGCGGGCCGAGAGGGAGATCTCGCCGGTCTCGCTCAGGAGGAAGACGACCCGCTGCGCGTTGCCCAGCACGACGTCGCCCGCCGCCGGGTCCTCCAGGAACGCCGACACGTTGCCCTCGCCGCCCAGGGCGATCGAGCCGCGGGCGGGCACGACGATCGGCCCGCCGCCCTCCGCCGGGATCAGCTCGGCCTGCTGGCCGGCGTCCGGCAGCGCGACCGCCTCCAGCGTCTGGTCCTCGGCACCGTCGTTGAACAGCCGGGCGCTGATGCCGCCCGGCCCCTCGTTCCCCTCGGGGAGGACGACGTTGACGTTCTGCACCTTGATCTCGTCGACCTGCGCGGACGCGTTGTCCGGCCTGGTCTTGCCGGTCTCGGCGCCATGGCCGGCGCCGCACGCCGTCAGCGTGGCGAGCGAGAACGCGAAGAAGGCGGCGGCCACGCCGCGACGAAGGCTGCTGCTCACGGCGGAGGCATCTCCTCGGACAGTCCTGTTGATCTATCGGGCACAGGGTACCGAAGGGCATTCGGGGTGGACCGCCCGACCCCTGAAGTGAACGCGGGTGAACCGGAGTGAATTGCTGCCGGGACGCTTTCCGCTGATCAATTCCCCGGCCCTCCGGGCCCCGGACGAGGGCTTTCCGCCAACTCGGACAAATCGGACACCTTTCCAGGGTCGACCGAACTTTCTTGTCTTCTTTCGGACGTAGATCGACGAACTGCCCCGCCCGGCAAACTCGGCTCTCACCTGCGGATACCCGCCGCCCCACGGCCGCCGCAGCACGCCACCGGTGCGCTTGTCAACCCCCGAGATGTGTCCTGACCTGGGAAAACGTCATTCAAAGGGGGCTCCTCCCGTGTTAGCATGGAGAGCCACGGAAGGGGTACCTGTCACATGACGTTCAAGGTTGGCGACACCGTGGTCTATCCCCATCACGGGGCCGCGCTGATCGAGGCCATCGAAACTCGCCAGATTAAAGGCGTGGACAAGACCTACTTGGTGCTGAAGGTCGCCCAGGGTGACCTGGAAGTGCGTGTCCCGGCGGAAAATGCCGAGCTGGTCGGTGTCCGCGACGTGGTCGGGCAGGACGGGCTGGACCGGGTCTTCGAGGTGCTCCGCGCGCCGTACGCCGAAGAGCCCACCAACTGGTCCCGCCGGTACAAGGCGAACCTGGAGAAGCTGGCGTCCGGCGACGTCATCAAGGTCGCCGAGGTCGTCCGCGACCTGTGGCGCCGTGAGCGCGAGCGCGGCCTCTCCGCCGGTGAGAAGCGCATGCTCGCCAAGGCGCGGCAGATCCTGGTGAGCGAGCTCGCTCTCGCCGAGGCCACCAACGAGGACAAAGCCGAATCGCTGCTCGACGAGGTGCTCGCCTCCTGAGGGCCGCCACCCGCTCACTTCGCGCATGACATCAGCTCTCGATCGGCGGTTCCCGGTCTGCTGAGCTCTCGGAATCCGCTGGGCCCTCGGTCACTCTGAACAGCCATCGATCGATCCCACGCCTGCGACGGTGTGCCGCAGCGCCCGGAGGCATTCCCCTATGCCGTACGGGCGCTGCCGCATGTACGGATCGTTCTTCAAGAGATGTGCCGGGCCCGTGAAGCTCCCTCGACCGGCCTGTCACGGAAGGGTCCGGTCGTGTGGTGCCCGGCACGCTCAGGCCATACCCAACACCACCCTGCAAACAAACCTGCACCCGTCACCAAATGACTGACACCACACATGAATCCCGCGGGCGGCTGCCCCGCACGGCGGCCGTGATTCCCGCGGCCGGCAGTGGGCAGCGGCTCGGTCCCGGTATCCCCAAGGCCCTCCGTCCGCTCGGCGGCACGCCGATGCTCGTCCACGCGGTGCGCGCGATGGCGCGCGCCAGGGCGGTCGTCCTCGTCGTCGTCGTCGCCCCCTCCGCCGAGGTCGAGGCCGTTCGCTCGCTGCTCGACGAGCACCCGCCGCCCTCGGGCGTCGACCAGCTCGTCGTCCCCGGTGGGGCGACGCGCCAGGAGTCCGTCCGAAGCGGCCTCGACGTGCTGCCCGAGGACATCGAGGTGGTGCTCGTCCACGACGCGGCCCGCCCGCTGGTCCCCGTCGATACCGTGGACGCGGTCGCCGCCGCCGTCCGCGCCGGCGCGCCCGCCGTCGTTCCCGCCCTCCCGCTGACCGACACGGTCAAGGAGGTCGCCCCGCCGAGCGCCGTCGGCGCGCCGGAGCCGGTGGTCGCGACCCCGGACCGTTCGCTCCTGCGCGCGGTTCAGACGCCCCAGGGCTTCGAACGCGCCACGCTCGTCAAGGCGCACGACCGGCTCGCCGGCGTCGCCGAGGCCGCCGCGACCGACGACGCGGGCCTGGTCGAGCGGCTCGGCGTCCCGGTGGTGCTCGTCCTGGGGCACGAGGAGGCGTTCAAGGTGACCCGCCCGCTCGACCTGGTCCTCGCCGAGGCCGTGCTCGCCAGAAGGAGACTGAACGATGGGTTCTGACGTGCGGGTGGGCATCGGCACCGACGTGCACGCCTTCGAGCGCGGGCGCGCGCTGTGGTGCGCCGGGCTGCACTGGCCGGAGGCCGAGTACGGCCTCGCCGGGCACTCCGACGGCGACGTCGCGGCGCACGCCGCCTGCGACGCGCTGTTCTCCGCCTCGGCCACCGGCGACCTCGGCGAGCACTTCGGCACCGACCGCCCCGAGTGGTCGGGCGCCTCGGGCGCCGCCCTGCTCGGCGAGGCCGCCAGGATCGTGCGCGCCGCCGGCTTCGAGATCGGCAATGTCGCCATCCAGGTCATCGGCGTCAGGCCCCGCGTCGGCAAGCGCCGCGACGAGGCTCAGAAGGTGCTGTCGGCCGCCCTCGGCGGAGTGCCCGTCTCCGTCTCCGGCACCACGACCGACGGCCTGGGCCTCACCGGGCGCGGCGACGGCCTGGCCGCCGTCGCGACGGCGCTCGTCGTGCCGCGCGCCCCTGGCGGGTGACACGGTCCGGCGGGGGTACGGACATGGTGCGCGATGCAACGACTCAACGCGACGAGGAAGGTGTCACCGTGGCAGTCACGCTCCCCGAGGGCCTCAAGGCGGCGCTCGACGAGAAGGTCTTCGTCACCATCGCCACCATCCAGCGGGACGGCAGTCCCCAGCTGACCCCGGTCTGGGTCACGCGGGACGGCGACGACCTGCTGATCTCCACCACGGTCGGCCGCAGCAAGGAGCGGAACCTGCGCCGGGACCCGCGCGTCAGCGTCCAGGTCGTTCCCGCCGAGGCGCCCTACAGCTACGCCACGGTCTACGGCACGGCCGAGCTGACCACCGAGGGCGGCCAGGAGCTGATCGACGCCCTCGCCCTCAAGTACGTGGGAAAGAAATACGCCGAGTTCAACCCCGCGAGCGCGCAGGACGCCCCCCGCGTCGTCGTGCGCGTGAGGGCCGACCGGATCGTGGGCCAGGGCATCGTCTGACGCCGGGCCCCACCGGGCCGTTCCCGCGGCCCCGGAGGTGCCGTTCTGGACCGTTCCCTTCCCCGCGCCCGTCGGCGCGGGGGAGGCCCCCCGCCCACTACTCTTGACGTGTGAGCCTTCGCCTGTACGACACCAGCGCCCGGCAGATCCGTGACTTCGTCCCGCTCGCGCCGGGCTGCGTCTCGATCTACCTCTGTGGCGCCACGGTCCAGGCCGCGCCACACATCGGACATGTCCGCTCAGGACTGAACTTCGACATCATGCGCCGCTGGTTCACCTACCGCGGCTTCGATGTCGTCTTCATCCGGAACGTGACGGACATCGACGACAAGATCCTCGCCAAGAGCGCCGAGCAGGGCCGCCCGTGGTGGGCCATCGGCTACGAGAACGAGCGCAAGTTCGACGACGCCTACGCCGCCCTCGGCTGCCTCCCGCCCACCTACCAGCCGCGCGCGACCGGCCATGTGCCGGAGATGGTCGCGATGATCCGCACCCTCGTCGACCGTGGCCACGCCTACGCGGCCGAGGGCAGCGTCTACTTCGACGTGCGCACCTTCCCCGCCTACCTGGAGCTGTCCAACCAGGACCTGGACCAGATGCTCCAGCCGTGCGGCGAGGGCGAGTCGGGCAAGCGCGACCCGCGCGACTTCGCGCTGTGGAAGGCGGCCAGGCCCGGCGAGCCCAGCTGGGAGACGCCCTGGGGCCCCGGCCGCCCCGGCTGGCACCTGGAGTGCTCCGCCATGGCCCACAAGTACCTGGGCGAGGCGTTCGACATCCACGGGGGCGGGCTCGACCTGGTCTTCCCCCACCACGAGAACGAGATCGCCCAGGCCAAGGCGGCGGGGGACAGCTTCGCGCGGTACTGGACCCACAACGCGTGGGTCACCATGAGCGGCGAGAAGATGAGCAAGTCCCTGGGGAACTCGGTGCTCGTCACCGAGATGACCAAGCGCTGGCGCCCCATCGTCCTGCGGTACTACCTGGGCACCCCGCACTACCGCTCCATGGTCGAGTACAGCGAGGAGGCCCTGGCCGAGGCCGACGCCGCGTTCACCCGCGTCGAGGGCTTCCTGCACAGGGCCCTCGACCAGGCGGGCCAGATCCTCCCGGCCGCCGAGGTGCCGGGCGACTTCGCCGCCGCCATGGACGAGGACCTCGGCGTCCCGGGCGCGCTCGCCATCCTGCACAACGCCGTCCGCCAGGGCAACGCCGCGCTGGCCGAGGGAGACAAGGAGTCCGTGGTCGTGCTGGCCTCCCAGGTCCGCGCCATGCTCGGCGTCCTCGGCCTCGACCCGCTGGACCGGCCCTGGGCCGCGGCGGGCGGCAGGGGCGAGCAGCTCGCGGGCGCCGTCGACTCCCTGGTCGGCCTGGTGCTGAGGCAGCGCCAGGTGGCGCGCGAGCGCAAGGACTACGGCACCGCCGACGCCATCCGTGACGAACTCCAGTCCGCCGGCCTGGTGATCGAGGACACCCCCGACGGTCCCCGTTGGGAACTGAGCTGAGAAGGACCGGACCACACCCATGGCAGGCAACAGCGAACGCCGCAACCGACGCACGACCCAGAAGAAGGGCCCGCAGATCGGCAGTGGCGGCCAGCGGCGCCGCGGGCTGCGCGGCAAGGGGCCCACGCCGCCCGCCGAGGCGCGCACCGGCCACGCCAAGAAGCGCGCCGCCGACCTCAAGGCGCGCAAGGAGGCCGGGCGCAAGGCCCAGGCCCGCCGCTCGGGCACCTCGCCCTCCGAGCTCGTCGTCGGCCGGAACCCGGTGGTCGAGGCCCTGCGCGGTGGCGTTCCCGCGGGCACGCTGTATGTGCAGCAGTTCCTCGACAGCGACGACCGCGTCACCGACGCCGTCAAGCTCGCCATGGAACGCGGCGACGTCCACCTCCTGGAGGCGCCCCGGGCCGAGCTGGACCGGATCACCGGCGGGCTTAACCACCAGGGCCTCGCGCTCCAGGTCCCGCCCTACGAGTACGCCCACCCCGACGACCTGACCGCCGCCGCCTTCGACGCGGACGAGGACCCGTTGATCGTGGCGCTGGACGGGGTCACCGACCCGAGGAACCTGGGGGCCGTGGTCCGCTCGCTCACCGCGTTCGCCGGGCACGGCGTCGTCGTGCCCGAGCGGCGGGCCGCGGGCATGACCGCCGGCGCGTGGAAGACCTCGGCGGGCACCGCGGCGCGCACCCCGGTCGCCCGCGCCACCAACCTCACCCGCACGCTGAAGGCGTACCAGAAGGCCGGGTTGACCGTGGTCGGCCTGGCCGCGGACGGCGAGGCCGACCTCGGTGACGTGGACGCGCTCGGCGGGCCCGTGGTCGTCGTGGTCGGCAGCGAGGGCAAGGGCCTGTCCCGGCTGGTCGGGGAGACGTGCGACATCCGCGCCCGCATCCCGATGCCGGGCGGCGCGGAGAGCCTGAACGCGGGGGTCGCCGCCGGGATCGTGCTCTACGAGGTCGCACGCCGCCGCGCCTGAACGGGCGTGCGTGCCGGGGGGTTTGAAGGGTCGCGGACAGACTTCGGTCAAGGCAGTGTCTTAAGCGTCTGTCACTCGGTTAGATGAGTGTGGACACCAGAACACCCCGCGGCGGCCCCACGCTGGACGAGCCGGTGCTCAGCACGGTCAAGGTGCCGTCCGACCCGGCCCAGGTCGTCGTCAACCACGCCAGTTTCCGGGTACAGCTCGCGACGCCGCCCCCGGTGAGCATCGCGGTGCCCGACACGGCGCCGGTGCCCCGGATCCCCGCGGCGGGCCGCCGCCGCCCGCTGGTGTGGACCGGGCGCAGCGCGCCGGGGGACGCGGGCGCGAGCGGCCTGCTGCGCGCGGTGCGCGAGGCCGGGCACGCCGTCGACGGCGCCGCGACCCAGGTGCTCCCGCGCGTGGCCACCGGCGCGCGCCCCGCCTCCCTGGTCGGCCCCCGCCACCCGCAGCCGTCCGAGTCGACGCGGCTGCTGGTGACGGGCGGCGGGGGCGCGGGGACGCGCGGACCCGCCCTCGGCGAGCCCTCGGACCCGGACGCCGCCGAGGACGCCGCGGATCTCGCCATGGACCCGGGCGCGGACCCCGGCGTGGGCCCCGGCGCGGACCGGGGGACCCGCTCCGGCGCGCACGCGGGCGAACGGTCGCACCGGGCCGACGCGCGCCAGGCGTACCATCCGGGGCGCCACCTCAGCCTGGGCGTGGTGCTGCTGCCGCTGCGCCTGCTGCTCGGCTTCATGGCGATCTACGCGGGCATGGGCAAGCTCACCAACCCGGTCTACTTCGACGGCGGCGAGCGCGGCTCGCTCAACGCCTGGCTCGGCGCCCTCGAACCGTGGTCGGCGGCGGCCCCGCTCCACGAGTGGGCGCTCTCCCACCCGGTGGGCGCCGGGCTGACCGTGGCGTTCACGCAGCTCATCGTCGGCGTGCTGACCGTCTTCGGCCTGTGGCAGCGGGTCGCAGCCGGGCTCGGCGCGGCGCTCTCGCTGGCCCTGCTGGTGACCGTCGGCTGGAAGAACGGGCCCGCCTACGACGCGCCCGACATCTTCCTCGCCGCCGCCTGGTCCCCGCTGCTGATCGCGGGCGCGCCCGTCTACTCGCTGGACGCCAGGCTCGCGGGTGAGGCATGGCGCAGGCTGGGTCCGCGCGCGCCGCTCGCCGACCTGCGCCACCGGGTGCTGCGCCGGGGCGCGGCCCTGGCGACGCTGCTGATCGGGCTCGCCCTGCTCATCGGCTCGATGCTCGGCAGCGCCGTGCGCTCCGACCGTTTCCCCACGCTGCCCGGCCCCGGTGAGCCCCCGCGCAACCACCTGCCCGGCGAGCCGTTGCCCGAGGAGACGACCGAGGAGGACCGCGCCGAGGACGAGCGGCGCGAGGAGAAGAGCGGCGCCGCGGCCGAGGAGTCGGCGACGCCGGGGGAGCGGCGCGAGGAGGACGCCGCGCCGGGGGACGCGTCCGGGCCGGGCCGGGGCGGCGCGACGGACGGTCCGCCCTCGGAGGAAGGGCCGAGCGCGGAGCAGACCGTGCCCGCCCCGCGGCAGGAACAGCCGTCCGCGCCCGACCCGTTGGTCCCCGAGGGGGTCCCCTCCCCCTCGTCGCCCGGCGCCGGCGACGGCGGCGAGCCCGTGCAGGAGAGCCCGCCCGTGGACGAAGGGGGGGACGGGAGCAGCCTCAGCCCTATCGGCGGGCTGCTCGGCTAGCGAGCTTCTCGGTGCGTAGCGTGTGACGGACGCCACGGGAACTCCCTGGCCGCTCCGGACAATTCATTGGGTGAACGAATCCATGCACGCCCGCGTGCGCGTTGGCGACCCCGAGGCGTTCCGGTCGCTGTTCACCTCCTACGCGCAGCTCGTCTACGGGTACGCGGTCCGTGCGACCGGGGATCCGGGGCTGGCCGAGGACGTGGTGTCCCTGACCTTCCTGGAGGCGTGGCGGCTGCGCGAGCGGCTGCGGGACGAGGGGGAGACCCCGCGCCCGTGGCTCATGGGGATCGCCGTCAACGTGCTCCGCAACACCTCGCGTGCCAAGCGCCGCCATGAACGCGCCATGGCGCGCGTTCCGGCGAGGGAGCCCCTGCCCGACTTCGCCGACGAGGTGGTCGGGCGCATGGCCGACGCGGAGCAACTCGCCGCCGCCAAGGCCGCGTTGGGGCGCCTGCGGGACGGCGACCGCGAGGTGTTCATGCTCTGCGTCTGGTCCGGGCTCGGCTACGCGGAGGCGGCCGAGGCCCTCGGCGTGCGTGTGGGCACGGTCCGTTCGCGCCTCTTCCGCGCCAGGGCGCGCCTGCGCCGGCTCACGGACGAGGAGCTGAGCGGGGCGGCGGGCGTGGCGACGAGCGGGGAACCGCCACCCGGGCGTGGACAAGCACCAAGCGACCGCCGACGCCCGGCGGTTCGGTCGAGAGGACGGAGCGCGCCGAACGCGGAGCGCGCGCAGAGCGTGGAGAGGCACCCATGAACCGTTTCCCGTGGAGCCGGGGCGAGGGTCCCGACCGGGAGGAGCTGGCCCGGCTGCTGCCGCCGCCCGCCGCACCGCGCCTGGCCGACGACCGCCGTCTGCTGCTTGAGGAGCATCTGATGCGCGAGACAGAGAACGCCCCCGAACGCCGGTGGGGGCGCCGGAGGTTGGTACTGATCGCCGTGCCGGTGGCCACGGCCGCGGTCGTCGTCGCCGCCACGGTGGTGGGCGCCGAGGGGGACGGGGAAGGGGGACCGGCCTCGGGCGGCTCGACCCTGTCCCAGCTCGCCGCCGCCGCGGCGGCGGGACCCGAGGTCGAGATCGGCCCCGACCAGTGGTTCCTGACGGAGAGCGTGGTGGTCCACGACTGGGGCGGCCGGCCGAACAACGGGGACAACGTGGAACGCTCCGAGCGGGGCCCGTACGAGACCAGGCTGTGGCTCTCGGCGGACGGCAGCGAGGGCTGGTACTGGAACTCCTCGACCGCCCCCGACGGCATCCCCGTCGAGATCCCGTACGCCGGCGAGCCGTGCACCGTCGACCCCGGCGCGGAGAACCCCGGCGAGGGGAACGCCGACGAGAACCCCGACCGCTGCTTCCTGGGCGAGGTCGGGAGCGAGGAGGAGGACCCGAACGGGAGCGTCGGCGAGGACTACTACCCGGGCATCGGCGGCGAGTTCCCCGCCAACCTCCAGCAGCCCACGTTCGACTACATGCTGGGGATCCCCGAGGACCCGGCGGAGTTCCTGGAGAAGATCTACGAGGAGAACGGCTCGGCCGACTCGGGCGACCAGGCCGACCAGTGGGCGTTCGAGACGGTCGGCGGCATGTTCGAGGACGTGCTCCTGCCGCCCGAGGTGGCGGAGGAGCTCTTCCTGACCTGGGACCTGATCCCGGGCGTCTCCGTGGGCGCGGCGACGGACGCCTCGGGCCGGGAGGGCATCGGCATCACCCGGTTCGGCAGCCACCTCGGCCACGAGACGACCTATGTCTTCGAGGAGGGCACCGGCCAGTACCTGGGGACCCGCATCACGCAGGTCGAGGACGGGCACTTCCACCCGGTGGACACGGTGTTCACGGACTCCGCGGTCACCGGGCGCTCCGTCTCCGACGTCTCCGACGTGTCCGACGTGTCCGACGTCAGCCCTGAGACGGGCGCCGGGACGGAGTAGCCAGGTCCTTCGCCGCCTGGGTGAGGTCCTTGGCGGTGTCGATGGCCCGCCAGTACGCGCCCTGCGGCAGCGGGAATCCGGCCAGCCTGCGTTCCCTCGCGAGCCGGGGGAACGTGGTCCGCTCGTGGTCGCCGCGGTCGGGCAGCAGCTTGGTGAACTCGGCGGCGAAGACGTACACGCCGGCGTTGATCAGGTAGGGGGAGGGCGGGGCCTCGATGAAGTCGAGGACATGGCCGAACTCGTCGGTCTCCACCACGCCCCAGGGGATGCGCGGGCGGGCCAGCGCCAGCGTGGCCAACGCGTCGCGCTCGGCGTGGAACTCGGCCATCTCGCTCAGCGAGAAGCGGGTCCAGATGTCGCCGTTGGTGGCGAACCACGGCTCGTGCGGGCGCGGCAGCGCGGCGGCGGCGTACTTCAGGCCGCCGCCGCGGCCCAGCGGCTCGCTCTCGACCACGGTGGTGACCCGCAGCGGCACCTCGGCCGTCGCCAGCCAGTCCTGGAGCACCTCGGCGAGGTGCCCGCAGGAGACGACGGCGTCGGTGACGCCCTCGGCGGCGAGCCACGTCAGCTGGTGGCCGATGATCGGGACGCCGGTGCCGGGGATCTCCACCATCGGCTTGGGCCGGTCGTCCGTGTACGGCCGCAGGCGCGAGCCCTGGCCTCCGGCCAGGACAACGGCCTGCGTGGGCTGCGGGACGTCGAGGGCGGCATGTGTCATGCCCGCAGCCTATGCGGTCGGCCCTCAGCCGGTGGGCGGGCCTCAGCCGGCGGCGGCGACGCCCGCCGCGTAGGCGGTGTCACAGACGGGACGGGCGTGCTGCTGGGCCCGTTGGGCGCTGCCGTACTTCTCCACCGCGGCCTCGCCGAGCGCCTGCGCGATGCCCGCGCAGTGCGGCGCGAGGGAGGGGTCCGCGTCGACGGCCTCCTGGAGGCCGGTCAGGGCGGCGCTCGGGTCCTCCTGGCGCAGCGTGGTGACCAGCCGGTCGGTGAGCACGTCCTCCGGCGCCTTCTGCTCCCGCTCGGCGGAGGCGGTCAGCATCTGGGTCTCGGAGGGCGCGGAGACCCAGGGGACGCGGGTGACGGCGAGTGTCCCGGAGAGCACCAGGACGACAGGGAGGGCGATGGCGAGACTTCTGCCGATGTGTCGGAGTGCCTGATTCACTGGAGCTCTTCCTCGCAAGACGGGTGACGGGCTTGGTGAATCGTAGCGGCGAGTAGTGATTTGGTGACATTTCGCCACTCTCACGAGTGACAAGGGACCGGGAATTCCGGCGCGGGTGTTGACGCGCAAAGGGCCGTGTTTCCGCACTGTGTGCGGAAACACGGCCCTTTCACGGGTGTGACGAACGGCGTCGGTGAACGCGTCAGTCGCTCAGGCGCTCACCGGAGCCGGTGGCGAAGACGTGGGTCTCGCCCGGCCGCGGCACGACGTTGACCTTGGCGCCCTTCTCGGGCACGTCGCGGCTGTCGACGCGGATGACCAGGTCCCTGACCTCGCCGCCGAACTCCGCGGTGCCGTACACGTACGCGTCGGCGCCGGTCTCCTCCACCACGTTGACGGTGACGGCCAGGCCGGCTTCCTTCTTCTCGTCCGCCTTGGCGAGGCCGGAGGCGGCGCCGTTGTCGCCGTCGCCGGTGACCACGGCGAAGTGCTCGGGGCGGCAGCCGACGACCACGGTGGTGTCGCCCTTGCCCTGCGCCTCGGTGAGGGCGGCGCGCTCGATCGGGACGACGCTGTTGCCGAACTTCACGCCGCCGTCGGTGATCGGCACCTCCACCAGGTTCATCGCGGGGGAGCCGATGAAGCCGGCGACGAAGAGGTTGGCGGGCTGGTCGTACATGTTCCGCGGGGTGTCGACCTGCTGGAGCAGGCCGTCCTTGAGCACCGCGACCCGGTCGCCCATGGTCATGGCCTCGACCTGGTCGTGGGTGACGTAGACGGTGGTGACGCCCAGGCGGCGCTGGAGACCCGCGATCTGGGTACGGGTCTGGACGCGGAGCTTGGCGTCCAGGTTCGACAGCGGCTCGTCCATGAGGAACACCTGCGGCTCACGCACGATGGCGCGGCCCATCGCGACACGCTGGCGCTGACCACCGGAGAGCGCCTTCGGCTTGCGGTCCAGGTACTCGGTGAGGTCGAGGATCTTGGCGGCCTCTTCGACCTTGGTGCGGATGTCGGTCTTGTTCACGCCGGCGATCTTGAGGGCGAAGCCCATGTTCTGCGCCACGGTCATGTGCGGGTACAGCGCGTAGTTCTGGAACACCATCGCGATGTCCCGGTCCTTCGGCGGCAGGTGGGTGACGTCGCGGTCACCGATGTGGATCGAGCCTCCGTTGACGTCCTCGAGACCCGCGAGCATCCGCAGGGAGGTGGACTTGCCGCAGCCGGAGGGGCCGACGAGGACGAGGAACTCGCCGTCCTCGATCTGGATGTCGAGCTGGTCGACGGCGGGGACCTCGGAGCCGGGGTAGACCCGGGTCGCCTTTTCGTACGTGACCGTAGCCATGTCTCTTTGTCTCCTTCTACCGGCAGGAACGTGCCGGACGATCCGAGTAGGAAGGTGTGACGGCCATGTAAATGGACGCTGAGTGAACCTAACTCGAAACGGGTGGGAAAGTCAGTAGCCGGTGCGCAAAAATAGTCATCGCATGATCAACGGTCCTGGCGTGCGGGCGACGGGGACGGCCTCGCGCACGGGCCGACCGGCTGTTCGCGTCCGTGTAGGCTGGATCAGCCGTTGCCGCCGGTCATGGCCGTGCGAGCGTGCCGCCTTAGCTCAGTTGGCCAGAGCAGCTGTCTTGTAAACAGCAGGTCGTCGGTTCGAATCCGACAGGCGGCTCCAGACCTTCACCGCCCGTGACCAGTACGGCGGGCGCGGAACGACGGCTCACCCGGGCGGCCCTCCTTCAGCGGCTCACGGCTCGCACACCGGCGCCCGGGGGCCGGGCGGTGGCCGGGCCGAGCCCCTGATCAGGCCCACCCGGCCCGGGGCTGGTCACGCCCGGCGCACGCGCCCCCTGCTCCCTTGACGGGTCAGGTGGCACAACCATAGAAATATCGCACATGTCTCAACAGGATCGATCAGGGGATCTCACATGCGTGACGGGACCTACGTCCACCTCCGTTCCGCGGGCACCAGCCTCGTGCTGGACTGCACCGGAAGCGGGCTGCCCTGGGTCGTGCACTGGGGGGAGGACCTGGGCGAGCTGTCGCGGGACGCCCTCGCCGCGCTCGCCCGCGCCGAGGTGCCGCAGATAGCCTCGAACAACGTCGGCACCGTCGTTCCCGCCGCCCTGCTGCCCGAGCACTCGGCCGGGTGGCTCGGCACCCCGGGGCTGAGCGGTCACCGGGCCGGCGCCGACTTCTCCACGGCCTTCGCCGTCACCTCCCTCCAGACCGCCGCCCGCTCCCTCACCGTGATCGCCGAGGACGTGCGCGCCGAGCTCGAACTGCGCGTCGAGGTCGAGCTGACCGACTCCGGGCTGGTGCGCCAGCGCGCCACGGTCAGCAGCAGGGCCGCCGCCGACGCCGCGCCGTTCACGCTCTCCGGCGTGCTGCTCACCCTGCCCGTGCCGGAACGGGCCACCGAACTGCTCGACATGACCGGCCGCCACCTGCGTGAACGCACCCCGCAGCGCCACGAGTTCACCCTGGGGACCCATCTGCGGGAGAACCGCAAGGGCCGCACCGGCACCGACGCCGCGACCGTCCATGTGGCGGGCGAGCGCGGCTTCGGCTTCAGGTCGGGCGAGGTCTGGGGCCTGCACGTGGCCTGGAGCGGGAACCAGCGGTCCCTGGCCGAACGCACCCACGCGGGCGTCTCGCTCCTCGGCGGCGGCGAGCTGCTGCTCGCGGGCGAACTCGACCTCGGCGCCGAGGAGTCCTACACCACGCCCTGGGTGTACGGCAGCTACGGGCGGAACGGCCTCGACGAGCTCGCGGGGCGCTTCCACACCCACCTGCGCGGGCGTGAGCGCCACCCGAGCACGCCCCGGCCCGTCACGCTCAACGTCTGGGAGGCCGTCTACTTCGACCACGACCTGGGCAAGCTCACCGAGCTGGCCGATCTCGCCGCCGAGGTGGGCGCCGAACGGTTCGTGCTGGACGACGGCTGGTTCCGCGGGCGCCGCGACGACCACGCGGGCCTGGGCGACTGGTACGTGGACGAGGGCGTCTGGCCCGAGGGGCTGCACCCGCTGACCCGCCATGTGCGGGGCCTCGGCATCGAGTTCGGCCTGTGGGTCGAGCCGGAGATGGTCAACCCCAACTCCGACCTGGCGCGCGCCCACCCCGAGTGGATCATGGCGACCGGCGACAGGATGCCCCCCGAGTCCCGCCAGCAGCAGGTCCTCGACCTCGGCCACCCGGGCGCGTACGACTACATCCTGGAACGGCTCGACGCGATCGTCACCGAGTACGAGCTGACCTATCTCAAGTGGGACCACAACCGCGACCTGGTCGAGGCGGGCCACAGCCCCACCGGCCGCGCCGGCGTGCACGCCCAGACGCGGGCCGTCTACCGGCTGCTCGACACGCTGCGCTCCCGCCACCCCCGCCTGGAGATCGAGTCCTGCTCCTCCGGCGGCGGCCGCGTCGACCTGGGCATCCTCGAACGCACCGACCGCGTCTGGACCAGCGACTGCATCGACGCGCTGGAGCGGCAGCAGATCCAGCGCTGGACCGGGCTGCTCCTCCCGCCGGAGCTGATGGGGGCGCACGTCGGCGCGCCCACGGCGCACACCACCGGGCGCACCCACGCGCTCGGCTTCCGCGCCGGGACCGCGCTCTTCGGTCACTTCGGCATCGAGTGGGACCTGACCCGGGCCACGGCCGAGGACCGGGCGGCGCTCGCCGAGTGGATCGCGCTGTACAAGACGCTCCGGCCCCTGCTGCACACCGGCGACGTGGTCCGCGGCGATCACCCCGACACGGCGCTCTGGACGCACGGCGTGGTGGCGCGGGACCGCTCGCGCGCCGTCTACGCGCTGGTGCAGGTGGCGACGAGCGCCGTCTCGCCGCCCGGACGCGTCGCCCTTCCCGGCCTCGACCCGGAGGCCACCTACCGCGTGGCGCCGCTCCCGCCCGGCGACCGGCTCGCGGGGTCGCGGGCGGAGACGCTGCCGTGGTGGGGCGAGGGCGTCACCCTGCCGGGCCGCGCCCTCGCCACGGTGGGCGTGCGCGCCCCGATCCAGTGGCCCGAGCGCCTGGTACTGATCGAGGCGGTCCGCGTCTGACCGTTTCCCTTCTTCCTGTGCCTCTCGGTGCTGGAAGTGCGCTCAGGGAATGAGCACGACCTTGCCGATGGTGGCCCGGGTCTCGATCGCCCGGTGGGCCCCGGCCGCCTCGGCGAGCGGGAAGTGGTGCACCAGGGGAACGAGCGTGCCCGCCGCCGCCTCGGTCAGCGACTCGACCTCCAGCACCCGCAGGTTCTCCCAGCCGCCGATCTTCTCGACCAGGCGCGGCCCGAGCACCGGCCGCGAGACGATCTCCCGTTCCGCCGCCTCCTGTTCGGGCAGCGCGGCCGTCGCGTCGACGCCCGGCGCGGCCGAGAACGAGCCGTACGCGACGTGAACGCCCCCCGGCGCGAGCAGCCGCAGCGCCGTCAGGGCCGTCTCGCCGCCGACGCCCTCGTAGAGAAGGGTCACGGGCCGGTCCCCGTGGGCGGCGCGGAGGCGGTCGGCCCAGCCCTCGCGCGTGTAGTCGACGGCGAGGTCCGCGCCGAGGTCGCGCACGGCGCTCACCTTGGCCGCCCCGCCCGCCGCGCCGATGACGGTCGCGCCGCGGCTCTTGGCGTGCTGCACCAGCAGCGCGCCGATGCCGCCCGCGGCGGCCAGCACCAGCACGGTGTCCCCGGGCGCGGGATCGGCGAAGCGCAGGACGGCCATCGTCATCCGGCCGGTGCCGACCATGGCCACGGCCCGGTCCTCGGGCAGCCCGTCCGGCACCGGGTGCAGCCGCTCCGCCCCGGTGACGGTCAGCTCGGCGTAGCCGCCGGGCACCATCCCCAGGTGTGCGACGACGCGGCGGCCCAGCCACGCCGGGTCGGTGCCCTCGCCGACGGCGTCCACCGTTCCCGCCACCTCGCGGCCCGGGATGGTGGGCAGCTCGGGGACGCCGAAGTGGCCGCCGAGCGGGCCCGCGCGCAACGCGGTGTCGACGACGTGCACCCCGGCCGCGGCCACGGCGATCCGCACCTGCCCGGGGCCGGGCTCGGGGTCGGGCGCCTCCTCGTAGCGCAGGTTCTCCGGCGGGCCGAACGCGTGCAGACGGACTGCGTGCATGGTGGTCTCTCTCTCTTGTTTGGCGCGTGCGGCCCACCCTGTTACTTCAAGGATGGTTGAGGTCAAGCGGGAGGCGCCGTTGTCAGTGGTGAGCGGCAGGATGGGCGCCATGGCGCAACGAGACGCGGTGAAGGCGCCGCGACCACCGAACTTCACGCTGCCGGTGCTGAGCCCCTTCGGGGAGGAGCGGCTCGAACCCGAAGGGGACTACGACGGAGTCGAGTTCAGCGGGCTCGACCTGACCGGCGCGGCGGCGCCGGGGGCGCACTTCCTGGACTGCGCGCTGCGGCGGTGCGTGCTGGACGAGGCGGGGATGAAACGTGCCAGGCTCGCGGACACGCTGCTGGAGGAGGTGCGCGGCGTCGGGACGGCGCTGTCCGAGGCCCAGCTGCGGGACGTGGAGATCAGGGACGCCCGCCTGGGCGGCATACAGCTCGGCGGCGCCGCGCTGACCCGGGTCCGGTTCCAGGGCGGCAAGATCGACTATCTGAACCTGCGCCAGGCCAGGCTGACCGACGTCACCTTCAGCGGCTGCGTCCTGGTGGAGCCGGACTTCGGCGGGGCGCGGCTGGAGCGGGTCTCGTTCGAGGCGTGCGAACTGCGCGAGGCGGACCTGACGTCGGCGACCCTCCAGCACACCGACTTCCGCGGCGCCGCGCACCTGTCGTTCGCCCGCGGCATCGACCGCCTGGCGGGCGCGGTGATCACCCCCACCCAACTCCTCGACCTCGCCCCCCACTTCGCGGCTAGCATGGGGGTGCGGGTGGAGGATTGACCCTTTTCCGTCCCGGCCTCCGCCGGGCGACGGCGCGTAGGGTGCTCGGATGATCGGGGTACCGGAGTCGTTCGCGCGGAGCACGGTCGGGCGTGAAGGAGAGCCTGGGGCGGCGTGGCTCGCCGAACTTCCCGGGATCGTGGACGCGTTGCTGGAGCGCTGGCAGTGCGTGCCTGACGGGGAGGTCATGCACGGGGGTGTCGGGATCATCGTCCCCGTACGGCGGCGGGACGAGGAGGCGGCCGTGCTGAAGGTGTCGTTCCCGCACCCGGGCAATGTGTACGAGCCGGACGCGTTCGCGGCGTGGGGCGGGCGCGGGGCCGTCCTGCTGCGCGAGCGCGACGACGAGCGCTTCGCGATGCTGCTGGAGCGGGCGCGGACGTCGACGCTGGCGGAGGTCGAGGACGGCGACGAGGTGCTGGCCGTCGCGGGACGGATCAATCGCCGCCTGGCCGTCCCCGCGCCGCCCGGTCTGCCCCGGATGCGGGAGCGGGCCGACGTGTGGGAGGAGGAGCTCCGCAAGGATGCCGGGGAGTTGCCGCACACGCTGCCGCGCCGGGTGACGGCGGCCGCCGTGGCGACCGTCCGCGAGCTGGGCCGCACCCAGCCGGACACCCTCGTCCACGGCGACCTCCACCCGGGGAACATCCTGCGCGCCGACCGGGAGCCGTGGCTGGCCGTCGATCCCAAGGGATACGCGGGCGACCCGGCGTACGACGGTGGCACGCTGCTGAAGTCACGCGCGCTGACGTTCCTCGAAGCGGGCGACCTGCGCAAGGCCGTCCACCGCGCCGTGGAGATCTTCGCCGAGGCCGCGGAGGTCGATCGCGAACGCGCCCTGCGCTGGGCCCAGTTCCACGCCGTGCGGGCCGCGTTCTGGGGCCGCCGCCATGGCTTCCGTGTCGCCCGGGACGGGCCGCGGCTTGACCGGCTCACCGCGTTCGCGGACCGCCTGGCGGAGCTGCTCACGGAGCGCCCGTAGCGCCGCCCGACACGACGAGAGGCATCGGCCTTCATCCCTCGTCGTCGGCGGGTGCGGCCATCGAGGGGGAGAGGCCGACGAGGTGGGCGCTCTCGTTCCACAGGCGGTCGCAGCGGGTGGGATCGGTCAGGTGCGGTGCGATCGTGACCGGCTTGCGTCTCACGAAGAACCGGCCCGTCACGCCCTCGACCTCGGGGGACGACGCCAGCCACACCGGCGTGTCCGCCCCCGCGTCGGGCCCCCGCAGGAACGGGCTCAGCGCCGCGGCCAGAATCCGCAGCGTGCCGCGCGAACTCCGCACCAGCCCGGTCCCCTTGATGACGCCGGGGTGCACGCCGTTCACCGTGATCCGTGTGCCGTCGAGCCTGCGGGCGAGCCCGTTGACGAACATCGCGTTCATGTTCTTGGTGCGGCCGTAGCAGTCGAACGGCCGGAGGCTCGGGACGGGTCCCAGGCCGCGGCCGGTCGCGCAGTCCAGGTCGTCCAGATCGACCGGCATGCGCGCCAGCGCCCTCGGGGCCCCGCACACGACGACGAACCGGGCGGGCCGGTCGCCGAGGTGTCCGGCGAGGAGGCGCAGCAGGAGATAGGGGGCGAGGTGGTTGGTCGCCAGCGTCCGCTGGATGCCCTCCGCCGTGGTGTCGCCGACCTCCGCGATGACGGCCGCGTTGCTGACCACGACGTCCGGCGGGGCGTGGCGCGCCGTCAGGCGCCCGGCCAGGGCGCGGACGTCGGCGAGCAGGGAGAGGTCCGCGCGCTCCGACCGCAGATCCGCCTCCGGGACCGCCGCGGTGAGCCGTCGCCGCGCCGCGTCGAGCCGCTGGTCGCTGCGGCCGACCAGGACGACGGTCCTGCCGTCCGCCGCCAGGCGGCGCGCGATGGCCTCCCCGATGCCGCCCGTCCCTCCCGTCACCACCGCGGTGCTCGTCCGGTGCATGGAGGGCCGCCCTTCTCGCGCCGGGTTGACGACGTCAACGCTAGGTGGGGGCGGTTGACGACGTCAACCGCACACCTACGATGGCGGCATGGGAACGGGCACGCGAGAGGCGCTGATCGACGCGGCGGCGGGGCTGCTGGACGAGGGCGGCGTCGAGGCGGTGACGCTGCGCGAGGTCGGCCGCCGCGTGGGCGTGTCGCACAACGCCCCGTACCGGCACTTCGCCAGCAAGGAGACGCTGCTCGCCGCGGTGGCCGCGCGTGAGCTCGAACGGCGCGTCATGGTGCCCACGGAGAGAGGGGAGAGGCGGCGGTCACCCCAGGAGGAGCTGCGCACGGCCATGCACGGTTACCTCGCCTGGGCGCGCCACCACCCGGCGCGCTTCAAGCTGGTGTTCGGCGCGTGGTCGGTCGACTCGGAGGAGCTGGGCGCCGCCGCGCGGGCGGCGCAGGCCCGGTGGAACGGCGTCGTCGCCGCCGCCCAGGACGCCGGCGCGCTGCCCCCGGGCGACCCGGTCCGGTTCGCCTCGCTCGTGCGCGCGCTCGCGCACGGGGCCGCCGACCTCGCCTCCGCCGGGCACCTCGCGCCGGACGGCGCGGGGCACCTCATCGACGACCTGCTCGCCCACCTCCGCGGCGCGGCCGAGGTGGCCGAGGCGGGCTGACCGGCCGCCCAGGACGGCCGGGACCCCCCGACGCCGTGCGTCGGGAGGTCCCGGGTGGCCCTGAGGGCGAGAGTCGGCCGCGTCAGACGTTCACGCCGAAGTCCTGGGCGATGCCGGCCAGACCCGAGGCGTAACCCTGGCCGACCGCGCGGAACTTCCACTCCGCGCCGCTGCGGTAGAGCTCGCCGAAGACCATCGCCGTCTCGGTGGACGCGTCCTCGGTCAGGTCGTAGCGGGCGATCTCCGCGCCGCCCGCCTGGTTCAGCACACGGATGAACGCGTTCCGCACCTGGCCGAAGTTCTGGCCGCGGTTCTCGGCGTCGTGGATCGAGACCGGGAAGACGATCTTGTCGACCTCGGCCGGGAGACCGGCCAGGTTGACCTTGATCTGCTCGTCGTCGCCCTCGCCCTCACCCGTCAGGTTGTCCCCGGTGTGCTCGATGGCGCCGTCGGGCGTCTTCAGGTTGTTGTAGAAGATGAAGTGCTGGTCCGAGACGATCTTGCCACCCGAGTTCACCCCAAGGGCGCTCGCGTCCAGGTCGAAGTCGGCACCAGTGGTGCTGCGAACGTCCCAGCCCAGACCGACCGTGACGGCGGTCAGGCCCGGTGCCTCCTTGCTCAGCGAGACGTTGCCGCCCTTGGACAGGCTCACACCCATGTAGATCCCCTTATTCCATGTCGCTCAGGGTCGCCTTTGCGATGACGTTACTCTCACTGTCCCCAACGATGTCAGGGGGGAGGTGGGTTCCACGCGCGTTCGGGCGAAAAACCAGCGTGCGGGATGCGGCCGAGCGGGGGATCATGGAACGCATGTCCGGGCCCTACGTCATTCGCGGCGCGGTCTCCCTGCCGGAGGCCGAGCTCCGCTGGCGTTTCTCCCGGTCCTCCGGCCCCGGCGGCCAGCACGTCAACACCAGCGACACGCAGGCCGAGGTCAGCTTCGACCTCGCCGCCACCCGCTCCCTCCCCGACGTGTGGAAGGAACGCGCCCTCGACCGGCTCGCCGGGCGGCTGCATGACGGGGTGCTGACGGTGCGGGCGAGCGAGCACCGCTCCCAGTGGCGCAACCGCGAGACGGCCGCGCGGCGGATGGCCGGGGTGCTGGCCGAGGCGTCCGCGCCCCCGCCCCGCCCGCGCAAGGCCCGCCGCACGCCACGCGGAGTCACGGAGCGCCGCCTCGCCGACAAGCGCCGCCGCGCCGATCTGAAGCGTGGCCGCTCGGGCCGGGACAGCTGGGACTGACGGGCCCGCTACCCCAGCCGCCGGTAGGAGCCGCGGTAGTAGAGCAGGGGTCCCTCGCCGGTCGCCGGGACGGTGGCCGCCAGGACGCGGGCGATCAGCAGCGTGTGGTCCCCGGCCTCGACCCGTTGCTCGGTTCTGCACTCCACGGTCGCCAGCGCGCCGGTCACCAGCGGCGCCCCCGTGATCTCGCCGAGGGTGTGCGGGAGGTCCTGGAACAGGAGCCGGTCGGACAGCCGCCCCGCCATCGCGAACCGGCCCGCCGTCGTGCGGCCCTCCTCGCCGAGCAGCGACGCGGCCCACAGCGGCTGGCGCTCCAGCACCTCGTCCATCCGCGAGCCGGTCCGCACGCTCACCAGCACCAGCGGCGGGTCGAGCGACACGGACAGGAAGGCGGTCGCCGTCATCCCGGCCGCCGCGCCGCGCGGGCCGTCCTCCTCGTCGTGGGCGGTCACCAGTACGACCCCGGCCGCGAGCCGGGCCAGGGCGCCGCGGAACTCCTCCTCGCTCACCCCTTCAGGATGCGGGACGGGCTGGTGCTGCTGCACAGGTAGGGACACGGCCCACACGCTAACTCCCGTTGCCCGTGCGGTGCATCGGCCCAGGGAACCAGAGCGGGGGCCCCGGTCGTCCTACATCCCGCGACCGAGCACATCCGTACTGTGACATGAATCACACAAGGCAACTAATTGCTGACCCTGTGTACCTAGCGGGCAGCTCCCTGTGATTCAGTGGCCTGTGTATCTGCACGTGCATTTCGCGCCCGGGGGAGTGATGGAAACGGAGACGGAGCCCTATGTGCGCCTCGCCTCACTGCGGGAGCTGCACCAGGTCGTCGCTCAGCTGAACACCGCTCGCAGCATGGCGGACACCCTCCAGACGATCGCGGACGGCGCGGTCGCCGCGCTCGGCTTCGAGCTCGCCGCCGTCAACCTCGTCAGACCGGACGGGGATCTGCTGGTGGCGGCCGTCGCGGGCAACGACAACGCGGAGGCCGCCCTGGCGGGGCGCACCGGCTCGCGCGAGTCCTGGGAGCGGCGCCTGGGCATGGGCGAGCACTGGGGCGAGCTGCGTTTCATCCCCTATACCGAGGGCTGGGTCCTCGACCACGACGACGTGCCGCAGTGGCACATCACCGGGCCCGCGCCCCGTTACCCCGACGAGTGGCACCCGATGGACCGGCTGTTCGCGCCGATGCACGCCTCGGACGGCGAGCTGCTCGCCGTTCTGGAGGTGGACCGCCCGCGCAACGGCCGCCGCCCCGGGCCCTGGGGATGCGAGGCGCTCCAGCTCTACGCCTCCCAGGCCGCCATAGCCATCAGCAACGCCCGCCTGCGCGGCAACATGCAGCGGGCGCTCGTGCGCCTGGAACGGGAGCAGCAGGCGCTGCGGGCCAGCGAGGAGAGCTTCCGCCAGGCGTTCGAGTACGCGCCGAGCGGCATGGCCATCGCCGAGGTGGGCGGCGAGACCAACGGGCGGCTGATCAAGGTCAACGACGCGCTGTGCCGGCTGCTCGGCCGCCCCGGCGCCGTGCTGCGCCGCTACAGCTTCGCCGACCTCGTCCACCCGGAGGACACCGGCGTCCTGCTGCGCACCTCGGCCGAGGGCGGCCGCGCCGAGCTGCGCCTCGCGAGGCGCGACGGCTCCTATGTCTGGGTCTCCCTGCGGAACTCGGTGGTCGCCGACGTCGCCGACGGGCCGCAGGTGCAGCTCACGCACGTCGAGGACATCGAGGAGCGCAAGCGGCACGAGCTGGCCCTCGCGCACCGCGCGAGCCACGACTCGCTGACCGGGCTGCCCAACAGCGCGGAGCTGAAGGCCAGACTCGGCGGCCGGATCTGCGAACGGTCCGCGGCCTCCGACCGGCCGGGACCCGTGGGCGTCCACGGCATGCAGGGCGTGCACGGGATGCGGGACGGGATGCGGGGTGGCGACGCGTTCGAGGGCCTGGGCACGCCGAGGCGGCGCCTGCACGATCACCACGAGCACGTGCACGCGCCCGACGCGCCGGGCGGGGATGGCAAGGGGCTGGCCGTTCTCTTCTGCGATCTGGACGGATTCAAGTCAATCAACGACCGTTTCGGCCATGTTTGCGGCGATGCGGTCCTCATCGAGGTCGCCCGGCGGCTGGAGCAGGGCGTCCGGGACAACGACACCGTCGCGCGGCTCGGCGGCGACGAGTTCGTCGTCCTGGCCGAGGGCCTCGGCCCGTCCGAGGCGTCCGACCTGGCGGTCCGCCTGCGCAACGGCATCATCCCCCCCATCAGGGTGGAGGGCCGCGCGGTCCGGGTCGGCGCCAGCTTCGGCATCGGCTGGGCCGCCTGCGGCATGACGACCGAGGAGATCCTCGAATCCGCCGACCAGCGCATGTATGTCGAGAAGCGCTCCAGGTCGCAGGGCAAGCGCCGGGTGGGCTGAGACCGCCGGGGCGCGAAGGGTCCGGGGCCTTCCCCCGAAAGGGGTAGGCTCGCGCGGAGACATGGTGGGGGAAAGAAGCGGTAGCTAAGGAGCGGAAGCCGATGAGCGCGGGGCACACCGGCGGCAGGGGCACGCCCGACGAGGGCGACGACCCGTTCGGATACCTCTATCGACCGGAGGCCGGGCAGCCGCAGCCGCAAGCGGCCCCGCGGCAGCCCTCCTACCATCAGGTCCGCCCGGTGGGGGAGCGGACGTTCGGCGGGCAGCAGGGGTACCGCCAGCCGCAGACGCAGACACACCAGGCCCAGCAGGGCCACCCGTCCCGTCAGCCCCACCAGCAGAGTCCCGACGCGTACTACGCGGCGCCCGAGACCCAGCCGGGCGGCCCGCCGTACTCGGGCCCGCCCGACCGCCGCCGGCAGGACTCCGAGCCCCGGCGCAACGGGCTGCTGATCGGCGCCATCGCCGTCGTCCTGGCCGTGGTGGTGGGCGTCGGCGCGGCGATCATCTTCAGCAGCGGAGGCGAGGACGGCTCCGAGGCGGGCGGCGACCCGTCGGCGTCGGCGACCGAGGACAGCGGGGACGACGGAGGGAACGGCGACCCGGGGGACGAGCCCACGGACGAGCAGACCGAGCCCGAGGGCCTGCCCGCCGCCACCATCACCGACGTGCAACTGGGCGGCGGCATCACGTTCGCCTCGGACGTCCCCGGCGCCGAGACGGAGAACGGCGCCTACATCGCCGTCGGCGGCACGCAGAACTCCACGGTCACCTGGACGTTCGACTTCGAGGGCGAGCCCGGTCAGTACCGCCTCTACACCGGCTACGCCGCGATCGCGGACGGTCAGACCATGGCGTTCTCGGTCAACAACACCCCCCGCGAGGACCCGGTCGAGCTGCGGGACTACAACGGCGGCGAGAGCGCCTGGGAGTCCAGCTGGTTCGAGACGTACAACATCGTCGAGCTGGCCGAGGGTTCGAACACGGTGCAGTTCACCTGCACCGCCCAGTGCGACGTCCTCATCAACAAGCTGGAGATCCGCGAGAACCGCGACCAGTGACCCCGGCCGGGCCCCTGCTCGGGCCCGCCCCCGGGTCCCGGTCGGCGCTCGCCGTCAGCCGCCGAGCACCCGCAGGAAACGCTCGGCCACGGCCGTCATCGCGGCCCGCCCCGCGGCCAGATACGGCCGGGGGTCGGCGCCGCCGGGATCCGCCGCCAGCCGTTCGCGGACGGCGGCGGTCATGGCCGCGTTGAGCGCCGTCCCCACGTTGATCTTGGTGAGCCCGGCCGCCACCCCCCGCCGCAGCTCCCCGTCCGGCACCCCGGACGAGCCGTGCAGCACCAGCGGGACCCCGACGGCCGCCCGCAGCCTGCCTATCAGCGCGTGGTCGAGCGCCGCGGTCCTCTCCGTCATCGCGTGGCTGGAGCCCACCGCGACGGCCAGCGCGTCCACGCCGGTCTCGGCGACGAACGCCACCGCCTCCTCCGGATCCGTCCGCACCCCCGGCGCGTGCGCGTCGCCCGGCTTGCCGCCGATCCGGCCCAGCTCCGCCTCCACCAGCAGCCCGTGGCGGTGCCCGAAGCGCGCCGCCTCCGCCGTCGCCGCCACATTGGCCGCGTAGGGCAGCCGCGAGCCGTCGAACATGGCCGAGCCGAAGCCCGCCGCCGGAGCCTCGTGCAGAAGCGCCTCGTCCGTCACATGGTCCAGGTGCAGCCCCAGCGGAACGGGTGCCTCCCGCGCCAGCGCGACCAGCGCGGCGGCCAGCGGGGCGAGGCGCCCGCCGTGGTGGGCCACCGCGTTCTGCGAGACGGCGAGCACGGCGGGCGCCCCGGCCGCCGCCGCTCCCGCCGCCACCGCCTGGGCGTGTTCGAGGGTGATCACATTGAACGCCGCCAGCGCGCGCCCCTCGGCGCGCGCCTCGGCCAGCAGCCTCGCGCCGGGCGCAAGCGTCACGGGCGCACCAGCCACTCGCCCTTGCGGAGCACGCCGGTCACCTCGAACGCCTCGTCGAGCACCACCAGGTCGGCGTCCTTGCCCTCCTCGATCGAGCCGACCCGGTCGCCCAGGCCGAGCAGCCGCGCCGGCGTCGAGCACAGCGCCGCCACCGCCTCGGTCACCCGCAGCCCGTCCACCGTGACCGCCCGCCGGAACGCCCGGTCCAGGGTGAGCGTCGAGCCCGCGATGGCGCCCCCCTCCGTCAGCCGCGCCACGCCGTCCCTCACCTCGACCTCCATGGGGCCCAACGGGTAGAGCCCGTCGCCCATCCCGGCCGCGCCCATGGCGTCCGTGATGAACGCGACCCGGTCCGCGCCCGCCCGCCGGAACGCGAGCCCCAGCACGGACGGGTGCAGATGGGTGCCGTCGTTGACCAGCTCGACGGTGACCCGTTCGTCCTCCAGCAGCGCCGCCACCGGCCCCGGGGCGCGGTGGCCGAGCTGCGGCATCGCGTTGAACAGGTGCGTCGCCACGGTCGCGCCCGCCTCGACGGCGTCCACCACCGTCTCGTAGGGCGCGTCCGTGTGGCCCACCGCCGCGATCACCCCGGCGTCCCGCAGCAGCCGCACCGAGTCGATGCCCCCCGGCAGTTCGGGCGCGAGCGTCACCATGCGCGCCGTGCCGCGCGCCGCGTCGATCAGCTTGCGCACCTCGGCCGGGTCGGGGTCGCGCAGCAGCGCGGGCTCGTGCGCGCCGCAGCGCTGCGGCGAGATGAACGGGCCCTCGAAGTGGATCCCGGCCAGCTCGCCCTGCTCGGCCAGTTCGGAGAGCACGCCCGCCTGCCCGGCCAAATCGCCGAGGTCGCCGGTGACCGTGGAGGCGACCATGGTGGTCGTGCCGTGCGCCCGGTGGGTCGCGATGACCCGCATCGCCTGATCCGCCGTGCCCGCGGAGAACGAGGCGCCGCCCCCGCCGTGGACGTGGATGTCGACGAAGCCGGGCAGCACCCAGTGGCCGGTCAGGTCGACGACCTCGGCGTGGTCGGGCTCCTCCCGGCGCCCGGCGGCGATGCGTCCGTCCTCGACCGTCACCCGGCCGCCGTCCACGACCCCGGTGGGCCGCACCACCTTCGCGCCGGTGAGCACGGTGCGCTTCATCACGGGGAAACCTCCGCTGACATGGGGAGCTTGCAGTGGTCCCAGGCGAGGAGTCCCGCGCCCAGGCAGCCGGCGGCGTCGCCGAGCGCCGCCGGAACGATCGTGGGGAGCGGCTGGAAGGTGGCCTTGGCGGCGAGCGCCACGCGCAGGGGCGCGAGCAGTGTCTCGCCCGCCTCGGCGAGCCCGCCGCCCACGATCACCGCCCCCGGGTCGAGCAGGCTGACGGCGGTCAGCAGGCCGTCGGCCAGGCCGTCCACCGCCTCCCGCCACAGCGACTCGGCGCGCGGATCGCCCGCGACGACGGCCCGCGCGGCGTCGGCGGCGGTCGCGCCCGGCGTTGCCGAGGCCGCCGCCCAGGCCCGGCCGATGGCCGCGGCCGAGGCCACGGTCTCCAGGCAGCCCTGCTGCCCGCACCCGCAGCGCGTGCCCCCGGGGCGCACGACGACGTGTCCGATCTCCCCCGCACCTCCGTGCGCCCCCGGATCGACGGCGCCCCCGATGCCGATGGCCCCGGCGATCCCGGTCCCCAGCGCGATGAACAGGAAACGCTCCTGTCCCGCGCCGGCGCCCAGGCGCCCCTCCGCGAGCCCTCCGGCGCGCACGTCGTGGCCGAGCCCCACCGGGATGCCGTCGAGCCGTTCGCTCACCAGCCGCCGCAGCGGCAGATCGCGCCAGCCGAGGTTCGCCGAGTAGACGGCGACCCCGGCCCGCTCGTCCACGATGCCGGGCACCGCCACCCCCGCGGCGGACGGCGGGCGGCCGAAGCGGGCCAGGCCCGTTCCGTACAACTCGGCCGCGAAGTCCAGGACCCCGGCGGTCACGGCCGCCTGGTCGCCCGAGCCGCTGGTGGCGCGGCGGACCTGGTACAGCGGTTCGTTGTCCTGGCCGGTGAGGGCGCCCTTGAGCACGGTGCCGCCCACATCAAGGGCGATGACGTAACGTTCCTGGTCCTCGTGCATCATCACAGGCGCAAGTCTCGCCCCAGACGGGGGAACAGGTCTAGTCCACTACACGGTCGGCTCCGACAGGATCACCGAACGCGTCAGGTTCCGCGGCCGGTCGGCGTCCAGGCCACGCGCCCCCGCCACCGCCACCGCGAGGCGCTGGGCGAGCACGAGACGCGCCATCGGATCGATGCCCGCGCCCGGCGCGAACACCGCGCCCGCGCGCCTCACCTCCGCGTCGAGCCCCTGGGGCGCGTCACCGAACACCCACACCACGCGCCCGGCCGCCGCGATGGAGACGGGCCCGTGCCGGTACTCCATCGACGGGTACGCCTCCGTCCACGCCCCCGCCGACTCGCGCATCTTCAACGCCGCCTCCTGCGCCAGGCCGTAGCACCAGCCCCGGCCGAGGAACGTCCACTGCTCCGCCTCCACGACCGCCTCGGGCAGCGCCTTCTCCAGGGCCGCCTCCGCCTCCCCGGCCGCTCGCGTCACCGCGGCCTCACCGCCGGGCAGCCCGGCCCGCAGCAGCGCGAGCGCCGTCGTCGCGAACCGGGTCTGCACCACCGACGTCTCGTCCGCGTAGTCCAGCACCGCCACGTGCGGCGCCGACCGCAGCACCGGCGAGGACGGATCCGCGGTCAGCGCCACCAGCGGCGTCCCGGGGCCCGCCACGCGCAACGCGCCCAGCAGATCGAGGACTTCGGTCGTGGTCCCGGACCGCGTGATCGCCACCACCCGGTCGTACGCCCGCCCGGCGGGGAACTCCGAGGCGGCGAACGCGTCCGTGTTTCCCTCGCCCGCGGCCTCGCGCAGCGCCGCGTACGCCTGCGCCATGAACCACGAGGTGCCGCAGCCGGTGACCGCCACCCGCTCGCCCCGCCGGGGCAGCGCGGCGGCGAAGTCGGCGTGGTCGCGGACGGCCCGCAGCCAGCACTCCGGCTGGGTGGCGAGCTCGGCGGCGGTGCGGGAGCCCCGGGACGGGTCGGATGCCGGTGGGACGGCGGGCACGGTGGGAGACATGAGGCGCAGCCTAGACTTTCCGGGTGACCGGCGAGGAGGGCGACCAGCGCGATCAGCGGGATCAGCGCGAGGAGCCCGGGGAACGCGAGGAGCGCGACGCGTCCGAGGAGGGACTGTCCGAACGGGACAGGGCCGTCCTCGCGGTCGAACGCGCCTCCTGGCCCGGCCCCGGCGCCAAGGAGCGCGCGATCAGGGAACGCCTCGGCATGTCGCCCACCCGGTACTACCAACTGCTCAACGCACTGCTTGACGACCCCCGGGCCCTCGCCCACGACCCCGTCACCGTGAACCGCCTCAGAAGGGTCCGCGCATCCCGCCGTCGCCGCCGGTAGGGTCATGTACATGGGCAGCCTTCCCGTACCCACGACGGACGCCGGCCGCGCCGGACTCGCCGCACTCCTCGACCAGCCGGAACGGGCGCTGATCGCCCTGGACTTCGACGGCACGCTCGCCCCCATCGTCGACGACCCCGAGCGCTCCCGCCCTCACCCCGACGCCGTCCCGGCCCTGGCGCGCGTCGCCGGCCGGGTCGCGGTCGTCGCCGTCATCACCGGCCGCCCCGCCCAGGTCGCGGCGCGCCTCGGCGGCTTCGACGGCCACCCCGAGCTGGCCGGGCTCACCGTCCTCGGCGCCTATGGCGCGGAGCGGTGGGACGCCGCCACCGGAGAGCTCCACACCCCGCCCCCGCACGCGGGAGTCGCCGCCGCCCGCGCCGAACTCCCGGCCCTGACAGCGGACTCGGGCGCGTTCATCGAGGACAAGGGCAACGCCCTCGCCGTCCACACCCGCCGCGCCCCCGACCCCGCGGGCGCGCTCGCCGCCCTCCGCGAGCCGCTGGCCGCGCTGGCCGCGGCGCACGGACTGGCGCTCGAACCGGGCCGCCTCGTCCTCGAACTCCGCCCGCCCGGCATGGACAAGGGCGCCGCGCTGACCGCCCTGGCCCGGGAGACGGACGCCGCCTCCGTGCTCTACGGCGGCGACGACCTGGGCGACCTTCCGGCGTTCGAGGCCGTGGCCGCGCTCCGCGAGACGGGGGTGGCGGGCCTGCGAGTGTGCAGCGGCAGCGCGGAGGTGGCGGAGCTGAGCTCGGCGACCGACCTGACCGTCGACGGCCCTCACGGCATCGCCGCGCTCCTGACCACCCTCGCCGACCACTTCGCCTGACCACCGCTCGCCCGACCACCGCGGCCCCCGGCCGGGGTCATCCCGCCGCGGTCCCCCGGCCGCGGCCCCCCGGCCGCGGTCACTCCGTCGCGATCGCCCGCAGCACGTTCATCCGGCCCGCCCGGAACGCCGGCACGATCGCCGCCACCAGGCCCACCACCGCGGACCCCACGAACACCGCCCCGATCGTGCCCCACGGCACCTCCAGCACCTCGAACCCCTCCAGCGCCAGCACCCGCTGCGCGGCGGCCCCCCACCCGAGCCCCAGCCCGAGTCCGAGCAGCGCGCCGAACAGCGCGATCACCACCGATTCGAGCCGCACCATCCGCCGCAGCTGCCGCCGCGACAGGCCGATCGCCCGCATGAGGCCGATCTCCCTGGTCCGTTCGATCACCGACAGCGCCAGCGTGTTCACCACGCCCAGGATCGCCACGATGATCGCCAGCGCCAGCAGCGCGTACACGATGTTCAGCAGCATCCCGATCTCGTCCTCCAGCGACTGCTTGTAGTCCGCCTGGTCCGAGACGTCGTACTGCGGGAACGGCGCCAGGTTCGCCTTCAGCGCCTCGTAGGCCGCGTCCTTCTGCCCCTCCTCGGCTTGCGCGAACATCACCGAGTTCAACGGCATCCGCTCCTCCGGCAGGTGCGCCCGCGCCGTGTCCATCGCCATGTACATCGCGCCCTGGTCGAGCAGCGTGTCCTCCGAGGTGATCGCCCCCAGCGTCATCTCGACCCCCGAGTCCCCGCCCACGAACCGCGCGGTCAGCACATCGCCCACCGCGAGGCCGTGCTCCTCGGCGAACGTCTCGCCCACCGACAGCCGGTCCGGCTCGTACGCCGCCGCCAGCTCGCCCGACACCGTCCGCGCCCGCAGGTCCTGCGCGTACGTCGGGTCCGCCGCGATCATCTCCTCCGTGGTCGACGCGCCGTCCGCCGTCGTCAGCTCCACCTGCACGCCCGTGTAGTCCGTCACATGGGCCAGACCCGGCGTCGAACGCACCGCCTCCGCCGCCTCGGGCGTGATCGGCTGCCCCGACGTGTCCACGATGAAGTCCGCCCCCACCGAACGGTCCAGCTCGTCCGAGGCCGACGCCACCACCGACGTGCTGACCACCGAGAGCGATCCGACCAGCGCCAGCCCGATCATCAGCGCCCCCGCCGTCGCCCCGGTCCGCCGCGGGTTGCGCCGCGCGTTCCGCCCGGCCATCCGGCCCACCGAGCCGAACGCCCGCAGCACGATCGCGCTGAGCACCCGCACCACGCCCGCCGCGAGCAGCGGCCCGACGACCACCGCGCCGACCAGCGTCAGCAGCAGCCCGAGCGCCAGGTACAGCGACCCGTCGGACGCCTCCTCCGAGGCCGCCGCCGCGACCAGCGCCGCTCCGCCCGTGACCGTCAGCAGCAGCCCGAGGACCGCCCTGACGCGTCCGGCCGCGCCGTCGCCCGGCGTGCCCGCGTCCCGCAGCGCCGCCATCGGCGACACCTTGCTCGCCCGGCGCGCCGGCAGCCACGCCGCCACCACCGTGGCCACCACGCCCACCAGGATCCCCGCCACCGGCGTGCTCGCCGCGACCGTCAGATCCGAGGTGCTCATCGTGATGCCCGCCGAGTCCATCAGCTTCATCAGCCCCACGGCCAGCCCCACGCCCGCGCCGACGCCCACCACGGAGCCCACCACGCCGAGCAGCAGCGCCTCCGTCAGCACCGACCGGTTGACCTGGCGGCGGCTCGCGCCCACCGCACGCATCAGCCCGATCTCGCGCGTCCGCTGCGCGACCAGCATCGAGAACGTGTTGACGATGAGGAAGATGCCCACCAGCACCGCGATGCCGGCGAAGCCGAGCATCGCGTACCGCATCACGTCGAGGAACCCGCCCACGTCGTCCTGCATCGCGGCCTCGTTGTCGGCGCGCGTGTCGATGTCGTGGTCGGCGCCGATCCCGGCCGCGATCCGCTCCCCGAGCTCCGCGTCGGCGACCCCGTCCACCGCCATCGCGTTCACGCCGGTGATCAGGTCGGGCGAGCCGAGCAGCGCCGTCCGCGCCGCCTCCGGTTCGAGCAGGATGTGCGGCGCGCCCGGGTTGGTGGTGCGGAACGCGGCCAGCCCCGTCACGGTCACCTCGTGCGTGCCCGTCACCGAGATGATCCGCAGCTCGTCGCCGATCGCGACGTCCGCCCGTTCCGCGGTGTCCACGTCGAGGAGCGCCTCGCCTGGCCCGCCCGGCTCCCGCCCCGAGGCCAGGTCCATCGAACGCTGCATGTCCGGGCCCCAGCCGGTGCCGATGGTCGGGGCGCCGTTCGACGAGGACACGCTCTCGCCCTCGCCGTCCACCACCGTGATCGAGGTGTCGAACACCACGCCCTCGGCCGACGCGACCCCCTCGACCGCCCTGACCTCCTCCACCAGCGAGGCGGGCAGCGTCTCCGCGCGCCCGGTCTCCTGCGCGTCCTCCTCCTCGGGCGGCCCGACGGTCACATCCGCCGAGGTCGACCCGAAGAACTTGTCGAACGTCGTGTTCAGCGTGTCGGTGAACACCAGCGTCCCGCAGACGAACGCCACCGACAGCACGATCGCCACGCCGGAGAGCAGCATCCGCCCCTTGTGGGACAGGAAGCTCCGCAGGGATGTCTTGAACACGGTCATGACACACGGCCCCTGGCGTCGAAGCGGCGCATCCGGTCCAGGACCAGGTCCGCGGTCGGCTGCCACATGTCGTCCACCACGCGCCCGTCCGCCAGATACAGCACACGGTCGGCGTGGGCGGCGGCGACGGGGTCGTGGGTGACCATGACGATGGTCTGGCCGAGGTCGTCGACGGAGCGGCGCAGGAAGCCGAGGACTTCGGCGCCGGCGCGGGAGTCGAGGTTGCCGGTGGGTTCGTCGCCGAAGATGATCGCGGGCCGGGCGGCGAGGGCGCGGGCGACGGCGACGCGCTGCTGCTGGCCGCCGGAGAGCTGGCCCGGTCGGTGCTTGAGGCGGTCGCCCAGGCCGACGGTGGTGACCACGCGCTCCAGCCACTCCTTGTCCGGCTTGCGGCCGGCGATGTCCATGGGGAGGGTGATGTTCTCCAGGGCGTTGAGGGTGGGGAGCAGATTGAACGCCTGGAAGATGAAGCCGATGCTGTCGCGCCGCAGCTTGGTGAGCTTCTTGTCCTTCAGCCCGGTGATCTCGGTCTCGCCGACCCATATCCGCCCGCTGGTGACCGTGTCCAGACCGGCCAGGCAGTGCATCAGCGTCGACTTCCCCGACCCCGAAGGCCCCATGATCGCCGTGAAACCACCGCGCTCGATGTCCACGGTCACGTTGTCCAGGGCGAGGACCTGCGTCTCGCCCGCGCCGTACGCTTTCACGACACCCTCGGCCCGTGCGGCTACGGCTGTGTGCCCTCCGCTGCCCCCGGTCGTCGGATTCACTACAGCCGTCGTCACGTCGTCTCCTCGTATCCTGCGATGCTCGAATCGTGCATGTGTGCCCCTCGGCCCCAAAGACTACGGACCCCCCACCGCCGCCTCGTCGCCCCGGAGGACGAACCGGAGGTAGGAGGAAAGTCGCACGAGCCCCTAGGGGATCCTCCCGGAGCACGGCCGCGCCCTCCGGGGAGGGCGACCCCTCGGGGGCCCGCCGCGCGAACCGCCGGGCGCGGTGCGGCAGGTGGGGGCCTCCGCGGGGAGAGCGGAACCGCAGGCAGACGGTAATCTGAACCATCCCGCGCGGGACGCACCGCGCGCCCCGGGCGATCGCCCGCCCTCGCCGTCACTCTCACCGTCATTCTCGCTGTCAGCTTCACCGTCACCCTCACCGTCAACCGCCCCTCAATCACCAGGAGATGCTCAGTCGATGGGAAGCGCTGTGCCTCGCGCGGTCGTGCTCGCGGACTCCGACAGCCGGTGGAAGTGGGCGGCGCTGGTCGCACGGCAGCTCGCCCCGAAGCACGCGCTCGACGCCCGTTTCCTCCAGACCAGCACCACCCCGACCGAGCGGCAGATCGCCGAGGCCGGCGTCGTTCCCGACACCAGCAAGGTCGTCGGATACGGCGAGCTCCTCGACGACCCGGCGCTCGCCGAGGCCGACCTCGTGGTGCTCGGCACCATCGGCGGCACGGCGCTCGCGCTCATCCACAGCCTGGGGATGGCCTGGGACGGCGGCTCCCGGCGGCCGGTGGTCGTCTCCGGCTACGTCGGCGTCGTCTACGAGAACCTGGTGGACGGCCTGCTGCTGCGCGTCGGCTCGGACATGGTCCTGGCCAACAGCCCGCACGACGCCACGCTGTTCCGCGAGATCTACCGCGGCGTCGGCGCCGACCCGTACACCGTGGTCGAGGCCGGGCTCCCGTTCCTCGGCGGCCAGCGGTACGACCCGTCCGCGGTCGGCCGGGGAGACCGCCGGTTCACCGTCTGCTTCGCCGTGCAGCCGACCGTTCCCGCCGGGCGCGCGGCCAGGGCCGGGATGCTCGACAAGCTCCAGCGCCACGCCAGGCGCCACCCCGACCGCGACGTGCTGCTCAAGCTGCGCACGCGCGACGGCGAGACGACCAGCCGCCTGGAGCGTTACCCCTACCGGACGCTCTTCGAGGAGCTGCCGGACCCGCCGCCCAATCTCACGGTGGCGCACGGCGCCATGGGCGATGTCCTGGACCGCACCGACCTGCTGGTCACGGTGAGTTCGACGGCCGCCATGGAGTCCATCCACCGCGGCATCCCGACGGCGATCCTGACCGACTACGGCATACGCGAGGCCCACGGCAACCACTTCTTCGCCGCGTCCGGCGCGCTCGCCTCCTGGGTCCAGCTCGACGAGGGCCTGGTACCGCGTGCCTCCGCGTCCTGGGCCACGGCCCACGGACTCGGCGGGGGCGACGCGTTCACGGCGGCGCGCGCCCAGTTCGCGCAGCTCCGTTCCCGCGTCACCCTGCCGCGGATGCGCCCCTTCTACACCCAGCAGAACGCGTCCGAGTACCTGGAGTCGCTCCTCAGCCGCCACGGCCTGGGCCTGAGCGGACGCCCCCTGCCCTCGGCCCTGCCCGCGAGCCCCACCGCGGTGCGCAAACTGATCCAGCGCGGGGCGGGCGGCCTCTACCGGGTGGGCCGCCGGCGGGTCGCCCCCGTCATCCGCCGCCTGGCCCAGGCTGACACCGCCGACCCGGCCCGCTTAAGATGATCGATCGACCCACCCGATCGCCCAGGGGAGTGGCCCCGTGAAGCGCCGCACATCAGCACTGTCCGTCTCCACCGCCGCCCTGCTCGCGATCGCGGCCCCCCTGCTGACCGGCTGCTCGACCGGCGCCCATCCGGGTGCCGCGGCCGTCGTCGGGGACGAGAAGATCACGCTCTCCTCGGTCCAGTCGCAGGTCGAGACCGTTCGCGACGCCCAGCGGGCCCAGCCGGAGGGTGACCAGCTCGTCGCGGCCACCCCCGCCCTGGCCCGGGACACGGTGGCGTTCCTGGTCTACCTCGAGGTGCTGGACCGCGCCGCCGACGAGATCGGCGTCGACGTGAACCGCCGCGACATCCAGGAGGCCCGCGCCAACGCCGAGATGAACGTGGGCGGCCCCGAGGAGCTGGAGCAGGCGCTGCTGCGCCAGCCGAACAGCACGCCGCTCGCCGGTGACGCGCAGATCGACCGCATGCTGCGCGGGCAGCTGCTCTTCCAGGGCATCGCCCAGCGGATCGGCGTGACGCCGGACGGGCAGGGCCTGGACGAGATGGCGCGCCTGATGGTCGACACCGCCGAGGAGGTCGGCGTCGACGTGAACCCGCGCTACGGCGAGTGGGACGCCGAGCAGCTGACGCTGGTGGACGCCCCCACCCCCTGGCTGCGCGCCGAGGCCCCCGAGACGCCCGAGCTGCCCGCTACGCTCGACGGGTGACCTCAGGCCGCATCATCCTGCTCACCACCACCCACCGGGTGGCGCCGGGGCTGCTGTCCTGGCCCGCCTGGGAGGCGCTGCACGGCGCGGACCTGGTGCTGTGCCGCGACCCCGCGCACCCGCAGCTGCCGTATGTCGAGGAGGCGGGCGTCGCCGTGGAGACGGCGGCGACGTCGGCCACGGCTCCGGCGCTGCTCGGTGACGCGGCGGCGCTGGTCGCGGCGTGCGAGGGCGGGCGAACGGTCGTGGTGCTGGCCGGCGCGGAGGGCGAGCCGGCGCTCACGGACGGTCTGGCGCGGATCGCCGGTTCGGGGCGCGTGACGGCCCTGCCCGAACTGGAGCTGCTGCCCGGCTCCTACGACCTGCCGGGGGCGCGCCTGCTGGACCTGGTGCAGGTGATGGACCGGATCCGCGCCGCGTGCCCGTGGGCGTCGCCGCGCACCCACGCCGACCTGGCGCCTTACGGCATCGAGGAGATGTACGAGCTGGTCGAGGCCATCGAGGCGGGCGACCGGGACGAGCTGCGCGAGGAGCTGGGCGACGTGCTGCTCCAGGTCGTCTTCCACGCGCGGATCGCGGAGGACGACGCGGAGGAGCCGTTCGACATCGACGATGTGGCGGGCGGCATCGTGACCAAGCTCGTCCACCGCCACCCGCACGTCTTCGGCGACGAGCGGGCGGAGACGGCGGAGGACGTCAAGGAGCTGTGGCGGCGCGCCAAGGCCGCGGAGAAGCGCCGCGGCTCGGTGACGGACGGCGTTCCCCTCGGCCAGCCGGGGCTGGCCCTGGCCGCCAAGCTGGCGGGCCGCGCCAGGGCGGCGGGCTTGGACGTTCCGCTGCCGGACCCGGGGTCGGGCGTCGGCTACCGCCTGCTGGCCCTGGCGGCGGAGGCGGAGGCGGCGGGCATCGACGCCGAGACGTCCCTGCGCACCGCGGCCCGCGCCTACCGCGAGGCGATCCGCTCCGCGGAGGGCCGCTCCCCGGAGCAGCGGCCCGCCGCGCGGGGCGAGGCCGCCGGCCAGGTCTGAGGGACCGGGCGGGTCAGGCGGGTCAGGCGGTGAAGCCTCCGTCCACATGGACGGAGGTGCCGGTCAGGGAGCGGGCGGCGGGCGACGCGAGGTGGTGGGCGGTCGCCGCGATGTCCTCGGGCGTGGCGTAGGCGCCCAGCGCCGTGAAGGCGCGGATCGTGTCGGCGCTCGGGCCGTCGGCCGGGTTGCTGTCGGTGTCGGTGGGGCCGGGGACGAGGAGGTTCACCGTGATGCCCCGGGGGCCGAGGTCGCGGGCCAGGCCCTTGGTCATCCCCTCCAGCGCCGACTTGCTCAGCGCGTAGAGCGCGAACCCGGGGAAGGCCGTCCGGGTGGCGACGTTGCTCCCGATGCTGATGATCCGGCCGTCCTCCGTCATGTGGCGTGCGGCGGCGCGCGAGGCGAGGTAGGGCGTGCGGACGTTGACGGCCAGCGTGTGGTCGAACGCCTCGCGCCCCAGCTCCTCCGGCGGGCCGACGGTGAACGCGCCCGCGTTGTTCACCAGGATGTCCAGGCGGCCGAACGAGGCCGCCGCCTCCTCCACCGCGGCCACCGTCGCCTCCGGGTCGGCCGCGTCGGCGCGGATCGCGAGCGCCCGGCCGCCCGCGGCCTTGATCCGTTCGACCACGGTCGCGGCGGCGTCCTCGTTCTCCAGGTAGGTCAGGGCGACGTCCGCCCCGGCGGCGGCGAGGCGGACCGCCACCGCCGCGCCGATGCCCCTGCTGCCGCCCGTGACCAGGGCGGCCTTGCCCGCCAGCGAGGTGCCGGTGTCGTCGGGCGCGCGGTGCGCCCGGTGCGTGTTCTCCATGCGGGACAGCCTCGTCCGGCCCGGCCGCGAACGCTGGCGGAAAACGGTCGTCACGTTCCACCGGGCCGGAGTCCGCCGGACCGGAGTCCGCCGGGCCGCAGTCCGCCCGGGTCAGAGTCCGTCGGGCGCCACCAGGCGGTGCGGCGCCGCGCCGGTCAGGAGCGTGGCCAGTCCGCTGACCACGTCGGGGCCCAGGTACCAGTCGCCGGTGTGGTCGACGCAGTACAGCCGCCCCTCGCGGTCGATCGCCACCAGCGCCGTGCCGCCCCCCTCCTCGCCCAGCGGGCAGAGCTGGGTGTCGAGGGCGCGGCCGAGGTCGCCGAGCGTGCGGGCCCAGTGCAGGCCGCGCAGCGGGTCGATGACGATCCGCGTCGCGGCGTACTCGCGCCCGGGGCCGGTGGGCCCGAGCGTCAGGCCGCCCAGTTCGGCCCAGGTCTCGAACGCCGCGGGGAAGAGCGCGTGGGGGTGGCCCTGCGGGGAACGGTGGCCGCTGAGGGCGTCGGCCCACCGCTCCGCCTCGGCCGCGTGCAGGCGGCCGGGCTGCCAGCCCGCCGCGGCCAGCGCCTGGTCGACGGTGCCGACCGACCAGGGCCCGCCGGTGGCCAGCGTGTCCGAGCCGCCCGCCGCCGGCGGGGGCCCCGCGCTGATGGACCGCACGCCGAGCCTGGCGAGGAGTACCGCGCACGAGCGGCAGTGGGGGGCGTACTCGCCGTGCTGGGGATCACCGTCCTCACGGATGTGCCGGGTGGTGATTCCGGCGTCGTGGAGCGCGGCCCTCGCCTCGTCCGGGGTGCGCGCCCCCGCGTCGGCGAGGCCCCGGGAGAGGAGGGCGGGCTCGGGGCAGCGGCCGAGGTGGCGTTCGCGCTGGGCCGTGCCGAGCGAGGCGAGGATGTCAGCGACGACCGGGTGGAGGTCGGGTGCGGTGGCGGCGCGGCTCGCGGTGCCGGTCAGCGCCTGGGCGCTGGCGGGCAGCGAGAGCGCGGCGGCGGTGGTCGGCAGGATGCCGTCGCGGCGTCGCACGAGCACGGGAGGCACGGGCCCGGCGCCCCGATGCTGACGGGGATCGCCCGGCGGCTGGCCGTGGGTATCCGATATCACGTGGACGATCGTGCCACCGACAGGCTCACCCCATAGGCTGTGCGGCGACAGCGTGACGTAATAGCAGGGGGCACACCGCCATGACGACAGGTCGGCTCGGACAGCAGGCCGCGCCACCGAACCGGGCCTATGCCGGACAGACCGTGCAATTCCCCGACCCGGTGCGGGCGGCTCGCTATCCGCAGGGAGTCCGCGTCGACGCGGACGGTTACCCCGACTTCTCGCCGTATGCGAGAGCCGCCGCGGAGATCGCCGAGCCGCCGGAGGGTTTCGGCGTCGACGAACTCCGCCTGACCGACTACGTGTCGGCCAACGCCGCGCTGCATGCCTCGGGACACGAGCTCTGGGCCGACCTGCCCCCCGTCGCCACCCCGCACGGCTGGACCTGGCACCACGTCGCCGGATCGCGGCGCCTCGAACTGGTGCCGGTCGAGGTCAAGGCGCTGCTGCGCCACCACGGCGGCCTGGCGACCACGGCCGTCGACCAGAACAAGCGCGGCACCCGGCCGCTGGCCGAGACCAGGCCGGTGCACTTCCGCGTTCCGCACCAGGTCGCCGTCGGTGACGACCGGGTCCGTGCCGCCGAGGACAAGCTGGGGTACCGGCTGCCCGAGGCGTACCGCTCGTTCCTCAAGGCGGCGGGCGGCTGCGCGGCGGCCGGGGTGGCGCTGGACGCGGAGCTGGGCCTGCTGATCGACCAGCCGTTCTTCACGCTGCGCGAGGAGGCCGCGGTCAACGACCTCGTGTACATCAACAAGTGCCTGCGGGATCACCTCACCAAGGACTACCTGGGCGTCGCGTTCGTCCAGGGCGGCATCCTGGCGGTGAGGGTGAAGGGCGAGGACACCGGCTCGGTGTGGATGTGCCCGTACGACGACGCCAGGGACCGCGACGGGCTGGCCGTCACCCAGCGGGTCGCGGAGCTGCTGCTCCCCTGCGGCGCCGACTTCGACGACTTCCTGCTGCGGCTGGCGGGCAATCCGCCCGAGCTGGACACGGTGGCCAATCTGATGGTGGACGGCGGGTTCGCGAACGCCGTCCCGGTGGAGGGGTGAACGCGCCATGGTGACGTTCGCACAGGCGCAGGAGCGCGCCGAGCGCTGGGTGAACGGTCCGGGTCCCGACGCCCCGGCCCGCGAGGTGCGGGTGCGGGAGTTCGACCTGGGCTTCGTCGCCTGGGGCGAGGACCCGGGCGGCGGCGGGACCGGCGGGAAGCTGGTGATCGCCAGGGACAGCGGGGACACCACGCTGTGGCCCGCCCTGCCGGTGGGCGATGTGATCCGGCGGTACGAGGAGGCGTACGGCCAGGCCGCCTCCGCGCCCGCGCCGGCGGCGCCCGCCGAGCCGATCGACCTCAACGCGACGTCGTTCCTGCTGACGCCGCCCGACTGGCTCCAGGAGGCCGCGGACCGGGCCGGGATCCCGGACCAGCGCTCGGGCCCGGGCGCCGCGCCCTCGCCGCAGCAGCCGCAGCCGTCCCAGCCCTCCCC
>NZ_LAVK01000300.1 GCF_001083795.1 Streptomyces sp. SBT349
CCCCGGCCCCGGCATCGCCTTCAAGGAACTCCCGCAACCGCCCCGCCTGACCCACCAACGCCCCACCCGAACGCCCCGACACCACCAACGGCACCACACCACCGAGAACCTGCACCGGTTCGTCGGAACCCGCGGCCTCCTGACGTTCCGGCGCCTCCTCAAGAACCAGGTGGACGTTGGTCCCGCTGATGCCGAAGCCGGAGACGCCCGCCCGGCGCGGGCGCCCGTTCCGTTCCCACGCCACCGGCTCGGTCAGCAACTCCACCGCACCCGCCGACCAGTCGATGGCCGGGGAAGGCTCGTCCACGTGCAGGGTCTTGGGCAGCAGGCCGTGGCGCATTCCCATGACCATCTTGATGACGCCCGCCACGCCGGCGGATGGCCCGGAGTGCCCGATGTTGGACTTGATGGAGCCCAGCCACAACGGCCGGCTCTCGCCTCGGTCCTGCCCATAGGTCGCCAGCAACGCCTGCGCCTCGATCGGGTCGCCGAGTGTGGTGCCCGTGCCGTGCGCCTCCACCGCGTCGACCTCGCCCGGCGACAGCCGCGCGTTCGTCAGCGCCTGCCGGATCACCCGCTGCTGCGACGGACCGTTCGGCGCGGAGAGCCCGTTCGACGCGCCGTCCTGGTTCACGGCGGAACCGCGCACCACCGCCAGCACCTCGTGACCGTTGCGCACCGCGTCCGACAGCCGCTCGACCAGCAGCACACCCGCGCCCTCGGACCAGCCGATGCCATCGGCCGCGCCCGCGAACGCCTTGCACCGACCGTCCGCCGCCAGACCGCGTTGCCGGCTGAACTGGACGAAGGGGACGGGGCTGGCCATGAGGCTCACACCACCGGCCAGCGCCAGGCTGCACTCGCCGCTGCGCACCGAGCGGGCCGCAAGGTGCAGCGCCACCAGCGACGACGAACACGCCGTGTCCACGGTGACCGCCGGGCCCTCCAGGCCGAAGGTGTAGGACACGCGGCCTGACACGACGCTGGTCAGGCTGCCGGCCAGGGAGTAGCCCTCGATTCCGGCCGGGAGTTGCTGGGAGCCGTCGTAGTATCCCGAGAAGGTCGACCCGATGAAGACGCCGGTGGAGCTGCCCTTGAGCTGCTTCGGGGTGAGGCCGAGCCGTTCGAAGGCTTCCCAGGAGGTTTCCAGCACCATGCGCTGCTGCGGATCCATGGCCAGCGCCTCGCGCGGGCTGATGCCGAACAGGTCGGCGTCGAACTGCGCGACACCGTCCACGAACGCGCCGTGCCGGGTGTATGACTTCCCCTCCGCGTCGGGGTCGGGATCGTAGATGCCCTCCACGTCCCAGCCCCGGTCATCGGGGAATTCCGTGACGGTGTCCCGGCCTTCCGCGACGACGTTCCACAGTTCCTCCGGCGAGTGTGCGCCTCCGGGATAACGGCAGGCCATGGCCACGATCGCCACGGGCTCCTGCTCCTTCTCCCGGGTCTCACGCAGCTCTTTCCGCGTGCTGTGCAGCTCGGTCGTGACCCGCTTCAGGTAGTCGACAAGCTTCTCTTCGTTCACCATCTGACGTTCGCCATCCCCGGGTGGTCGTCCGATCGCTGGCCGCACTTCACAGGCCGAGCTCGCTGTCAATGAAGTCGATGACCTCGTCGGCTGTTGCCGTCTGAATTGCGTTGGCGACATCGGCTTCGCCGTTTGCCGATCCGTTCTGGCGCCAGCTTGTGAGAATCGTCTCCAATCGGGATGTGATGGCGTCGCGGGTGTCGGTGGCCGTGATACGGGAGAGCGCCGACTGGAGTTTGTCCAGCTCCCCGAGGATCGAGAGGTCCATGTCGTCGCTGGGCGCGATTTCCTGCTTGAGGTAATCGGCGATGGCCATGGGTGTCGGGTAGTCGAAGACGAGGGTGGCGGGCAGGCGCAGCCCGGTGGCGTCGTTGAGGCGGTTGCGCAATTCGACCGACGTGAGCGAGGTGAAGCCCACGTCGCTGAAGGCCCGTTCAGGGTTGATCGCCCCTGCCGAGCCATGCCCGAGAACGGCGGCCACGTTGCCGCACACCAGGTCCTGCAACAGCTGGTCCGCCTCGCTGTCGGCCATGCCCGTCAGGCGCTCGACGAGGGCGGCGCGGGCGGCGAGACCGGCCTCTCGCGCCTCCGCGGCATCGGCCTGGGCGGCGGCACGCGCCTCGGGGACCCCGTCGATCAGGGCGCTGGGGCGCGCGGCGGTGAAGATCGGGACGAAGCGCTTCCAGTCGATGTCGGCGATCGCCAGGACGGTGTCCTCGTGCTCGATCGCCTCCCGTACGGCCGGGAGCACCTGGAGCGGGTCCAGCAGCGGGAGGCCCTGGCGGCCCAGCGTGGCGGCGACCTGAAGGTCCTCTCCCCCACCGTCCTCCGGGGCGACGTCCCACATGCCCCAGGCGATCGCGGAGGCCGCCAGCCCGCGCCGCCTGCGCCCCTCGGCGAGCGCCTCCAGCTGCGCGTTGGCCGCGGCGAAGCCCGCGTGCTCCGCGCTGCCCCACAGGGCGGCGACCGAGGAGAAGAGCACGAACGCGTCGAGGGTGTCGTCGTCGAACAGCTCGTCGAGGTTCCGGGCGCCCACGACCTTGGCGTGCGCGTTGGTGCCGAGATGAGCGGGACCGGCTTCCGCCACCGGGCAGAGTTCGACCCCCGTCTCGGTGTGGATCACGCCGCGGATCTCCCTGCCGTCCGACCGCAGGCGGCCGGTGAGATCGGCCAGCGCCTGCCGGTCGGTGATGTCGCAGGCGACGACGGTGACCTCGGCGCCGAGGGATTCGAGTTCCGCCGTGAGGTCGGCGGCGCCCCGGGCACCGGGGCCCTCGGGACTGGTCAGGACGAGGTGTGCCGCTCCCTGTTCGGCGGCCCAGCGGGCGACGTGGCCGCCCAGGGCGCCGGTGCCACCGGTGATCAGCATCGTGCCGTGCGGCTGCCACGGGCGGGTGGGCCTGGACTGACCCAGCGGTGCGCGCGCCATGCGCCGAGCGAGCAGGCCGCCGGCCCGCAGGGCCACCTGGTCCTCGTCGGCGGCGGTCAGCGCGGCCGGCAGCAGGGCCGTCGCCGTGGTGGTCGCCTGGCCTTCCTGGTATTCCTCGCCCTGGGGCAGGTCGATGAGGCCGCCCCACGACCGCGGGTGCTCCAGCGCCGCCACGCGGCCGAGGCCCCAGATGGCGGCCTGTACAGCGTTGGGCGCGGGGTCGGTGTCGTCGGCGGTCACCGCCCCGCGGGTGACAGCCCACAGCGGCGTCTCGATGCCGGCGTCGAGCAGCGCTTGGAGCAGTGCCGTGGTGTCGGCCAGGCCGCGGGAGACCGCGGGGGCGTCGGGGTGGGCCCGTTCGTCGAGGCCGAGCAGGGAGAGCACGCCGGCCAGCTCCGCTGTCCCCTCCCCGTGCCCGGCGACGGCCTCGGTGATCGCGGCCGCGAGGGCGCCGCGGGCCGGAGCCTGGGCGGTGCGGAGGAGAACGACGTCGGCGCCGGCCTCGGCCAGGACGCGGGTGGTGTCGGAGAGGAGGTTCTCGTCCGCGCCGTCGCGGGGCGCCACCAGGAGCCAGGTGCCCGGGAGCACGGCGAGAGCCGTGCCGCCGCCGGTCCCTACCGGCTCCCATGAGACGCGGTAGCGCCGGGAGTCCAGGGTGGTCCGTTCCTGGCGTCGCCTGCGCCAGGCGGAGAGGGCCGGCATGACGGCACCGAGCGAGGTGTTGATGTCCCGGTCACCGTTCAGTTCCAGGGTCGCCGCGAGCGACTGCAGGTCGCCGGTCTCCACCGCCTGCCAGAATTCCGCCGACTCGGGGTCGGTGGCGGCTTCCGGCGCGGTGGGCGCCTCCAGCCAGTAGCGCCGGCGCTGGAAGGCGTAGGTCGGCAGCTCCAGCCGGCGGTGGTGGGAGCCGGCGAAGACCTTCTCCCAGTCGGTGGCGACGCCGTTGGCGTGGGCCTCGGCGAGGCTGGCGAGGAACCGGTCCGGGCCGCCGTCGTCGCGGCGCAGGGTGCCGACCACGGCGCAGGAGCCGTTGCTCAGCGTGTCCTGGATGGCGGCGGTGAGCACGGGGTGGGGGCTGGCCTCGATGAAGGCGCCGAAGCCCTGGGCTGCCAGGGCCTCCACGGTGGGCTGGAACTCCACGGTATGCCGCAGGTTGCTGTACCAGTAGTCGGCGTCGAGCGTGGCCGTGTCGACCTCGGATCCGGTGACGGTGGAGAAGAACGTCACCTCGCCGACGGCGGGGGTGATCCCCGCGAGTTCTTCCATCAGCCGGTCGCGGAGCCGCTCGACCTGGACTCCGTGGGAGGCGTAGTCCACGGGCACCAGGCGCGCCCACACGCCGTCGCCCGAGAGGCGGCTGAGCAGGTCGTCCACCGCGCCCGGCGCACCGGAGACGACGGTGGACACCGGGCCGTTGACAGCCGCGATGGACACTTCTCCGTCGCCGGAGTCCAGGATGGCCTGGGTGTCGTCGCGGCTGAGGGCGATGGAGGCCATGGCGCCCTGACCGGACAGCTCCACCAGGGCCCGGCTGCGCAGCGCCACCACCCGGGCGGCGTCCTCCAGCGACAGTGCCCCCGCGATGTGCGCCGCGGCGATCTCTCCCTGGGAGTGCCCCACCACCGCGTCCGGGCGGACGCCGACGGACTCCCACAACCGGGCCAGCGCCACCATCACCGCGAACAGCACCGGCTGCACCACGTCCACCCGGGCCAGCTGCTCTTCATCGCCGTCGCGGAGCACCTGGGTCAGCGACCAGTCCAGGTGCGGGGCCAGCCCGTTCTCGCAGGCGGCGATCGCCTGCGAGAACACCTCCGAGCTGTCGAGCAGTTCGCGCGCCATGCCGACCCACTGCGAGCCCTGGCCGGGGAAGACCATCACCACCCGCCGGTCACCACCCGACGGGGCCGTCCCGGAGACGGCGTTGGCCGACGTGTCGCCGGACGCCAGCGCCGCCAGCCCGGTGCGTGCCTCCTCGCGGGAGCGGGCCAGCACCACACCGCGGTGCTCCAGGCTCGCCCGCGTGGTCGCCAGCGACCAGCCGGCATCGGCCAGCGACACCTCGGCCGCCGCGCTGCTGTGGAGGAACTCCCGCAGCCGCGCCGCCTGATCCGCGAGCGCCCCGGGCGAACGGCCCGAGACCACCAACGGCACCGCCCCGAAGGTGGTGTCGCCGCGGGACTCGACGGGAGCCGGCGCTTCCTGGTCCGGGGCCTGCTCCACGATCACGTGGGCGTTGGTGCCGCTGATGCCGAAGGAGGAGACGCCGGCACGGCGGGGACGGCCGTTCGGCTTCCACTCCGTCGGTCGGTGCAGCAGCTCGACGGCGCCGGCCGACCAATCGATGTGCCCGGAGGGCTCCTCGGCGTGCAGGGTCATGGGCAGCAGGCCGTGGCGCATCGCCATGACCATCTTGATGATGCCCGCGACACCGGCTGCGGCCGCGGCGTGCCCGATGTTGGACTTGATGGATCCGAGCCACAGCGGTGGGCCGTCCTCGCGCTCCTGACCGTAGGTGGCCAGAAGTGCCTGGGCCTCGATCGGGTCGCCCAACGAGGTGCCCGTGCCGTGCGCCTCGACGGCGTCGACCTCATGCGGCGCGAGACGGGCGTTGGCCAGCGCCTTCCGGATCACCCGCTGCTGCGACGGGCCGTTGGGCGCGGACAGTCCGTTCGAGGCGCCGTCCTGGTTCACCGCGCTGCCACGGATGACCGCCAGCACCTCGTGACCGTTGCGGGTGGCGTCCGAGAGCCGCTCCAGGACGAGCATGCCGACGCCCTCGGACGCGCCGAAGCCGTCCGCGGCGGCCGAGAACGCCTTGCACCGCCCATCGACGGAGAGCACCCCCTGCCGGGAGAACTCCACGAATCCGGCGGGGCTCGACATCACGGTGACACCGCCGGCCAAGGCGAGGGAGCACTCGCCGTTGCGCAGCCCCTGGGCCGCGAGATGGAGCGCGACCAGCGACGACGAACACGCCGTGTCGACGGTGACGGCCGGGCCCTCCAGGCCGAGCGTGTAGGACACGCGGCCCGAGACGACGCTGCCGGCCATTCCGGTGCCCATGTACCCTTCGAGCTCGTCGGGCAGCCGCTCCAGGCGGGTGAAGTAGTCCGAGGTCAGCGCGCCGACGAAGACACCGGTCATGGTGCCGGCCAGGGACGAGGGGGCGATGCCGGCCCGTTCCAGCGCCTCCCAGGACGTCTCCAGCATCAGCCGCTGCTGCGGATCCATCGCCAGCGCCTCGCGCGGGCTGATGCCGAAGAAGTCCGCGTCGAAGTCGGCGACGTCCTGGAGGAAGCCCCCGTGACGGACGTTGCTGGTGCCGGCGCGCTCCGGGTCGGGGTCGTAGAGCCCGGCCAGGTCCCAGCCGCGGTTGGTGGGGAAGCCGCCGATCGCGTCCGTTCCGTCGGAGACCAGCCGCCACAGGTCCTCGGGCGAGCCGACGCCGCCCGGGTAGTGGCACGCCATCCCGACGATCGCGATCGGCTCGTCCGCGGCGGCGGCGCCCGGGACGGTCATGGATCCGGCTGGGGCGGTGCCGCCGGACGGCGGGCCCTCCAGCACCTCCGACGCCAGATGCCGGGCCAGCACCAGCGGCGTCGGGTAGTCGAAGACGAGGGTGGCGGGCAGGCGCAGCCCGGTGGCGGCGGTGAGGCCGTTGCGCAGCTGGACCGCGGTCAGCGAGTCGAAGCCCAGGTCCCGGAAGGCACGATCCGCGCCCACGTCGTCGGCCGACTGGTGGCCGAGCACCTGGGCGACCTGGGAGCGGACCAGGTCCAGCAGCAGCCGGTGCTGTGCACCCTCGGAGAGCCCCGACAGACGCTCGGCGAAAGCGGAGGTCGAGGCGGCGCTCGCGGGTTCCGTCCGGTCCGCGGACTCGGTGATCCGGCGAACCTCGGGGAGCTCGGCCAGCAGCGGGCTGGGCCGCACGGAGGTGAAGCTGGGCGCGAAGAGATCCCAGTCGATGTCGGCCAGGGCGACCATGGTCTCGTCGTGGTCCAGCGACTGGTGGAGCGCGGCGAGGGCGAGCTCGGAGCGCATGGGCATCACGCCGCGGCGGCGCAGGTTCTCCTCGGAGTCGTGGGTGTCGAGCATGCCGCCGGCGTCCCAGGCGCCCCAGGCGATCGAGGTCGCGGTCAGGCCACGGGCGCGCCGCCGTTGGGCCAGGGCATCGAGGTGGGCGTTGGCGGCCGCGTAGGCGCCGTGCCCCGCGTTGCCCCACACGCCGGCGTTGGAGGAGAAGAGCACGAACGCGTCCAGCTCGTCACCGTCGCCGAACAGCTCGTCCAGCACCTGGGCGCCCCGCACCTTGGCGTGGGCGTTCGCGTACAGGTCGGCCGCGGTCAGCTCGGTGAGGAAGGCGGGCCGGATGGCTCCCGCGGCGTGGATGACGGTGCGGACCGGCGGGTGGCCGGTGGTGGTCCGTTCGATCGTCCGGGCGCAGGCGGCGGCATCGGTGATGTCGCAGGCCGCGATGGTGAGCCGGGTGCCCTGTGCCTCCAGTTCGGCGCGCAGCTCGGCGGCTCCGGGAGCGTCCTCGCCGCGGCGGCTCAGCAGCAGGAGGTGCTCGGCACCCGAGGTGGCCGCCCAACGGGCCAGGCGGCTGCCGATCGCGCCCGTGCCGCCGGTGATCAGGACCGTTCCGGTGGGGTGCCAGCGCCGTACGGGGGCGGTGTCGTCGAGGGGGGCCCGGTGCATGCGTCGGCTCAGTGCGCCCTGGGCGCGGACGGCGAGTTGGTCCTCGCCCCGGGCCCGGTCGGCGAGGAGCGCGACCACGCGGCTCCAGATTCGTTCGTCGGGGTCGGCCGGCAGGTCGATCAGGCCGCCCCACAGGCGGAAGTGCTCCAGCGCCGCGACCCGGCCCACGGCCCACACCTGGGCCTGCTCCGCGCTGGGAGCGTCGTCGCCCGTCTCGGGCACCGCGACGGCTCCGCGGGTCAGGCACCACAGGGGGCCCGCCAGCTCGGCATCGGTCAGAGCCTGGCTCAGTACGACCGTGCCGAGGACGCCGGAGGAGAGGCCGCCACCCTCGGGGTGGGGCCGCTCGTCCAGGCCCAGGAGGGAGATCACGCCGGCCACTCCGTCGTGGGCCGCCTCACCCAGCAGGGGTGCGAGATCGGCGCGCGAGGTCGCGGCATCCGTGCGGACATGCGCAACGGTTGCTCCGGCCTCGCTCAGCGACCGAGCGCATCCGGCGATGAGGGTGTCGTCGGCACCGTGTTCGGGGGCGACGAGCAGCCAGGTGCCGGAGAGCGACGGCGTCGACGTCGCCGGGGTGACGGGCTTCCATGTGATGCGGTATCGCCAGGAGTCCCGTACCGACGATTCGCGCCGCTGCCGCCACCAGGAGGAGAGGACCGGGACGACCGCGCTCAGCGACGACTGGATCCGCTCGTCACGCACGTCCAGGGTCGCGGCGAGGGACTCCGCGTCCTCGCCCTCGACGGCCTCCCAGAACGCGGCGTCGGCCGGAACGGCCTGCCCGTCCCGCCGGGTGTCCTCAAGGGGTTGGAGCCAGTACCACTCGTGCTGGAAGGCGTACGTGGGCAGGTCGACGCGGCGGGGGTGGGCGTCGGCGAAGATCGCGTTCCAGTCGAGGTCCACCCCGCGCACATGGGCCTGGGCGGCACTGGCGAGGAACTGCGCCATCCCCCCGTGGTCCCGGCGCAGTGTCCCGACAACCGCGGTGGTCCCGGCGAGCTCATCGGTGGCCTGGAGGGTGTCGGTGATGCCGCCGGTGAGCACGGGGTGGGGGCTGGCCTCGATGAAGACCCGCGCTCCCGCCTGCGCCAGCGCGGCGACCACGGGGGCGAACCGCACCGGCTCGCGCAGGTTCCGCACCCAGTACCCGGCATCGAGCGTGGCGGTGTCCACCAGCTCGCCCGTGACCGTGGAGTAGAACGCCACCCGCGAGGCCACCGGGCTGATCCCCGAGAGAGCCTGGGCCAGTTCGTCGCGGATCTCCTCGACCTGCGGGCCGTGCGAGGCGTAGTCGACCTCGATCCGCCGCGCCCACACCCCCTCCTCCTCGCACCGCGCCAGCAGTTCCGCCACCGCCGCGCTCTCGCCGGAGACGACGGTCGAGGCCGGTCCGTTGACCGCCGCCACCTCCCCCCCCGCCTCTTATACACATCTCCCAG
>NZ_LAVK01000301.1 GCF_001083795.1 Streptomyces sp. SBT349
CCCCCGCCGTCCCCCAGGCGGAGCGAGCCGCCGCCCTGCGTGAGGCGTTCGCCTCCCGCGTCGTCGTCGCCGATGGGGGCATGGGGACGATGCTCCAGGCCCAGGACCCGACGCTGGACGACTTCGAGCAGCTCGAAGGATGCAACGAGGTCCTCAACGCCACCCGTCCCGACATCGTCGGCTCCGTCCACCACGCCTACTTCGAGGCCGGCGTCGACTGCGTCGAGACCAACACCTTCGGGGCCAACCTCTCCGCCCTCGCCGAGTACGAGATCCCCGAGCGCATCGCCGAGCTGTCCACCGCCGGCGCCCGGATCGCCCGAGAGACCGCCGACACATTCACCCGGAAGGACGGCCGCCTCCGCTGGGTCCTCGGCTCCATGGGCCCCGGCACCAAGCTGCCGAGCCTCGGCCACATCGGCTACCCGGCCCTGCGCGACGCCTACCAGCGCAACGCCGAGGGCCTGATCGCCGGAGGCGCCGACGCGCTGCTCGTGGAGACCAGCCAGGACCTCCTCCAGACCAAGTCCGCCGTGCTCGGCGCCCGCCGCGCCCTGACCGCCACGGGCACCGACCTGCCCCTGATCGTCCAGGTCACCGTGGAGACCACCGGCACCATGCTGCTCGGCTCCGAGATCGGCGCCGCGCTCACGGCGCTCGAACCCCTGGGCATCGACATGGTCGGCCTCAACTGCGCCACGGGCCCGGCCGAGATGAGCGAGCACCTGCGCTACCTCTCCCGCCACGCCCGGGTGCCGCTGTCCTGCATGCCGAACGCCGGGCTGCCGGTGCTCGGCAAGGACGGCGCCCACTACCCGCTCGGCCCGAGCGAACTGGCCGACGCCCACGAGACGTTCATCGGCGAGTTCGGCCTGTCCCTGATCGGCGGCTGCTGCGGCACCACGCCCGAGCACCTGCGCCAGGTCGTGGAGCGCGCCAGGGACCTGCGCCCGGCCGCCCGCGACCCGCGCCCCGAGCCCGGCGCCTCCTCCCTCTACCAGACCGTCCCGTTCCGCCAGGACACCTCCTACCTCGCCATCGGGGAGCGGACCAACGCCAACGGCTCGAAGAAGTTCCGCGAGGCGATGCTCGCGGGCCGCTGGGACGACTGCGTCGAGATGGCGCGCGGGCAGATCCGCGAGGGCGCCCACATGCTCGACCTGTGCGTGGACTACGTGGGCCGGGACGGCGCCGCCGACATGGCCGAGCTGGCCGCGCGGTTCGCCACCGCCTCCACGCTGCCCATCGTGCTGGACTCCACCGAGCTCCCGGTGCTGGAGGCCGGTCTCGAGAAGCTGGGCGGCCGGGCCGTGATCAACTCGGTCAACTACGAGGACGGCGACGGCCCCGACTCCCGCTTCGCCAAGGTCACCCGGCTGGCCACGGAGCACGGCGCCGCGCTGATGGCCCTCACCATCGACGAGCAGGGCCAGGCCAGGACCCCCGAGCACAAGATCGCCATCGCCGAGCGGCTGATCGCCGACCTCACCGGCACCTGGGGCGTGGCCGAGTCCGACATCATCATCGACTGCCTGACCTTCACCATCTGTACCGGGCAGGAGGAGTCCCGCCGGGACGGCGTCCACACCATCGAGGCCATCAGGGAGCTCAAGCGCCGTCACCCCGAGGTGCAGACCACCCTCGGCCTGTCCAACATCTCCTTCGGCCTCAACCCGGCCGCCCGCCTCGTGCTCAACTCCGTCTTCCTCGACGAGTGCGTGCGCGCCGGGCTCGACTCCGCCATCGTGCACGCCGCGAAGATCCTGCCCATCGCCCGGATCGAGGCCGAGCAGGTCGAGGTCGCCCGCGACCTCGTCTACGACCGGCGCAGGCCGGGCTACGACCCGCTCCAGCGATTCCTCCAGCTCTTCGAGGGCGTCGACGCGAAGTCCATGCGGGCGGGCAAGACCGAGGAACTGCTGTCCCTGCCCCTGGACGAGCGGCTCCAGCGACGGATCATCGACGGCGAGCGCAAGGGCCTGGAGGCCGACCTCGACGAGGCCCTGACCGAGCGGCCCGCCCTCAAGATCGTCAACGACACGCTGCTGGCCGGGATGAAGGTCGTCGGCGAGCTCTTCGGCTCCGGGCAGATGCAGCTCCCGTTCGTCCTCCAGTCCGCCGAGGTGATGAAGGCGGCCGTGGCCCACCTCGAACCGCACATGGAGAAGGCCGACGAGGGCGGCAAGGGCACCATCGTGCTGGCCACCGTCCGCGGCGACGTCCACGACATCGGGAAGAACCTGGTCGACATCATCCTGACCAACAACGGCTACAACGTCGTCAACCTCGGCATCAAGCAGCCCGTCTCCGCGATCCTCGACGCGGCCGAGGAGCACCGCGCCGACGTCATCGGGATGTCGGGGCTGCTGGTGAAGTCCACGGTGATCATGAAGGAGAATTTGGAGGAGCTCAACCGCCGCGGCATGGCGGCCGACTACCCCGTCATCCTCGGCGGCGCCGCCCTCACCCGCGCCTATGTCGAGCAGGACCTCCACGAGATCTACAGCGGCGAGGTCAGGTACGCCCGTGACGCCTTCGAGGGGCTGCGGCTGATGGACGCCCTCGTCGCCGTCAAGCGCGGCGTCCCCGGCGCCACCCTCCCCGACCTCAAGCAGCGCCGCGTCGCCAGGCGCGCCGCGCCCGGCCCCGAGGACGCGGCCGCCGAGCAGGTCCCCGCCCGCTCCGAGACCGCCACCGACGTGCCCATCCCCGCCGCCCCGTTCAGCGGCACCCGCGTCGTCAAGGGCATCCCGCTCAAGGACTACGCGGAGTGGCTCGACGAGGGTGCCCTCTTCAAGGGGCAGTGGGGCCTGAAGGGCGCCAGGACGGGGGAGGGCCCCGACTACGCCGAGCTCGTCGAGACCGAGGGCAGGCCCCGGCTGCGCGGCTGGCTGGACCGGCTGCACACGGACAACCTGCTGGAGGCGGCCGTCGTCCACGGCTACTTCCCCTGCCACGCCGAGGGCGACGACCTGGTGATCCTGGACGAGGACGGCAAGGAGCGCACCCGCTTCTCGTTCCCGCGCCAGAGCCGGGGCCGGCGGCTGTGCCTGGCCGACTTCTTCCGCCCCGCCGAGTCGGGGGAGACCGACATCGTCGCCCTCCAGACCGTCACCATCGGCCCCCGGGTGAGCGAGGCCACGGCCGAGCTGTTCGCCGCCGACGCCTACCGCGACTACATGGAGCTGCACGGGCTCTCCGTCCAGCTCGCCGAGGCCCTGGCCGAGTACTGGCACGCCCGGATCCGCGCCGACCTCGGCATCGCCGCCGGGGACCCGGCCGGGCTCGACGGGATGTTCCGCACGGAGTACCAGGGCTGCCGCTACTCGCTGGGCTACCCGGCCTGCCCCGACCTGGAGGACCGGGCGAAGATCGCCGAGCTGCTGGCGTCCGAGCGCATCGGCGTCACGCTCTCCGAGGAGTTCCAGCTGCACCCCGAGCAGTCCACGGACGCGATCATCCTTCACCATCCGGAAGCCAACTATTTCAACGCCCGCTAACCCGTGTGGGTGATATAGAGCGGGCGGCTCACAGCACGCCGACGTAGACTGATCGGTCCGGTACAGGCCGGCCGCCCCCACCCGGGGCGGCCGGCCTGCTCGCTCCTAGTGGAGGTGTGCGCGGATGACGAGTTCCCTGCCCGCCGTCGACACCAGAGCCCGCTCAGGCGGTGGCCCACAGGCCGTGCTCCTGGACATGGACGGCACGCTGGTGGACACCGAGGGCTTCTGGTGGGACGCCGAGGTCGAGGTGTTCGGCGCCCTCGGGCATGACCTGGCGGACGAGCACCGCCAGGTGGTGGTCGGCGGCCCCATGACCCGCAGCGCGGGGTACCTCATCGAGGTCACCGGCGCCGACATCACCATGGACGAGCTGCGCGTCCTGCTCAACGCGGGGTTCCTGCGCCGCCTGGACCGCGGCGTGCCGCTGATGCCCGGCGCCCGGCGGCTGCTCACCGAGCTGGCCGCCCACGGGGTGCCCACCGCCCTGGTCTCGGCCTCCCACCGCGTCGTCATCGACCGCATGCTGGCCTCCCTCGGGGCCGAGCACTTCGCGCTCACCGTCGCGGGCGACGAGCTGGAGCGCACCAAGCCCCACCCCGACCCGTACCTCACCGCCGCCAGGGGCCTGGGCGCCGCCCCGGAGCGCTGCGTGGCCGTCGAGGACACCGCCACGGGCGTCGCCTCCGCCGAGGCCGCCGGCTGCCGGGTGGTGGCGGTTCCGTCCGTGGCCCCCATCCCGGCCGTCGCCGGACGCACCGTCGTGGACTCGCTGGAGAAGGTGGACCTCGCCCTCCTGCGCTCCGTGGTGGCCGCCCCCTTGCCCCCCTCGTCGGCTGCCCGCCCCGGCCGTGATGTTTCTCACCTGGGGAACGGGGTTACGGCCGACTAGGGTCAGTGCGGTCTGTCCCGCAGCGAGACGATGAGGAAAACACGTGAGACGACGTGTTGCGTGGGCGCGGTTCCCCCTGATGCTGGGGACCGCGGCCCTTCTGCTCACCGGATGTGGTCTCACCGACGACGAGGAGCCCGGAGACGGGGTCGCGGTCGTGGTCGGCATGACCGACGAGGTGCTGGCGACGGACCCGGCCTCCGGGTACGACCCGGGCTCCTGGCTGGTCTTCAACAACGTCTTCCAGTCCCTCCTCAGCTTCCCGCCGGGCGGCACCGAGCCCCAGCCCGAGGCCGCCAGGGAGTGCGGCTTCACCGACCGGGTCAGCCAGCGCTTCACCTGCACGCTGCGCGACGGTCTGACGTTCACCAACGGCCACGAGCTGACCTCACAGGACGTCAAGTACTCGTTCGACAGGACGCTGCGGATCAACGACCCGAACGGGCCCGCCGTGCTGCTGTCGTCCATCGACCGAATAGAGACGCCGGACGACACGACGGTCACCTTCCACCTGACCCAGCCCGACGCGACCTTCCCGCAGAAGATCGCCTCGGGCGCCGGCTCGATCGTCGACCACCGCGAGTACCCGTCCGACGAGCTGCGCACCGACGGCGAGGCGGTCGGCTCCGGCGTCTACACGCTGGAGAGCTACTCCGAGGGCGAGGCCGTCTTCGCCGTGAACGAGGAGTACCAGGGCCCCGCCGAGGCGCAGAACTCCGAGGTCACCCTGCGTCTCTTCAACGGCGACCAGAAGGCCCTGAAGCAGGCCGTGGAGGGCGGCGAGGTCGACGTGGCCTACCGCGGCCTGGCCGCGAGCGACATCGCCGACCTGGAGAGCTCGACCCTCGACGGCGACGGCGGCGTCAAGGTCGTCGACGGCAGCAGCGCCGAGGTCCAGCACCTCGTGTTCAACATGGACGACCCCGTCACGGGCGACCCGGGCGTGCGCCGCGCCATCGCCCACCTCATCGACCGTTCCACCCTGACGCGCGACGTCTACCAGCGCACCGCCGAGCCGCTCTACTCGATCGTCCCCGCGGGGATCACCGGCCACAACACGGCCTTCTTCGACACCTACGGCGACGTCCCGCGCCCCGACCTCGCCGAGGACGCGCTGCGCGAGTCCGGCTTCACCGAGCCGGTGGAGCTCACCCTGTGGGTGACCCCGGCCCGATTCGGCCCGGACACCGAGGCGGCCTTCGAATACCTCGCGGGACAGCTCAACGAGAGCGGCCTGTTCGACGCGACGGTGCGCAGCGTCCCCGCCGACGAGTTCGCCGAGGGCGTTGCAGGCGGCGACTACGGCGCGTACGTCCGCGGCTGGGTGCCGGACTACCCCGACCCGGACAACTTCACGGCCCCGTTCTTCGGCGAGGGCAACATCCTGGAGAACAACTACGAGTCGCCCCGGATCACCGAGGAGCTCATCCCGCGCACCGAGCAGGAGAGCGACCGCGCCAGGACCGTGGAGGACTACTCGACGCTCCAGGACATCGTCGCCGAGGACCTGCCGTTGATCCCGCTGTGGCAGGGCAGGCAGTACGCCATCGCCGCCGAGAACATCGACGGCCTCCAGTGGACCCTGGACGCCTCGACGGTCTTCCGCTTCTGGGAGATCCTGAAGACGCCGGAGGAGTAGCCCGGGTCAGCTTCCCGGGCGCACCAGGCCGCTCTCATAGGCGAAGACGGCGGCCTGCACCCGGTCGCGCAGCGCCAGCTTGGTCAGGACGTGCCCGACATGCGTCTTCACCGTCGTCTCGCTGACGAAGAGCTCCGCGGCGATCTCCGCGTTCGACAGGCCGCGCGCCACCAGCTTCAGGACCTCGACCTCCCGATCCGTCAGGGTCTGGAGCGCGTCGGGCACCGCCTCCTCGCCGGAGGGCAGCTTGCCCGCGTACATGTCCAGCAGCCGCCGTGTGACGCTGGGGGCGAGCATCGCCTCGCCCGCGGCCACCACGCGGATGGCCTGCACCAGCTCCGCGGCCGGCGCGTCCTTCAGCAGGAACCCGCTGGCCCCCGCACGCAGCGCCTCCACCACGTACTCGTCCAGGTCGAACGTCGTCAGCACCAGCACCTTGGCCGGGCCGTCCTTCGCCGGGCCGGTGATCCGCCGGGTCGCCTCGACGCCGTCCATCCGCGGCATGCGGATGTCCATCAGCACCACGTCGGGCTGTAGCGCCCGCACCTGGTCGAGGGCCTGGAGGCCGTCCCCGGCCTCACCGACGACGGCCAGGTCGTGCTCCGCCTCGAGGATCATGCGGAAACCGGTGCGCAGCAGCGGTTGGTCATCGACCAGCAGGACGCGGATCGGCAGCACGGGGAGACCCTTCGGTCGGGAGCGCGGGCGCGAGTCGCCCAGGACCCGCACCATTCTCACTCACGGTGCCCCCGGCACCGGCGCCGCCTCCGTCGCACCGGCCGGCTCCCCCTCGTCGACCGGCAGCCGCGGCTGGATCATCAGCGGATACGGCGGGGGAGTGCCGCCGAACTCCGGGCAGCGCGACCGGTGGTCGCACCAGTCGCACAGCCGCCCGCGGCTCGGCCGCCAGTCGCCCGTCTCGGTCGCCCGCCTGATGGCCTCCCACAACGCCAGCAGCTTGCGCTCCACGCTCAGCAGGTCCGCCTCCTGCGGGTCGTACGTCAGCACGTCCCCGCTGCCGAGATAGACGAGCTGGAGCCGCCGCGGCACCGCCCCCCGCAGCCGCCACAGGACCAGCGCGTAGAACTTCATCTGGAAGAGCGCGCCCCCCGCGTACTCGGAGCGCGGCGCCTTCCCCGTCTTGTAGTCGACGATGCGGACGTCACCGCTGGGCGCGATGTCCACCCGGTCGATGACCCCGCGCAGCCGCAGCCCGGAGTCGAGCCGCGTCTCCACGAACAGCTCGCGCTCCGCCGGCTCCAGACGCGTCGGGTCCTCCAGCGAGAACCACCGCTCGACCAGCCCCTCCACCTCGGCCAGCCACGTCGCCAGCCGCGCCGGATCGATCTCCGCGGCCTCCCCACCGCCCTCGCCCTCCGCGCCGTCCTCACCTTCCGCGCCGTCCTCGCCCGTGCCGGTGAACAGCCGTGCCAGCTCGGGCCGCCGGCCCAGCAGCCGCTCCCACTCGCCCACCACCAGCGAACGGGCCCGCCGCGCGCTCCGCTGCTCCGCCGGCACGTCGAACACCCGCTCAAGCACGGCGTGCACGACCGTCCCCCGCGTCGCCGCCGCATTCGGCTCCTCGGGCAGTTTGTCGATCACCCGGAAGCGGTAAAGCAGGGGACACTGCATGAAATCGGCGGCCCTGGACGGGGAGAGCGAGTCGGGAGGCGTGGCGGTGGACCCAGTCATGGAGCGAACCCTACGGCGCGTCACTGACAGTCGGCGGCATACCATCGACTCCGGGCCCTCACGCACGGCGTGATCGGGCGCGAGGCAACGAGGGGAACTGGTGGGAGACTCGGACGACGACCGGACGCCGCGTTCCGGAGGCGGACAAGCCCCGGAGGACCACCCGCAGCGCCCCACGGAGAAGGAGAAGGGGAAAGAGGCGGGCGGCGGCATCCTGATGGGCCGCGTGTTCGGGGTCCCCGTCTATGTCGCGCCCAGCTGGTTCCTGGTCGCCGCGCTGATCACCTGGTTCTTCGGCAACCAGCTGGACCGCGTGCTGCCCGACCTGGGCGGCGGCCGGTATCTCGTCGCCCTCTTCTTCGCCGTCGCCTTCTACGCCTCGGTGCTGGTCCACGAGCTGGCCCACACCTTCGCCGCCCTCCGCTTCGACCTGCCCGTCCGCCGCATCCAGCTCCAGTTCTTCGGCGGGGTCTCCGAGATCGAGAAGGAGTCCCAGACCCCCGGCCGCGAATTCGTCCTCGCCGGGGTGGGCCCGCTCCTCTCCCTCGTCCTGGCCGGCGTCTTCGCGATCGCGCTGCTCCCCGTCGAGTCCGGCACGGTCCCCGGCGTGCTGCTGGCGGGCCTGATGATCTCCAATCTCATCGTCGCCGCGTTCAACCTCCTCCCCGGGCTGCCGCTCGACGGCGGCCGGATGCTGCGCGCCGTGGTCTGGAAGCTCTCCGGCAGCCCCATGACGGGGACCGTCGCCGCGGCCTGGTGCGGGCGCGTCCTGGCCGTCGCGGTGCTCATCGGCTTCCCGCTCGCCACCCACATGGGCTCGGTCACCGACCGCGAGTCGTTCACCGGCCTCGAATCCCTCACCGACGCGCTGCTCGCGGCCATCCTCGCCGCCATCATCTGGACCGGCGCGGGCAACAGCCTGCGCATGGCCAGGCTCCGCGAGCGCCTGCCCGCGCTCAACGCCAGGGCCCTCACCCGCAGGGCCGTACCGGTCACCGGCGAGACACCGCTGTCCGAGGCCCTGCGCCGGGCCAACGACGCGGGCGCGCGCGCCCTGGTGGTCGTCGATGCTGAGGGCACTCCCGTGGCCGTGGTGCGGGAGGCGGGCATCGCGGGCGTTCCCCAGCACCGCCGCCCCTGGGTGGCGGTCAGCGCGCTGGCCCAGGACCTCGCCGACGGCATGCGGCTGCCCGCCGACCTCACGGGCGAAGGGCTGCTCGACCACCTGCGGGCCACCCCCGCCACCGAGTACCTGGTGGTGGAGGAGACCGGCGAGATCTACGGCGTGCTGTCCACCAGCGACGTCGAACGGGCCTTCATCGACGCCATGGCCCGCTCCTCGCCCGCCCCCGGCTCCGGCCCGTGAC
>NZ_LAVK01000302.1 GCF_001083795.1 Streptomyces sp. SBT349
CCCCGGCACCACCTACACCCGCGTCGGCGGATTCCTGCATGACGCCGCCCAATTCGACGCCGGACTCTTCGGGATCTCGCCGCGCGAGGCCCTCGCGATGGATCCGCAGCAGCGGCTGCTCCTGGAGACCTCATGGGAGGCCCTGGAGCGGGCCGGAATCGGCCCCCTTTCCGCCCGGGGCCGTGACATCGGTGTTTTCACCGGCATCGTCCACCACGACTACGTCACCCGGCTGCGGCAGATCCCCGAGGACGTCCGGGGCTACGTGATGACCGGCACCTCGTCGAGCGTGGCCTCGGGACGCGTGTCGTACGTGTTCGGCTTCGAAGGGCCGGCGGTGACCATCGACACGGCCTGCTCGTCCTCCCTCGTGGCGATGCACCTGGCGACCCAGGCGCTACGGCGCGGAGACTGCTCGCTCGCCCTCGCAGGCGGTGCGACCGTCATGTCCAGCCCGGACGCCTTCGTGGAGTTCGCCCGCCAGCGCGGTCTCTCCGCCGACGGCCGGTGCAAGGCGTACTCCTCGACCGCCGACGGCACCGGCTGGGCCGAGGGCGTGGGCGTCATCGTCCTGGAGCGCCTGTCGGAGGCCCGCCGCAACGGCCACCGGATCCTGGCCGTGCTGCGCGGCAGCGCCGTCAACCAGGACGGCGCCTCGAACGGCCTGACCGCTCCCAACGGACCCTCCCAGCAGCGCGTCATCCGGCGCGCTCTGTCCGACGCGGGCCTGTCGACGAAGGACATCGACATGGTCGAGGGCCACGGCACCGGCACATCCCTGGGCGACCCGATCGAGGTCCAGGCACTGCTTGGCACCTACGGACAGGACCGGCCCGCCGACCGTCCGCTGTGGCTCGGCTCGCTGAAGTCCAACATCGGCCACACCCAGGCAGCGGCGGGTGTCTCCGGCGTCATCAAGATGGTCGAGGCGCTGCGACACGGAGTCATGCCGCCGACGCTCCATGTGGAGGAGCCGACACCGCAGGTGGACTGGACGGCCGGCGCGGTCGAACTGCTCAGAGAGGCGCGGGAATGGCCGGACACTGGCCGTCCGCGCCGAGCCGCCGTCTCCTCCTTCGGCGCGAGCGGCACCAACGCCCACGTGATCCTGGAGGAGTCACCCGAAGAGCCCGTCGAGGCGCCGGCGGCAGAGAGCGGCGCGGAGCTGCCCGCTGCGCCCGTTGTGGTTCCGCTGGTGGTGTCGGCGCGGAATCCTGGTTCGCTGGTGGGGCAGGCGGAGCGGCTGGTGTCGTTCGTCGCGGAGAACGCGGGCACACTGCCGGACGTGGCCGCGGCGTTGGTTGCTCGGCGGGCGATGTTGTCCGAGCGCGCGGTGGTCGTGGCCGGCTCGCGGGGTGAGGCTGTGGCGGGGCTTGGTGGGCTGGCGCGGGGTGAGTCTCATCCGGGTCTGGTCACTGGCAGCGCGGTGGGTGCGGGGCGGAGCGTGCTGGTGTTCCCGGGTCAGGGTTCGCAGTGGGCCGGTATGGGGCGTGAGCTGCTGGATTCCTCGCCGGTGTTCGCGGAGCGGGTGGGGGAGTGTGCGGTGGCGTTGGAGCGGTGGGTGGATTGGTCGTTGGTGGATGTGTTGCGGGGGGATGTTCCGGCTGCGCTGTTGGAGCGTGTGGATGTGGTGCAGCCTGCGAGTTTTGCGGTGATGGTGGGTCTGGCTGCGGTGTGGTCGTCGGTGGGTGTGGTGGCGGATGCGGTGGTGGGTCATTCGCAGGGTGAGATCGCGGCTGCGTGTGTGGCGGGTGCGTTGTCGCTGGAGGACGCTGCCCGGGTGGTGGCGGTGCGCAGTCAGGTCATCGCGGGCAGTCTGGCGGGCCGGGGTGGTATGGCGTCGGTGGCGGTGTCCGAGGCTGAGGTGGCCGGGCGTATCGAGCGGTGGGACGGCCGGGTGGAGGTGGCGGCGGTCAACAGTCCGTCGTCGGTGGTGATCGCCGGTGATGCCGAGGCTCTCGACGAGGCGCTGGAGGTTCTTGAGGCGGATGGTGTGCGGGTGCGCCGGGTCGCGGTGGACTACGCCTCCCACACCCGGCACGTGGAGGCGATCGAGGACGTACTGACAACCGCCTTCGCCGACATCCGTGCCCAAGCCCCGCTGGTTCCTTTCTACTCGACTGTGACCGGCGAGTGGGTGAAGGAGGCGGGTGTCCTCGACGGTGGTTACTGGTACCGCAATCTGCGTGGCCAGGTCCGTTTCGGTCCCGCCATCGCCGACCTCCTGGCCGGCGGCCATACCGTCTTCGTGGAGGCCAGTGCCCATCCGGTTCTGGTGCAGCCGGTCAGCGAGATCGTGGACGAGGCGGATGACACGGTCCGGCTGCGCGCTGTCGTCGGCGGCACGCTGCGCCGTGACGAGGGCGGTCTGCACCGGCTGTTCACCTCGATGGCCGAGCTTTTCGTCCGAGGTGTGCCGGTGGACTGGGCGACAATGCTGCCGGCCGGTGCCGGTGCCTCGCAGGTCGAGCTCCCGACGTATGCCTTCGACCGACGTCACTACTGGTTGCAGGAGGCCGATAACGCCGACGGCAGCGGCGCCTCGGCCGAGGACACCGACGCGGACTTCTGGAGCGCCGTCGAGCAGACCGACGCGGACTCGCTCGCCGGACTGCTCGCCTCGGACTCCGCCGGTCTGCGAGACGCCCTGCGCACTGTCGTGCCGGTGTTGGCGGACTGGCGCGGCAGGCGCCAGCAGCGGTTCAGCGCTGAGCGCCTCCGCTACGCCATCACCTGGCGGCCCCTGGACCGGGAGGTGTCGGGAGTACCCGCGGGCCGCTGGCTCGCCGTACTGCCGCCGGGATGCCCGATCGAAGGCGCGACCGGTTTCCCGGCCGACTCCACGGACGGCTCCCAGGTGGCCGAGCTCCTCGCGGCGCTCGGTGCCCAGGGACTCGACATCGTGCCCTTGGAGATCGCTCCCTCCACCTTCACCCGCACGGTGCTCACCGAGCAGTTGAGCGGCATCCGAGCCGAGTACGAGCCGGCAGGAGTTCTCTCCCTGCTCGCCCTCGGCGGCACGCAGGACGCCACTGTCACCGCCGCCAGGACCCTCGCGCTGATTCAGGCCCTCGGAGACGCGGGCGTCGACGGGCCACTGTGGTGTCTGACCCGGGGCGTGGTGAACACCGGTATCCAGGACACCGTTACCGATCCTGGCGAGGCCGCGCTCTGGGGCCTGGGCCGCGCCGTGGCCCTCGAACACCCCGACCGGTGGGGCGGCCTGGTCGACCTACCGGCAACCGCCAACGCCCGCACCGCGCAGTATCTCGTGGGCGCGCTGAACGGCGCAGCGGGGGACGACCAGCTCGCCGTACGTCGCTCCGGCGTCTACAGCAGGCGGCTCAGCCGCAAGCCCGCACCCGAGGCGCCCGCCGACGGCGGCTGGCAGCCTCATGGCACAGTCCTTGTGACCGGTGGTGCCGAGGCCCTCGGCGCACATGCCTCGCTCTGGCTCGCCCGGTCCGGCGCGCGCCGTCTCATCATCACGACCACGGCTCAGGCGCCCGCCGACGCCGTCACCAAGTTGCTGGACAAGCTCGCGGCCACCGGGGTGGAGACGACCGTCGTCTCCTGCGCCGACGCCGACCGTGAAACGCTCGCCCGACTCATCGCCGAGACCCCGGAGGAGCAGCCGCTCACCGCCGTCGTGCACGCCGCCGACGCCGCCTGGACCAGCAACATCGCCGACACCGGCCTCGCCGACCTCACCGAGGTCTTCGCGGCCAAGGTCGACACCGCTGTCTGGCTCGACGAATTGTTCACCGACACCCACACCGACACCGACACCGACGCCGGCGGGGCCCCGCTCGACGCCTTCGTGGTCTTCTCCTCGATCGCCGGAATCTGGGGCGGTGGTGGCCAGGGCGTCTCCGGCGCGGCCAACGCGGTCCTGGACGCCCTGGTCGAACGGCGCCGCGGCCGAGGACTCGCGGCCACCTCGATCGCCTGGGGGGCCTTCGACGAAGTCGGCCCTGCCATGGACGAGGCGACCCTCGCGCAGCTGCGCCGCCGCGGTGTCCTGCCGATGACCCAACAGATCGCGATGACCGCGTTCGAACAGGCCGTGGAAGCGCGGGAGAAAGCCGTGACGGTCGTCGACATGGACTGGGAAGCGTTCATCCCGGCGTTCACCTCTGTACGGGTCAGCCCGCTCTTCGCTGACCTGCCCGAGGCCGCCGCCGCCCTGCGCGCCTCCCAGCCCGATGCCGAGAACATCAGCACCACCTCATCCCTGGTGGACTCCCTCCGCAACGTCCCCGAGGCGGAACAGAACCGTCTCCTGCTCCGGCTGGTGTGCGGACAGGCCTCGACCGTCCTCGGACACAGCAGCACGGACAGCATCGGCCCGCTCCAGTCCTTCCAGGAGGTCGGTTTCGACTCGCTCGCCGCGGTCAACCTCCGCAACAGCCTGCACGTGGCCACCGGTCTACGACTGCCCGCGACCCTCATCTTCGACTATCCGACCCCGGACGCCGTCGTCGGTTTCCTGCGATCTGAACTGCTGACGGAAACGGGCGACGACGACCTGGACACGCGGGAGGACGATCTGAGGCGCGTACTCGCGCAGGTCCCGCTCGCCCGGTTCCGGGAGGCCGGCCTTCTCGACACGCTGCTCAGCCTCGCCGGTCCCGAGGACGGCTCCGTCCCCGGGGTGACGACTCCCGAGCCAGACCCGGTGATGCCCGCCGCTGAGGACGACGCCGACCTGATCGACGGGATGGACGTCGCCGACCTCGTGAAGCGCGCCCTGGGAAACGACACCAACTGATCACCTGACGTGAACCTTGTCCTACGTGGGTGAGGCGGACGTTCGTCCGTTCACGGGGCGGGGCTTGACATCTCGAAGATCAGGCGGTGGCCACCACTTCCTTGGACGCAACCGGGAGCTACCAGACCAGGGGATGCCCCACGAAGGCGGCCCTGTCTAATCTCGTGAGGCAGCCCTCGATTTTCGCGGACCCTCTGCGGTCATAGAAATGCCCAGCAACAATTCAGGAGTCTTTATCTGTGTCTTCTCTTTTTTTCACATCGATGCGAGCATCCGCGATGAGGGTTCCGCGCCGCATCAACTGACCTCGTACGTCGCAGCCGCCCGCGACCCTCATCTTCGACTATCCGACCCCGGACGCCCTCGTCGGTTTCCTGCGCTCTGATCAGGTCCCGCTCGCCCGGTTCCGGGAGGCCGGGCTTCTCGACATGCTGCTCGGCCTCATCGGTCCCGAGGGCGGCCTCGCAAAGCGCGCCCTGGGAAGCGACACCGACTGATCACCCGACTTACCGACATTTGGTTTACCGACAGCGACAAAGACGGAGGGCCTACCGAGATGACGGCACCGGACGAGCAGATCGTCAACGCACTGCGTGCCTCGCTCAAGGAGAACACGCGGCTCCAGCAGGAGAACCAGCGTCTCTCCGAGTCCTCTGCCGAACCCATCGCGATCGTTTCGATGGCCTGTAGGTACGCGGGCGGCATACGCACCCCCGAGGACCTGTGGCGGGTGGTGACCGACGGCACCGACGTCTACACCGCCTTCCCCGAGGACCGCGGCTGGGATCTGGAGGGCATCTACCACCCCGACCCGGACAACCCCGGCACGACGTACGTCCGCGAGGGCGCGTTCCTGCACGACGCCGGCCAATTCGATGCCGCCTTCTTCGGGATATCGCCGCGCGAGGCGCTCGCGATGGACCCTCAGCAGCGGCAGCTCCTCGAGGTCTCCTGGGAGGCCCTCGAACGAGCCGGCATCGACCCGCACTCCGTACGCGGCGCTGACATCGGCGTGTTCGCCGGCATGGTCCACCAGGACTACGCGCCCGACCTCAGCGGCCTCGAAGGCTTCCTCAGCCTGGAGCGAGCCCTGGGCACAGCGGGCGGCGTCGCCTCGGGACGGGTCGCCTACACACTCGGCCTCGAAGGCCCCGCCGTCACCGTCGACACCATGTGTTCTTCCTCCATGGTTGCCATCCACCTGGCCGCCCAGGCACTGCGGCGAGGCGAGTGCTCCATGGCCTTGGCCGGCGGCGCCACCGTGATGGCGACCCCCGGCGGGTTCGTCGGCTTCGCCCGGCAGCGCGGCCTCGCCTTCGACGGCCGCTGCAAGTCGTACGCGGCCTGCGCGGACGGCTCCAGCTGGGCCGAAGGCGCAGGTGTGATCCTGCTTGAGCGGCTGTCGGAGGCGCGCCGCAACGGACACCGGGTCCTCGCGGTGATCCGCGGCTCCGCCCTCAACCAGGACGGCGCTTCCAACGGCCTGACGGCGCCCAACGGACCCGCGCAGCAGCGCGTCATCCGCAAGGCGCTGGAGAGCGCCGACCTCACTACGGCCGACATCGACATGGTCGAGGGCCACGGCACCGGCACCGTTCTTGGTGACCCGATCGAGGCGCAAGCCCTGATCGCCACGTACGGCCAGGACCGGTCGGAGGACCGGCCGCTGTGGCTCGGCTCGGTCAAATCGGTCATCGGCCACACCCAGGCCGCCTCCGGCGTGGCCGCAGTGATCAACATGGTGCAGGCGCTGCGGCACGGTGTCATGCCCCCCACCCGGCACGTGGACGCCCCCACCTCGCAGGTGGACTGGACGGCGGGCTCCGTGGAGCTGCTGACGGAGGCCCGCGCGTGGCCAGAGGTGGGCCGGCCGCGCCGGGCCGGTGCGTCTTCGTTCGGTGCCAGCGGTACGAACGCCCACCTGATCCTGGAGCAGGCGCTGGAAGAAGAGCCCGCCGCGGAAACTGCCTCCGGCCCCTCTCCGGCTCCAGCGGTCGACGGCGTGGTGCCGCTGGTGCTGTCGGCGGCCACGGCCGCCTCGCTTACCGGCCAGGCGGAGCGTCTGCATTCGTTCGTCGAGGCGTCCGGCACGGTTGCGCTCGCCGACGTCGCGGCCGCATTGGCCACCGGCCGGGCGACGCTCGCCGAGCGCGCGGTCGTCATGGCCGACTCGCCCGAGGAGGCCCTGGCGGGCCTGGGCGCGCTGGCGCGCGGCGAGGCCGCACACACGGTGGCCGTCGGCAGCGCGTCGACACCGGGCGGGGCCGGAAAAGTCGTGCTCGTCTTTCCGGGGCAGGGTTCGCAATGGACCGGCATGGGCCGCGAACTCCTCGACTCCTCACCGGTGTTCGCGGAGCGGATTGCTGAGTGCGCGGCGGCGCTCGAGCGGTGGGTCGACTGGTCGCTGGTGGATGTGCTGCGAGGGGATGCTCCGGCCGAACTCCTGAAGCGCGTGGATGTGGTGCAGCCTGCGAGTTTCGCGGTGATGGTGGGTCTGGCCGCGGTGTGGTCGTCGGTCGGTGTGGTGCCGGATGCGGTGGTCGGTCACTCGCAGGGTGAGATCGCTGCCGCGTGCGTGTCGGGCGCGCTGTCCCTGGAGAACGCCGCCCGCATTGTGGCCGTACGCAGTCAGGTCATCGCCGCAAGCCTGGCGGGCCGTGGCGGTATGGCGTCGGTGGCGCTGTCCGAGGCAGAGGCCGTCGAGCGTCTGGAGCGGTGGGCCGGCCGGATCGAGGTCGCGGCGGTCAACGGTCCCGCGTCAGTGGTGATCGCCGGTGACGCCGAAGCCCTCGACGAGGCCATCGACGTGCTGGAGGACCAAGGCGTACGCGTGCGCCGCATCGCAGTCGACTATGCCTCGCACACACGGCATGTCGAAGCCGTCCAGGAGATCCTGAGCGAGGCCTTCGCCGACATCCGCAGCCAGGCTCCTGCCGTGCCGTTCTTCTCCACTGTGACCGGCGAGTGGATTCGCGAGCCGGGTGTCCTCGACGGCGGTTACTGGTACCGCAACCTGCGCCGGCAGGTCCGCTTCGGTCCCGCGATCGCCGACCTCGTGGCCGACGGCCACACCGTGTTCGTGGAGTCCAGCGCCCACCCCGTCCTGGTCCAGCCGATCAGCGAGATCGTGGACCTCGCCGAGGCCGACGCCGTCGTGACCGGCTCCCTGCGCCGTGAAGACGGCGGCCCGCGCCGCCTGTTCACCTCGATGGCCGAACTCTTCGTCCGAGGCGTCCACGTCGACTGGAGCGGCGTCCTTGCGGCCCGAGCCGACGCCGGCCGCATCGACCTCCCGACATACGCCTTCGACCACCAGCACTACTGGATCCAGCTGACCGGCACCGCCAACGACACCGCCTCGCTCGGCCTGACCGGCACCGACCACCCGCTGCTCGGCGCGGTGGTCCCGCTGCCCCAGTCCGACGGTCTGGTCCTCACCTCCCGACTCTCCCTACGCACCCACCCGTGGCTCGCGGACCACGCCATCGCAGGCGCGGTCGTCGTACCCGGAACCATCTACGTCGATCTGGCGGTCCGAGCCGGCGACGAGTTCGGCTGCGGTGTCCTGGAAGAACTCGTCATCGAGTCACCGCTCGTGCTGCCCGAGCAGGGCGGCGTCCGCATCCAGGTCGCCGTCAGCGGCGCCGGCCCCAACGGTTCGCGCACCGTGGATGTCTACTCCCTCCCCGAGGAGACCTCCGACGAGGAGGCGGGGCAGGGGGGATGGACCCGGCATGCCACCGGCCTGCTCTCCAACGCCGCCTGGACCGACGGCACGACGCCCGCCGTCGACTTCGCCGCCTGGCCCCCGGCCGGCGCGCAGTCCGTCGCCATCGACGACTTCTACTCGGATCTTGCCGCCCGCGGATACGCCTACGGTCCGGCCTTCCAGGGCCTGCGCGGCGTGTGGCGGCGCGGCGACGAACTGTTCGCCGAGGCTGTCCTGCCGCCCGAGCAGCGCGAGAGCGCCGACCGGTTCGGCATCCACCCGGCCCTGCTCGACGCCGCCCTGCACACCAACGCCTTCGCCAACCCCGACGACGACCGCAAAGTTCTGCCCTTCGCCTGGAACGGTCTCGTCCTGCACGCCCTGGGCGCCTCCGCCCTGCGCGTACGAGTCGCCCCGAGCGGCCCGGACGCGCTCTCGTTCCAGGCCGCCGACGAGACCGGCGACCTCGTCCTGACCATGGACTCGCTGGTATCCCTGCCGGTCACCGCCGAGCAGCTCGGCGCCGACGCGGCCGGCCGGGAGCGCCGCGACTCGCTGTTCCGCGTGGAGTGGACCCCCCTGCCCGCCCCCGAGGGCGCCAC
>NZ_LAVK01000303.1 GCF_001083795.1 Streptomyces sp. SBT349
GCACCCACCCCACCCAGTCAGGAGGACCCCATGGCGAACCTCGTCTTCGGAGCGGGAATCTGGGCGTTCGGCCGGATCGTCGACCGGTACGCCACCGACGGCTACGGGCCGGAGCGCTCCACCCCGGCCATGCTGGAACTGGCCGCCCAGGTCGACGGCCTGGACCACCTCGACATCAACCACCCCTTCGACGAGCCGGGCCTCACCGCCGCGTCGGTGGCCTCCCTGCTCGACGGGCTCGGCCTGCGGGCCCGCGCCGTGACCCCCCACCTCTACACCCGCGCGTTCACCCGCGGCGCCTTCACCAACCCCGACCCCGCCGTGCGCCGCGCCGCCCGCGACCGGGTGCACGCCGCCGTCGAGGTCGCCGGTGAGCTGGGCGCCGGCTACGTGAAGTTCTGGCCGGGCCAGGACGGCTTCGACATGCCGGGGCAGGCCGACTACGCCCGGCTGTGGGAACTGACCGTGGACGCCATCGGCGAACTGGCCCGCGCCCACCCGGAGACGCGGTTCGCCATCGAGTACAAGCCCAAGGAGCCCCGGATCCACATCACCCTCGGCAACGCGGCCACGACCCTGCTGGCCATCCAGGACGCCGGGGTCGACAACGTCGGCATCGTGCTGGACTTCGGCCACTCGCTGATGGCCGGCGAGACCCCCGCCGAGGCCCTGCAACTCGTCCACCGGCAAGGCCGCTTGGTCTCCGCCGAGCTCAACGACAACTGGCGGGGCTGGGACGACGACCTGCCGGTCGCCTCCGTGCACCTCTTCGAGACCCTGGAGTTCCTCCTCGCCCTGCGCCGCGTCGGCTGGGACCAGCCGGTGCTGCTCGACCAGTTCCCGTTCCGCGAGGACCCCGTGGCCGCCCTGTCCCACAGCATCGAGACCATCCGGCGGCTGGACGCGATATGCGAACGGGTCGACCTCGACGCGCTGCGCGAGGCGCAGGAGCGGCAGGACGCGATAGCGGCCCAGAAGGTGCTGTGGGCGGCGGTCTAGCACCCGGAACGGACCACGCCGAAGACGGGGAGACGACGACGGAAGGACACCCATGGGCAGCACCGTGACCGGCACCGACACCCCCGCCCGCCCCGGGCCGTTCGAGGCGAACTGGCCCTCCCTGCGCGCCCACCGCGTCCCCGCGTGGTTCGCGGACGCCAAGTTCGGCATCTGGTCCCACTGGGGCCCGCAGTCGGTCGCCATGGCCGGCGACTGGTACGCCCGCCACCTCTACGGGCCCTACGAGGGGACCGAGGGCTTCGAGCAGCGGCGCTCCCGCCGCCAGACCGCCCACCACCGCGCCCACTTCGGCCACCCCTCCCGGGTCGGGCACAAGGACCTGTGCCGGCGGTGGCGCGCCGAGCGGTTCGACCCCGAGGCGCTGATGGACCGCTTCCGCCGGGCCGGGGCGCGCTACTTCGTCGCCCTGGCCGCGCACTGCGACAACTTCGACCTGTGGGACTCCACCCACCAGCCGTGGAACGCGGTCAACGTCGGCCCGCGCAGCGACATCGTCGGCCGGTGGGCGGCGGCGGCGCGCGGCGCCGGGCTGCCGTTCGGGGTGAGCATGCACGCCGGCTCCTGGACCTGGCGCTGGCTGGACGCCGCGTTCGCCGCCGACACCGAGGGCCCGCGCGCCGGGGAGCGCTACGACGGGCACCTCACCGCGGCGGACGGCGAGGGCACCTGGTGGGAGGGACTCGACCCGCGGGCGCTCTACGGCCCGCCGCGCCGCCCCGGCGACCCGCCGCGCGCCGACTTCGTCGACAACTACTACGCCCGCCTGCGCGAGGTCACCGAGCGGTACGCGCCCGAACTGGTCTACCTCGACGACGCCCGGCTGCCGTTCGACGAGGGAAGCGTCTGCCCCGCCACGCCGCCGAGCCCGCGCGGACGTGAGTTCCTCGCCGCCTACTACAACGCCGTGCCCGAGGGCGTGGTCAGCGTCAAGACCGTCCCGGACGAGGACCGCGGTGCGGTGCTCCTGGACGTCGAACGCCACCAGCTCGGCGCGAGTGACCCGGCGCCCTGGCAGTACGACACCAGCATCGGCGACTGGTTCTACAGCGTCGGCGAACGCTACAAGAGCGCCGCCGAGATCGTGCACCTGCTCGTCGACACCGTCAGCAAGAACGGCTGCCTGCTGCTCAACGTGCCGCAGCTGCCCGACGGCACCGTCGACGAGGAGACCGGGGCCGTGCTGGACGGCATCGGCGCCTGGACGGACCTCTGCGGCGAGGCCGTCTACGGCACCCGGCCGTGGCGCGTGCACGGCGAGGGCCCCACCCGCGTGGACGGCGCCAAGGCCCGCGAGCGGGCGCTGCCCTACACGCCGCGGGACGTGCGGTTCACCCGCCGCGGCGAGACGCTGTACGCCTTCCTCATGGCCTGGCCGGAGAACGGCATGGCCGTGCTCACCAGTCTCGGCACGGACGCGGGACACCTGCCCCGCCCGCCGCGGCGGATCACGCTGCTCGGCGGCGGGCCACTGCCGTTCGACCGGCGCGCCGACGGACTGCGCGTGACGCTGCCGCCCGCGCCGCCGACCCCCTGCGCCCAGGTCCTGCGGATCGAGTGACGCCCCCGCCCGAGCGCCGCCCGGGGCCGGGGCCGGCCGCTCAGGTGGTGGCGGCGGCGAAGACCGCGCCGTCCGCGATCAGCCCCTCCACCGCCTCCTCGCTCATGCCGAGGTCGCGCAGGACCTCCCGGGAGTGCTGGCCGTTCAGCGGCGCCGGGCGCTCCACGGACTGGGGGCCGGCGCTCAGCGTGAACGGGAACCCGGGCGTGGTCACCCATCCCTCCGTGGGGTGCTCGTAGCTGACGAACGACTCGTTGTGCACCACCTGGGGGTCGCTGAGCAGGTCCTCGTAGGAGTGGACGGGCCCGCACCACACCCCCGCGCCGCCGAGGGTGTCGAGCCAGTGCGCGGTGGTCTCGCGCCTCAGGTGCTCCTCGACCAGGGCGGAGATCTCCTCGCGCCGGGTGAACCCGTCGCGCTCGGCCTCGAACGGGGCGAGCCGCGGTTCGCCGAACAGCTCGGCCAGCGTGGCCGGTTCGGCGAACGACAGCGCCAGGTAGCCGTCGGCGGTCGGGTAGATGCCGTAGGGGGCGCGGATGTAGCTGTGCGCGTGGATGCGCTCGCCCCGGGTCTGCGGCACGCCGCCGACCGTGCGGACGCTGATCTCCTGCATCTGCGCGCAGATGATCGCGTCCAGCATGTTGACCCGCACGAGCTGTCCCTCGCCCGTGCGCTGCCGGTGGAACAGCGCGGCGAGCGCGCCCTCGAACGCCGAGTAGGCGGCGAACGCGTCCACCAGGAAGTACGGGGCGGCGGCGGGGGCCCGGCCGGGGGCGCCGGTGCTGAAGAGGGCGCCGCTCATCGCCTGGAGCAGCAGGTCCTGCCCGGGGCGGGTGGCGTACGGCCCGCTCTCGCCGTACCCGGAGATCGACACGTACACCAGGTCGGGCCGCAGCGCCCGCAGGGTCTCGTAGTCCACGCCGAGCCGTTGGGCCACCCCCGGCCGGTAGTTCTGGAGGAAGACGTCCGCGGTCCCGACCAGCTCGCGCAGCGCGGCCCGCCCCCCGGGCGACTTGAGGTCGACGGACAGGCTGCGCTTGTTGCGGTTCAGCGACAGGAACGAGGCGTTGACCTCCCGTCCGCGCGCGCCCCCCGCCGCGGCGCGCCGCTGCCACTCGCCGTCGAGGGGTTCGACCTTGATCACGTCGGCCCCCAGGTCGGCCAGCTTCATGGCCGCGAACGGGCCGGACATCGCGATGGACAGGTCCAGGACGCGGATGCCGTCGAGCACACGCATGGCACACCTCACACCGTGGGGGGGGGGCGGGACCGCCCGCCGGGGCGCGCGGCGGAACGCACAGCGAGGCCGCGGGCCGGTCCGATGTTAGCGCTATCGGCAGCGCTCACATAGAGCGGGACCAGGCCGGACTCCCGCCCCGACCGCCCGCCGGATGCGTACAGTTGCCCCGGCCGCGCGGTGCGGCGCGACGGACGGGGAGGCAGCACGATGGGAAGCGGTCCCACGGCGGACGGGCGGCCCGGGGCGGGCGGCCGGGCGCAGGGCGCGGCGCCCCGGCGGGCCTCGACGCGCTCGGTCACCCTGCGGGACGTGGCCGCGCGCGCGGGCGTCTCCGCGCAGACGGTCTCCCGCGTGCTGCGCATCCCCGACGAGGTCGCGCCCCACACCCGGGAACGGGTCGAGGCCGCGATCCGGGAGAGCGGGTACGTGCCCAACCTCGCGGCGCGCAACCTGGCGTCCAACCGCAGCAAGATCGTCGCCACGGTCGTCCCCTCGCTGGGCAGCGAACTGTTCTCCGAGACGCTGACCGGGCTCTCCGCGGTGCTCTCCCCGGAGGGCTACCAACTGCTGCTCGGCTACACCGACTACGACGACGAGCGGGAGGAGGAGCTCATCCGCTCGCTGCTCGGCAGGCGCCCGGACGGGATCTGCCTGACGGGGACCGTGCACCGGGACAGCACGGTGGCGATGCTGCGCACGGCCGGGGTGCCGGTGGTGGAGACCTGGGACTGGACGGACAGCCCGGTGGACACGCTCGTCGGCTTCTCCAACGAGCGGGCCATGCACGCGATGGTGACCTTCCTGCACGCGTCCGGGTACCGCGAGCCGTGCTTCGTGGGCTCGCTGCTCGCGGGCGACCACCGCTCACTGCGCCGGCTGGCGGGCTTCCGGCGGGCGGTGAACGCCCTGCGCCCGGGGCGCGAGCCGCGCCTCGTGGACGCCTCCGACCAGCCGCTCACCCTGGAGTCCGGGGCCCGGCTGCTGGACGCCGCCCGTCGGGCGCACCCGGAGGCGGACGTGCTGGTCTTCTCCACGGACGTGCTCGCCTGCGGCGCGCTGCTGGCGGCCGGGAGCGCCGGGGTGCGGGTGCCGGGGGAGGTGGCCGTCACCGGCTTCGGCGACGTGGAACTCGCCCGCCTGGTCCGCCCGGGACTGACCACGGTCTCCCTGCCGAACGCCCGGATCGGCCGGGAGGCCGCGGCGCTGCTGCTGCGCCGGATGCGGGGCGGGTCCCCCGAGGTGCCCGCCCTCGACCTGGGCTTCGAGATCCGCTCCCGGGAGAGCGCCTGACGGGAGCGGGTCACGGGCGCGGGAGGTCATCTGCGGCGGAAGACCGGGGAACGCTTCGCCAGGAAGGCGGCACGGCCCTCCGCGGCGTCCTCGGTGGCGAAGCAGACGGCCTGGAGGTCGCGTTCGCGCTCCAGCGCCTGGTCGAGGGGCACGCTGGCCGCCGCGTGCAGGTTGGCCTTGGCGGTCTCGGCGGCGATGGGCGCGCGGGCGGCGATGGTGGCGGCGATCCCCAGGGCGCGGTCGAGCAGGGCGGAGGGTTCGGTCACCTCGCTGACCAGCAGCCGGCGCTCGGCGGTCGCGGCGTCGATCGGGTCGCCCGTCAACAGCATGAGGGCGGCGTTGCTCGCGCCGATCGCGGCCCGCAGCCGCGCGGCGACGCCGCCGCCGCCGATCCAGCCCAGCTTGATCTCCGGGGCGCCGAACCGGGCGGTGGCGGAGGCGATCCTGATGTCGCAGGCGAGGGCGGTCTCCAGGCCGCCGCCGAGCGCGAGGCCGTTGACCGCGGCGATGACGGGCTTGCGCAGCCGGCGCAGCGAGTCGCAGTAGTCGGAGCGGTTGCGGAAGTCCCAGGGGGTGGCGTACGCGTCGAGTTCGCCGATGTCCGAACCGGCGCAGAAGGCCCGTTCGCCGGCGCCGGTGAGCACCACGGCCCGCACCGCGTCGTCGGCGTTGCACCGGTCGGCGAGCCGGGTCAGCTCGGCGGACATGGCGGCGGTGACCGCGTTCAGCTTCTCGGGCCGGTTGAGGGTGATGAGGGCGACGCGGTCGTGCAGCGTCAGGCCGATCTCCTCGACGGTGCTCTCCATGGCGGGTGGCTCCTCGGACGGGGTACGGGCGGGATCGGGGATCGCGGAACGGGAACGGGATCGGGGATGGCGGGCCGGGTCAGGGCGCGGTGGCGCGGTGCAGCCGGACGGTCTCGGCGAACGCGTCCGCCGGTGACGAGGCGCCGGTGGCCGCCGCCCGCAGCAGGGCGGAGGCGGCGGTCTGGAAGGCCGGGTAACCGCGGTGGCGGGGCCTGACCCAGGCGCTCTCGGTGGTGGCGAGGGTGCCGGACCAGAACCCGGTGAACGCCGCGTCGAGCGCCGGATCCCGCCACGCCTCGCGGCGCGAGGGCTGCGCCAGCCGGTCGGGCAGGTAGCCGCACTGCGCCTCGGCCGACAGCAGCCAGCTCAGGTGCCGGGCGAGCGCCGGGGAGACCTGGGCGCGGCGGGTGACGGCGAGCCCGGTGCCGCCGAGCGTGGAGCCGAGCGGCCCGCCCGGCGCCAGCCGCGGCACGTCGCCGAAGCGCACGGGCGCGCCCGCCGCGCGGGCGGCGTAGGCGGCGTACCCGTAGACCAGCGGGCAGTAGGCCGCCTCGCCCGAGGCCAGCAGGTCGAGCAGCGCGATGGGGTTCCGACCGAACGTCGCTGGGTCGGCGCGGCGGGTCAGGGCCCGCATTGTCTCCAGCGCCGCGAGGGCGGTGTCGCGGGAGACCAGGCCGGAGCCGGGCGCGGGGTCGGGCGGCTCGCCGAAGGCGCAGCAGAGCGAGAAGAAGGTGAGCAGCGCGTGCGGTCCGGCCAGCGAGAGCACGACCGGCCGCTCGGCGGCGAGCGCGGTCACCTCCTCCCAGGTGGCGGGCAGTTCGGGCACGGTCGCCCGGTGGGCCGCGGCCACCTGCGTGGCGGTGTCGAGCGGCAGCGCCCACAGCTCGCCCGCGGCCGTGTAGGAGTCCGCCGAGGCGCCGACCGTGCTCGCGCGCCACTCGGCGAGGAGTTCGGGGCCGAACAGCGCGGACAGCGGCGTGAGCGCGTCGCCCGCCAGCGCGTCGCCGAGGTGCGGGTGGTCCAGGACGACGAGGTCGTAGCGGGCGCAGAGGTCGGTGATCGGGTGCGACTCGAAGCCTTCGAGGGGCTGGGCGTCCCAGGTGAGGGTGTCCCCGGGGCGCCCGGCGGGGGAGGGCGGCGCGGAGAAGTCGGCCGCGGCCCGCCGCAGCGCCTCGGTGCCCCGCGGGTGGTCCCAGGTCAGTCCGCGGTAGGCCGTCACCGGTGTCCCGCCCCGCCCGGCGCGCCGCGCACGGCTCCGCGGTTCACGGCTCCGCGGTTCACAGCTCTCCGATCCGGAAGACGGTGTGGTAGCGCCGCTCCTCGCCGGGGGCCAGGAAGGTCATCGACCCGTCCGCGCGGGCCGCCTCCTCGCCCTCGACATGGTGCGTGGAGGGCTCCATCCCGACGGCGTAGGCGCCCTCGCGCAGGTGCAACCACTGGAAGAACGCGGGGAACTCCCGTGTGTCGTAGTCGAGTTCGAAGAACAGGCCGAGCCGCTCGTTGACCAGCCGGGGCCGTGCGCGGCCCGCGTCGTCGGGGAGGAGTTCGTGCTCGTAGACCTGCTCGACGAAGCCGGGCAGCGGCGCGGGCATCACCAGGTGCGAGACGCCCTGCTCCGCGACGCTGTCGGAGCGCCACAGGGTGCGGGCCGCGGGCAGCTCCCAGCGCGCGCCCTCGTCCAGCAGGGGCCAGCCGACGTTGACGTGGTAGAGGTACATGTGCGGCGTCGGGTCGAACCCGGCGTTGCGCACGGTGTCGGTCAGCCGGATCTCGCCGCCGCCGAGGTCGGCCTCGATCCGCCGGATCAGCCGCAGGTGCTCGGCGAAGACGGCCGCCTGCCGCACCTCGCCCTCCGCCCACAGCACGCAGCGGCCGTCCTCGGTCCACCGCTCGCCGTAGCCGTGCAGCCGGGCGGGGGTGTGGGCGACGCGGCCGTGCAGCCCGTTCCAGACGGTGGCGCGGTGCGGGTAGCGGTACTGCGAGGCGTCGACCTCGGCGGTGAACAGGGTGTGGTCCAGGCCCGCGGTGACCAGCAGCCCGGAGAAGCTGCGCATGAGCGAGAGGCCGTCCTCGTCGCGGTACTCGTGCAGCCCGGGGTGGCGGAAGCCGGTGGCCGAGCGCCAGCCGAAGCCGTGCCCGCGGAACTCGGCGGTCCCCAGGTCCATGGCCCGGTCCACGAGCACGTCGAAGGCCAGGCCGCCGCCCGTTCTGAACTCCAGGGCGCGGATGCCGCGTTCGGCGCCGTCGTCGAGCACGACGGCCCGGATGCCGCCCGCGGCGGAGAGGTCGCCCGCGCGGCGTTCGAGCGCGGCGCGGTCCAGGTCGCGTCCGGCGATCCTCATGCCATCACCCACCCTCCGTTGACCTCGAGACACTGCCCCGTGACGAACGAGGCGTCGGGACCGAGCAGGAAGGCGACCGCCGCGGCCAGCTCCTCGGGCCTGCCGCGCCGTTTGAGGGCCTGCCGCTCCAGCACGAAGCGCCGGTAGCCCTCCGGGTCGGAGTGGATCTCCTCGGCCGCGGTGGGGAACGCGCCGGGTGACACGGCGTTGACACGGATCCCGTGCGCGCCGAGTTCCCGGGCGAGCGCCCGGGTCAGCGCGGTGGCGGCCCCCTTGGTGGAGACGTAGGCGGCCAGGTCGGACCAGCCGCCGTGCAGGGTGATGGAGGCGACGTTGACGATGGCGCCACCGCCCTTTGCCGCCATGAGGCGGGCGGTCGACTGGGCCACGACCCAGTAGGCGCGCTGGTTGACGGCCACCACACGGTCGTACTCCGCGAGTTCGACGTCGAGGAAGGGGGTGGCCGGATAGATCGCGGCGTTGTTCACCAGGGCCCCGGGGACGCCGAGCGCCGCGCGGGCGCGGTCCACGGCCGCCGCGGCGGCGGCCGGGTCGGCCAGGTCGACGGCGAGCGGCAGGGCGCGCGCGCCGGCCCGTTCCACGGCCCCGGCGGTGGCGGCCAGGCCCTCGGGGTCGACGTCGAGGGCGGCGATGTCGTACCCGTCGCCGGCGAGGCGCACGGCGATGGCGCGGCCGAGGCCGCCGCCGGCGCCGGTGACGAGTGCGATGGTCCTCGGTGGCCTCGGGGTGGCGGGAGGCCCGGTTTGGGCGGATCGTGTCCGAGAACAGGGAGCTGTCCCCGGGGACC
>NZ_LAVK01000304.1 GCF_001083795.1 Streptomyces sp. SBT349
ACCGCCCACCCCCGACCTCACCCCCCTTCACCGCATCGCCAACCTGGCACGCCTCCTACGCACGTGAACCCGCATCGCATGTTGCAGGGCAGAAGCGAAGCAAGCAGAGCCCATCACGCGCGGACCGCGAACTGGACAAGCCGTCACCCTGCGGCTCAGGCACCCAAAGGCCCGAACACACCAACCGCTGACAGCCCCGAACCGTAGAATCCGCAGCTATGCGATCACCCCAGACACGCAACAAAGCACCACACCCAGCCGATAACGAAACGGCAAACCCCCTCTAACCCCACAGCTCAGGAAGTGTCCTCCCCGCGCAAGCGAGGGTGGTTCGTGGATACGGCAGGTGACGCGATCGGGCGCCTGGTCCTCCCCGCGCAAGCGAGGGTGGTTCGGTCGGCGTCGCACAGATGGAGGTCGGGCGCGCGTCCTCCCCGCGCAGGCGGGGGTGGTTCGGCCAGCACGTACGGCACCGCGTTCATGACGCCGTCCTCCCCGCGCGAGCGGGGGTGGTTCGACACCGGAGGCGTAGCCGGTCTGCTCGGCCGGTCCTCCCCGCGCGAGCGGGGACCGCCGGGGGATCAGGCCGAGTTCGGGTGTGGGGTCAGGAAGTCCGCCAGGCCCTCCAGGAGCCGGTCGACGTCCTGCGCGTCGTTGTACGGGGCCAGGCCGACGCGCAGTCCTCCCGTGTCCCCGAGGCCGAGTCTGCGGGAGGCTTCCACCGCGTAGAAGGACCCGGCCGGGGCGATGACGCCGCGTTCGGCGAGGTACCGGTAGGCGTCGGCGCTGTCGCGGCCGTCGAAGGTGAGCAGCAGTGTCGGTGTGCGGTGGGCGGCCCGCGCGTGCGGGGTGATGGGGCCGAAGCCGGTCAACGCCTCCTCCAGCCGCCGAAGCAGCGCGTGCTCGTGCTCTTCGAGGGCCGCGAAGGCATGGGCCAGCCGCTCCCTGCGGGTGCCGGGCGGCGGGGTGCCGAGCCCGGCGAGGAAGTCGACCGCGGCCCGGGCGCCCGCGAGGAGTTCGTAGGGCAGCGTGCCGAGCTCGAAGCGTTCCGGGACCGCGTCGGTGGAAGGCGCCAGTTTGTCGGGCCGCATCCCCTCCAGCAGGTCCGGCGCGGCGGCGAGGATGCCGAGGTGAGGACCGAGGAACTTGTACGAGGAGCAGACGAAGAAGTCGGCGCCGAGCCGCCCGACGTCGATGGCGGCGTGGGCGGCGCAGTGCACGCCGTCCACATAGAGGAGGGCGCCGGCCCGGTGGACGAGCCGGGCGATCTCGTCGATGGCGGGGCGGGTGCCGATGAGGTTGGAGGCCGCGGTGACGGCCACCAGCCGGGTCCGCTCCGTGAGGACGGCGGTGATGTGCTCGGGGGTGAGTTCCCCCGTTGCGGGGTCGAAGTCGGCCCAGCGGACCGTGACTCCGGCGGTCGCCGCGGCCTGGACCCAGGGCCGGATGTTGGCGTCGTGGTCGAGCCGGGTGACGACGACCTCGTCCCCGGGGGACCAGGTCTTCGCGAGCGTGCGGGCGCAGTCATAGGTCAACTGCGTGGCGCTGCGGCCGAAGACGATGCCGGAAGGATCCGATCCCAGCAGGTCGGCCATCGCCTGCCGGGCTTCGGCGACGATGCCGTCGGCGTTTCGCTCCCCCGGTGTGCCGGCGCCCCGGTTGGAGAGGGGGGCGGCCAGGGATGCGCCGATGGCGTCGATGACGGGCTGCGGCGTCTGCGTGCCGCCCGGTCCGTCGAAGTGGGCACCCCCGGCCTTCAGGGCGGGAATCCGGGACCGGACCGCGGCTACGTCGTAGGTCATGGCGGACACTCCTTCCGACTCAGGGCAGGCGCCGGGCGCCCCGGACGGGGACCCGGCCCCGGCCCGGCAACGGCAGCGGCAGCCCGGCACGGCACGGGCCACGCTTCAGCCGGTGGCCACCGGCCGCAGCGCCACCGGGGGCTGCCGGTCCGGTGCCTGCTGCACGGCGGTGCCGTCGTCCCGGCGGGCGAGCCCGAGCTGGCTGATGGCGTTGACCAGGCGGACCTCGCCACCGTCGGCCGTCACCTGCCAGCGCTGCGTCCGGGCCTCCTCCGAGCAGGTCTCCTGGGTCACCACGGCCCCGGCCTCCAGCGGCGCGCCGAGGTACCGTCGGCCCCGCACGACGTCCAGGCACAGATCGGTGGCGGCGCCGTCGCCTCCGACCGCGCGGACCTGGTAGTAGCCGTCGCGCGTTCCGGTCAGCGCCCAGGTGGTCGCGGCAGCGCCGAACGCGGCCTCCGCACCCGCCTCGGGCCCCGCCGCGGTCAGCCGCTCGTCGCCGCCGGCCACGGTGAGCGCGTAGGTGCCGTCCGGCAGCGGGTGACGGTCCGCGTCGTGCCAGCCGGGCGCGTGGCCGATCCGCTCGGCCAGTTCGACGAACCCGTCATACGTGTCCGCCGGACGCGGACTGCCCCAGGTGGCCTGGGAGATGAACCGCAGGGGCATGAACGCGGCGGCCTCCACCTCGTTCTCCGTCTCGGCGGACGCCGTGTCCGGCCACAGCGTGATCTTGGCGCCGGTCAGGCCCGGATGCCGCTCCGGCAACGTCTCGCCCTCGAATCGCAGCGGAGTCCACCCGCTCTCGTACAGCTCCCGGGTGTCCATGTGGAAGCCGCCGCGCACCAGATAGAGCGCGTAGGCGGCGTTCATCACCCGATGCCCGTCGGCCAGCAGCGAGGACGGCGGCTGGTCCGGCTCGCCGAGCCAGAACTCCACGTCGATGTCCGGATTCAGCGGGATGGTGTGGTCGCCGGTCAGCCCGTCGTTCCAGATCCGCAGCGTCCGGCCCGACTCCCGCACATGGCCGTCGACGCGGTTGAGGAAGTCGACGAACGCGTCCTGCTCCACCGCCTCCGGGCCGAACCTCTCCCGCGCGTACTCCGCGATCTGCGGGTACGCCGCGTACTCGGAGCCGAGCATGTACTCGTCCGCGCCCATGTGCCAGTAGGGCGTGTCCCACACCTCCAGCGCCTCGTCCAGCAGGCCCGTGTAGAAGTCGAACGCCGCCGGTTCCGTGATGTCGAGACGGGACGGTGACCGCTCTCCGTCGACGTCGGTGAGCTGGAGTTCGGGGTGGTTCTCCAGGTACGGGTCCATGTGGCCGGGCGAGTTGATCTCGGGGACCAGCGTGATGTGGTACTTGCGGGCCAGCGCCGACAGTTGCCGCACCTCGTCCTTGGTGTAGTAGCCCCAGAACGCCGTGCCCGGGTAGGCGTCGCTGGCGACCTTCGCCTCGATCCACAGCTGGTTGAGCTTCAGATGGGCCATGTCCCGCATCAGCCGCTCGAACCACTCCATCGAGACATGGACGTAGCAGGCACAGACGCCGACGCCGCGCTCGGCGTACGCGGGCCGGTCGACGGTCCGGCCGCGGGGCAGGGTCACGCCACCGGACAGCATCTGGAGAACGGTGCGGGTGCCGTAGAACGCCCCGTCATCCGTGGAACCGGTCACCCGGACGGTGTCGGCGACGGTCAACTCGTAGCCCTCCGGGCCCAGAACGTCGCCCTGCCGGCGGGAGCGGTCGAGCACCAGTTCAATGTCCCCGGGCGCCGCGCGCCCCCGGGTGACCACCCGTGGCCGCAGGTCGGTGGCGTCGGCCACCTCCTGGGCGAAGGTCTCGGCATCGGCCCGCAGTGCCTCGTCCCGCACGACGATCCGTGAACGTGGCGTCAGCCGGAGGGTGCCCGGACGCGCCGTCCACTCGGTCAGGGCGGGGACGACCTCGGGCACGACCTCGGGCACCGCCGACCGCGCCGGGGACTCCGGCACGGCACTCGCCGTGTCCGCCGGCCCGGGCGCCCCGGACGCCGCCGGCACCGGCGCCGCCAACAACGCCAGCGCCGCCACCGCGACCCCGGCCACACGCAACAGTCGCATCGAAGACCACCTCTGCCTCTTCCCCGGCGGAGCAACCGCTTACTACTCTGCCCCTGACCGACAGGTGCCTGTCAAGATCGGCGCAAGGGCCGGTGGACGCCAGGACGTTGGCACAGCACCCGCACGGCACGGCACCGGCGAGCAGAGGAGCGGCGGATGGCATCCAGGTTCACCATGTCCCGCAGGGAGGCGCTGGCCGCGCTGACCGGCACGGTGGCGGCGAGCGGACTGGCGACCGGGACGGCCGCGGCCGCGAGCGGCGCCGAGGGCGCGGCCACCGCGACCCGCGTCCGCCCCGCCCCCGTCATGCCCGTCGAACCGGGCGACAGTGCCGCGAGGATCGTCGAGAAGGCCGCGCACATCGTGCCCCGCCCCGCGCAGGTCGCCTGGCAGCAGCGGGAGATCATCGGCTTCGGCCACTTCGGGATGAACACCTTCACCGACCGCGAGTGGGGCTCGGGCATGGAGGAGGAGGCCCGCTTCGACCCCCGACGCGTCGATGTCGACCAGTGGATGCGCGCGTACCGGGCGATGGGCGCCGAGCTGATCATCTTCACCGCCAAGCACCACGACGGGTTCACGCTCTATCCCACGCGCTACACCTGCCACTCCGTCGTCGCCAGCCCCTGGTGGACCCGGGACGCGAGCTGCGACGAGGCCACCGCCGAGGAGACGGCGCGGGCGCGGGCGGCGGCCGGGGCGCGGCGCGGGGAGGATCCGTCGGCGTACTGGCGGGTGCGCGACGCCGGCTGCCGCAACCCCGAAGGGGACGTCCTCGGCTCGGTCGTCCGGGCGGCCAGGGCGGGCGGGCTCCGGGTCGGGGTCTACCTCTCGCCCTCGGACGGGGCCGAACTCCCGCACGCCTGGCACGCCGAGACCTACATCCCCTGGGTGCGGGCCAGGCCGGAGTCCGAGCGGTCGTCCGCGGAACGGGCCACGCTGGAGGACGCCCCCGCCCCGCCCGCCGGGCACGGCCGGTTCGGCAACGGCAGCCCTCCCACGGCCCGGACCATCCCCACCCTGGTCGAGGGTGACGACCGCGCCGAGGCCGTGCGCGCCGGGCGTCTGCCCTCGTTCGACGTCACCGTGGACGACTACGACGCCTACTACCTCAACCAGGTCTACGAGTTGTTCACCGAGTACGGCCCCCTCGACGAGCTGTGGCTGGACGGCGCCAACCCGTGGGCCGCGTCCGGCATCAGCCAGCCCTACGACTTCACCACCTGGTTCCGGATCATCAGGGCGCTCTCGCCCGACACCGTGGTCTTCGCGGGCCCGCAGGGCGCCCGCTGGGTGGGCAACGAGGACGGCGTCGCCCGCACCACCGAGTGGAGCGTCGTGCCCGCGACCGCCGACCCGGACACCGTGCACAACGAGGGCCTGATCCCGGGCGGCGCCCAGGCCGAGGACATCGGGTCGCGGGAGGTGCTCACCCGCCCCGAGGTGCGCTTCCTCCAGTGGTTCCCGGCGGAGGCGGACTTCTCCCTGCGGCCCGGCTGGTTCTTCCACCCCGACGAGGCGCCCAAGACACCCGCCCAGCTGATGGACCGCTACCTCAGCTCGGTGGGCCGCAACGCCGTCATGCTGCTGAACGTGCCGCCCGCCCCCGACGGCCGCGTCGCACGGGCCGATGTGGAGTCGCTCACCGCCTTCAGGACCGCCGTCCAGGCCACCTACGGCACCAATCTGCTGGCCCCCGGGCGGGCGGACCCGGTGATCGCCGCGCTGACCGACCCCGCCCTGGGCAGCGGATGGTCACCGCCGGGCGGGTCGGCCACCGGCCATGTGGACCTGACGCTGCCGCGGGCGGTGACGTTCGACCAGGTACGCCTCGGCGAGGACATCACGCGCGGCCAGCGCGTCGAGGAGTTCTCCGTGGAGGCGTGGGCCGGCGGCGGCTGGGTGACGGCCGCCGAGGGGTCGACGATCGGCTACAGCCGCATCCTCGTCCTCCCCGAACCGGTGACGGCCCGGCGGCTGCGCGTCCGCGTCCGGCGGGCTCGGGCCACGCCCCGCCTGGCGTTCGCCGGGCTCTACCTGACGGTGCCGCCCACCGGGGCCGGAACCGGCGCGGACTGACGGCCGGACGCCCCGACGGCGCGCGGCGGCGGGCATGTGCGGCTGTCCTCCCCTTCGCCCGGAGCAGTGCGGCCCGGCCGCCTCGCGGCGGCCGGGTATCACGATCGCCTGTGCGGCGAGGGGCTCCACGGATCGGGCGCGGTCCGTCACATGCCGTCGGCGACCATGGCGGCGACGACGTGGACGTGGCGGTCGGCGTTGGTCTGGCTGAACTCGTTGTCGTAGTTCAGGCCGTACGGCCAGAAGTGGCCGCCGCCGGTGGAGATCGACGCGCTGCCCCCGTCGTACTGCCGCACGAGCGCGGTGGCCTGGGCACCGCGCCATGTGCCGCCGCTGGACAGGGAGTTCCAGCCGCCGCTCTGGCCCACGCCGATGGTGTGAGCGATCTCGTGGAGGGCGGTCCGCTCGGTCATGTAGCTCCGGTTGCCGAAACGGATCGTCCCGTTGATGTTGCCGTCGGCGGTGGGGACGCTCGGGTTGTAGTGGACGGTGATGGTCTTGCCCAGGTCGCTGAGGTCGTTGTACCGGGCGACCGCGGCGTTCATCGCCGAGGTGATGAGTGCGTACGCCTCCCTCTGGTCCTGGGTGGGGTTCTGCGCCCGGACGAGCGTCCAGGAGATGCTGGCCGCCGCGTTCTGCTCCTGTGCTGCCGGAGCGGGGGCCGGGGCCGCGTTGGCCACGGCCGGAACGGCCAGCGCGCCGATCGTCAGCACGGTCACGGCCATGCGCCTGCGGCGGGATACCGTCATGTCATGTCCTCCTCGGTGGGGGGTCCTGGCGCCCCCGGCACGACCCGGTGAGGGCAGGTCGGCCGAGCGGGACGGCAGGTGTGTGCGCCTCGCTTCGCCGACCCGGATCAGCACCCGTCGACGTCGGATCCCTGACATTCGGCCGGTGTTCGACTCGCGCGAGTCACACCAAAAGCCCAGCCGCCTTTCCTGTCAACCCGTCAGGCGAGCCAGTGTCATCGGCTCCTCATCAGGGCCGCGACACGGACGCACCACCCGACACGGCGCGAGGGGCGGTGCCGGTCTTCGCGGGGCGTCACCGTGCCGCAGTCCGCGCCAGTTCGCTACCGGTAAAATGGAGTTACATGGTAGCGTCCGCGCATGGATGTATCCGAAGTGCCGCTGGTGGGTGGCCATCCGGCCATGGATCTGGTCAACACCCGGGAACGGGGGGCGCCGGCGCCCGGCGCCGAGCCGCACGACCACCTCGCCGACCCGGCCGCGCTGCTGGTCTGGGCACGCCGGGCGGGCCTCGCCGGGGACGCGGAGGCCGAGGCGGTGGCCGAGGCGTGGGAACGCGCCCCCGGGGCGGCGCAGGCCGCGCTCGCCGCCACCCGGGACATCCGGGAGTCGCTGTACGTCGGGCTGCTGGCGACCGCGGGCCTGGCGCCGGTCGAGGCGGGGGAGCGAAGCGCCGCCCTCGACCGGCTGCACAGCCGCTGGGTGGCCGCGGCGGGGCGTTCCGCGCTCGCGCCGGAGCCGGGAGGCGCGGCCCCGGCGCGGCTCGCGGTCGGGACCGTTCCCGCGCTGCTCGTGCCCGACCGCGCCGTGGACAGCGCGCTGGACCTGCTGCGCACCGCGGACGTCTCACGGGTGCGCCGGTGCCCGACCGAGAACGGGGGCTGCGGCTGGGTCTTCCTCGACCGCAGCCGCAACGGTTCGCGCAAGTGGTGCCGGATGGCCGACTGCGGCGCGGAGGTCAAGGCCCGCCGCCTCACCGAGCGCAGGCGTGCCGTCCGCGCGGGTCGCCCGGAGAGCCCGGAACGGCTGGAACGGCTGGAACGGCCGGCGGCCGAGCCGCGGCCACAGCCGCCGTCACCGTCACCGTCACAGAGCTACTGATCAAAAGGCGTAAGGGGGTTGCAAGCCATGAAGGGACACGGCAGGGCACGAGCGATCGGGGCCCTGATGGCGCTGTCGCTGTCGACGTTCCTCTACGTCACCGGCGAGACGCTGCCCATCGGCCTGCTCACGCTGATCTCGACCGACCTGTCCACCTCCCAGTCGGCCGTCGGTCTGCTGGTGACCGGCTACGGGCTGGTGGTCGTCCTCACCACCATCCCGCTGACCCAGGTGACCCGCCGGGTGCCGCGCCGCCTCCTGCTGTCGGTCCTGCTGGGCGTGTTCGTGGTGGGCGGCTGGGTCTCGGCCGCGGCGACCGGCTACGCGGTGCTGCTCGCCGCCCGGGTCGTCACCGCGCTGAGCCAGGCGCTGTTCTGGGCGGTGGTGGTGTCGACCGCCACGAGCCTGTTCCCCCCGCGCGTGCAGGGCCGCGTGCTCGCCGTGGTGTTCGGCGGGAGTTCGCTGGCCGCCGTGCTGGGCGTGCCGGCCGGGACCTGGCTCGGCCAGCAGGCCGGCTGGCGGGCGTCCTTCCTCGCGCTCAGCGGCCTCGGCCTGCTCGCGCTGGTCGCGCTCGCGCTGCTGCTGCCCGCCACGCCCGGCGAGGACCGCGCCGCCGCCCGGGCGGCCACCCCGGACGCCCGGCAGTACGCGACGCTGATGGCGGTGACGGTCCTCGCGGTCACCGGGGCGTTCACCTCCTTGACGTACCTCGACCCGTTCCTCACCGGCGTGAGTGCCTTCTCCGCGGCGGCGATCGGGCCGCTCCTGCTCATGCGCGGCATCGCGGGTGTCGTCGGCGTCGCCGTCGGCGGGCACTTCGTCGACCGCGCCGCGGGGGCGGCGGTGGTCCTCCCGGTGGCCGTGCAGACGGCGGCCCTGATCGGGCTGTACGCGGTCGGGGACGTGCCGGTCGCGGCGGCCGGGCTGGTCGCGCTGTCCGGGCTGTCGTTCGCCGCGCTGACCACCGCCCTGGCCAGCAGGGTGCTCCAGGTCGCCCCCGGCAACCTGGAGTTGGCCGCGGCGGGCTCGTCCACCGCGTTCAACGTCGGGATCACCGCCGGGGCCCTGACCGGCAGCGTGCTGCTGGCCGGCGCCGGTGTCCGCAGCACCGCGCTCGCGGGCGGGCTGCTCAGCCTGGCCGCGCTCACGCTCGCCCTGGTGGCCGGCCGCTCCCGGCGGGCACGGCCGGCGCGCCCGCGCACCCCGACCC
>NZ_LAVK01000305.1 GCF_001083795.1 Streptomyces sp. SBT349
TCCAGCCGTGACTCCACGAACCGGCGCCGCCAGCGACTCACCGTGGACACCGACGTTCCCAAGGTCGCGGCGACGCGCTTGTTCGACGTGTCCTCGGCGCACGCCAGCACGATCCGCGACCGCAGCGCCAGGGCCTGTGAGGTCTTCGCCCGGCGCACCCAACGCGTCAGCTGTTCCCGTTCGATGTCGGTCAGGACCAAACCGGCCTTCGGACGTCCCGGCCGCCCGGCGTCCACCAGACCCTCCACCCGCAAGTCCGCGAATCGCCGGCGCCACTTGCCCACCGTCATCGCCGACACGCCCAGATCAGCGGCAACCCGCGCATACACCACACCCGGCTCCGCACACCGCAACACGATCCGCGCCCGCACAGCCAACCTCGACGAACCCTGCGACCAGCGAACCAACTGGTCACGCTCGTCCGGACTCAACACGAACTCACCGGCAGACCGCCCCGAAAACGACATCCCACAACCCTAACAACTTAGAGCCAGGATTTCAGGCGCAGGACACTAGAGTGCGCCGAGATCCTTGGCCTGGGGCTCTGCTGATGCTCCGCCGCGTGAAGACAGACCTCGCGCGGGCGGCTCAGCGCGGATAGAGACGTTTGTCGTAAAAGGTCATGACGCTGCCAGGGTCCGCTCGTATCTTCAATCCATGACCGTCACTACCCGCCGGGAGCTGGTGAGTCCCGCGACCCGCAACGCCTTCCGCTCTCTGGCCACGGACCTCACGCTCCGGATCGTGGCCGAGCTGTGGGAGGACCACGGATTCGCGCCCATCCCGCCTGAACAGTTGAAGTACCAGGACTCAGGTCAGCGGCGGACCGAGTTCATGCTCTATGCCGAAGGCGTGGACTGGTCTGATCCCGACCACGTCCGGCGGGCTCTCCTCGTCTTCGAGGACTTCGTCCGTGTCTACCGGGACCCCGGGCAGCAGGACACCCCTACGTGGCTGGAGAACATCCGCGTTCGCCTGGAGAGGGACGGCTTCTCGCTCGACCAGAGCGGCAAGATCTCGTGGGCGGCGCCGCCTGTTCTGGCCCGAGACCTCAGCAACCTGAGCGACCCCTCCGGCATCACGATCGAGCTGGAGCGCATCCGGCGAGACCTGACAACGGACCCGTCAGGTGCGATCGGGGCGGCCAAGCAGCTCATCGAGGCGACTGCGAAAACCGCCCTCCGGGAGTTGGCCATCGAGATCGACAGCAACGCGGCCCTGCCCTCCCTCATCAACACCGTCCAGAAGTCGCTGAAACTCGATGCCGCCTCGGCGCCGGCAGGCCCCGACGGAAGCAAGGCGATCAAGAAGGTTCTGTCCGGCGCGATCAACATCGCCGTCGGCGTGGCCGAGCTGCGCAACCAGGGCTTCGGCAGCGGACACGGCCAGGCGAGCGCCCCGAGCGGCCTAGGGGTCCGCCACGCCCGCCTGACGGTCAACGCCGCCGTGACCTGGTGCGAGCTGATTCTCGACACGCTTGCGGACCCGGCCGCTCCATGGCGCAAGGCCACCACCTGATCTACGTCCAGATCACCTCGACCCGCCTCGGCCCGGACATGTCGATCAGGAGCCCCGGGGGAACCGGGACCTTAACGGTGCTCCCTGATCCCGCCGTCAGGCCAAGTGCGGCCGATCACTGACCCCTTGGAATAGATCAACTAGCGGGGAGCCTGAGCGATCCGGTCGCGTAGGTGCTGCGCTGCCGTTTGCATCTGCTCGTCAGGGCCGCCCTCGGCCAGTTGGGCCAAGATGTCGACGAAGATCTCGATCCGAAGCCGCACGGCCTCCTTTGAGTTGTCGAGGATCGCGCGGTGGAGGACTTCCCAGAGTTCACTCCTCACCGTGGCTGGGTCGGAGGTGTGGCTAAGCCCCTCGCGGAGCACCTTCTGGACGATCTGTTCCTCGAGGATCCGCGTTGCGGCAACGTAGTCGTATGCGTGCGGCCGACCCTCAACTGGCGTGAGCGGGTAGTCCGGCAGGTAGCCCAGTTTGCGAGCCCGCGCGAGCCAACGGCTGGCGGTGATCCCGCTGACTCCCCACGTGTCCTGGATGACCTGCCGAGGAGCCCGACCCGTCAATTCCGCATCGACGGCGAACCATGCGACCTGGACGAAGTGTCCCGCGGGCCAGGATCGACCGACCTTCACCGACTGAATGCGGGCTTGGGCGTAGAGGTCGCCGACCTTGTTGTTCCACTTGGTCCGTAGAGCGCTCTTAACCCTCCCCAGGATGGTTCCAGTCGGCGCGCGACGGACGGTCTCCCGGGTGATCGCCTCAGGCTTCTCTGGGTCTCGGGGCACGATCGACAGCCTGGTGATGGCCGGCTTCCCGGCCACCATCCGTCCTTCGACGGAGTAGACCCAGGGGCCTGGGATGTCGGAGTAGGTGACATCGACAGCCTCTGAGCCGTTGGCGAAGGCGTAAACCCATCCCCAGGTTCCGTCCCCGGCGATGGACATCGCTTCAGTGGGCTCGTCGTCCACGATAGTGATAACCCCCCTCCGTGTTGTCGCCGTCAAAGCCTAGTGTTTGGCGGCCGCAGCCGGAAGGCTTGGAAGCACAAGGGCACCTCCTGAACAGGCAGTTCGGGGGCCAGGCCGATGGCGTTCCAGGGAAGGACAGCAGCGTGAGTGCAGGGGAAGGCGGCTCCGGCAGCGAAGGGCTGCCGCTGCGGTGGGTGGTCATCCTGCTGGCGAGCTTGATCGGCGGGGTGGCAGTCGGCCGCGTGGAGGGGCTGGGGGCCGGTGTAACGGTCGCGATTGGGCTGGCAGGGTTCCTTCATCTGGTCATGCGCTCATAGACCGTCCGGACCCGGACCGAACCAGGTGGCTGTCCATCCCCACCCGCCTGCCCCAGGGCCGTCAGACCGCCATCCGGGACGCTCTGATCGCCGACCCCGCCGCAGCCCGGCGACGGACCGAGGCGATGATCCGGCAGGAATACCGGACCAGCCCTCACTGGCCCGCCCTCAAGCAGGCCCTGGAGCCGGTCTGGGCCGCGTTCGACGCCGGCCGGACCGCCGCCGTCGCCGAGACCTCCACCCGCATCCTGCTGGACCTCCTCGGCTGGTCAGGCCGCGTCCTGACCGTCGGCGGGCTGTCCGCCCGGACCGGGCGATCCGAGCGGCTCGCCGACCTCACCGCAGCCGCCGGGGCCGGCACGTATCTGTGCGGGACCGACGGGATGACGCATCTCAACCCGGCCCCGTTCACCGCCCGCGGCATCACCGTCACCCCGTTCCTGCCCCCAGCCGTCGGGATCTGGGCCTCCGCCCGGCGCGTCACCTCCCTATGGGCCCTGGCCCACCTCGGCCCCACCGGCCTCTCCGCCCGACTCCGCCCTCACCGGAGCCCCGGACTCGCTCGAAGCCGCGGCCTGAGCACGTATAGCTGTACTTCCCCCCTTCTCGAGGGGGAAGTACAGACGAACGTCGTGCACCATCGCGTACGGACCTATGTGCTCAGCCGTCCGTTCGAACGGGACCGTGGTCCGTGGCGGGGGCAGGGATCGAGGCCAGGCGCCGGCTGCTGCCGAGCTTCTTCTTCAGCGCGATGTTCTCGTGGTAGAGGTTCGCGGTCACCGCGGCCAGCGCGTCGAGCTTGCCCTGGGCCTCGGTGACCTGAGCCTTCGCCTCCCGCAGCTGCCTGCGGAGGCTGGCGATCGTCTCGTCCCGCTGCACTTCGCCGGGGCTGCGGAGAACCGGCCGGGCGACCTTCGCGTCCCACTCGGCCAGGATCTCCTCGGCCCGGTGGACGGTCGCGTGGCTGACCCGGGCCTCGCGGGCGAGGTTCTCCTTGGTCAGGGCGCCGTTGGTGTGCAAGGGCTCACCGGCCAGCAGCCGGGCCATGGCTTCACGAAGTTTCGTTGCGGTCGCGGCGGATACCGACATCAGTGGTCACCTTCCAGGGTGGCGAATTGTGCGGTGACCGACTGCACCTCGGTGAGACGGATCTCTATGGATTCGCGCCGCGGCGGGGAGAGCCGTTCGCGTCGCAGAGTGTCTAGCAGGTCGCCCTCTTCGGCGATCCAGTAGGGGGCGTTCTTCAAGGTCAGCACCGAGTTGCGGCACTTGCCGGGCTGGCAGGCACCGAGCAACGGCTGCTTGCCCCGCTGCTCGGGCGGGAGCTGGTTTTGGCACTCGGCAGTCGATGCCTGCCACAGACAGTGGTTGATCGTGCCGAAGTGGAGCTGGCCGAACTCGTCCCGCAGCAAGCTCACCTGCATCCGCTCGTCCGCGATCTGTGCTTGGAGGTGCGGGTCGCTCTCCATGGCCTTGATGACCTTGTCCAGGCCGGCGTGGAACCGGGCGGCACCGGGGCCGACGGCAACCGGAGCACCCTGCCGGCGGGCCTTGAGGAGCTCGACGAGCTTGCGGGCGGCAGCCAGCTCGAGCTGGTTGTCGAACTCCTTGCTCCAGTTCGCATCCATTCTTCCGTAGCCGGCGGTGACCCGGTTGGCCAGGGCCCGGCGGGCAGCGTGCTTGAGCTGGATTCCGAGCGCGATCTCCCCGTCGGGCTGCTGGGCGGTGATGATCGCCATGGTCTTGCGGAACATGTGCGGCCGCACCAGCCCATCGGGGATGGGCTCCAGTCCGGTCCTCTCCAGCGTCTTGTTGATGTTCTCGATGAAGAAGTCGATGTCGCGGAATGCATCGAAACCCGCGCGGCCGCGTGTTCCCTCCGGCAGGAACCCGCTGGGCGGGGCCAGGGTGGCGAAGATGTGGCTGTCATGCCAGGACAGACGCTCGGCAACCGCCACGGCCTGTGCGACCGGCTCAATGATCCACCACTTGAGGCGGGGCCGGGACTCGTCGTGCTTGACCTTCCTCGAGGCGATCGCGGGAGACCCGAAGTGCTCGACGACGGAGTTCCGTTCGATCTCCTGCAGTTCACTGTCGCGCATCAACGTGAGGGCGGCGATGAAGACGTAGCAGGCGGCTCTGACCATGCGCAGGGCATGCTCAAGGTCGCCGTCCTCGATGTAGTCGGTGCGGTCCTCGGTGATCGCCTCACGCACCCACTGCTGTCGCTGCCGAGTGCGGGCGGTGCCGCTGGTGAAGACGTTCGCCGGGGTCACCGTGCCGAATACGCGGCTTTCCAGGGTCAGCCAGACCGGCTCTCCAGCCGGCCCATGGGCACTGGCCTCCCGGCGGACGGGTATGCGGTTGGCCGGGTCGGCCAGCCACGGCTTGACCTGGGCATCAAGGTCATCGGGCCGCCGGTTGCGGCCACGGACGGGCTGGTCAACGACGCCCAGAGCGGCCCGACCTTCCTTGGCCGTGACGGGCCGGACCCGGCCTGCATCGGCCAGCTGCTGCACCATCCTCCGCCTCATCTGGTGCCGGTCCGAGTCCCGGTCGGCTTTGAACACGCCCTGGCTGACGCCGCCCGTCAGCCACAGGCTCAGCGTTGACCACATCACCGTGCCCGCCGGGTATCCGCGATAGTCCCTGGCGTGGACGGGCACCAAGGAGGCAGGGTCCTGCACCCAGGCGGCGAGCTTTGCGTCGATGTCCTGCGTGCGATGGGTCTGGCGCCGTATCCCAGTAGAGGCTGCCACGGCGGCGGCCTGCTGGTCGCGGCGTTCAAGGATCTGCGGGGCCATGTTGTCGATGTAGAACCAGGCGGCCCGCAGGAGTGGCCACCAGATGGCCGGGGGAATGGAGGGGGTGGACAACTCGCCGGTGTATGTCCGCTCGGCCACCTCCGCAGCCGACTTCCCCGGCCACGGGTCTTCGGTCAGGCCGCCTCCGGTCAGCAGAGGGGCGAAGTCCAGCAGGCGGCGAATGGTGAGGACGTCATTGGCCAGGGTCGACGTTCCGGACGTCAGGGCGTGATGGTCGAGGTAATCCTGCCAGTCCTCCGCCGCCCACGCGGCCAGATTCTGGGGCATCTTCTGTTCGACCGCCCATGTGGCGATAAGCCGCATCTTGTCGCACATCTGCCTGACCGAGGACAGGCCCCAGTTCTCGGCCCGGAAGAACAGGCCGGCATCCCGAAGGATCTTGTGGCTGGAGTTGAGCATCCCGAAGGCGATCTCGCGGGTCCGCAGGTTCCAGAGCGGGTCCGTGGGGAACGACGCCCGCCAGGCGCTCTTCACCCGGTTCGCCGGCCGCCGAAGGCAGTCGCCGGGCCAGTACCCGCTCTGCCCGAAAAGCGGGACCTCCGCTCCGGGGATGAGGTTGCGGCGGCCGCCGAGGACGAGTGTGTCGTCGGGAATGGTCTGCGAGGGCAGAGCCTGGAAAGCGGCGGCGGTTGTCACCGGTCGTACTCCGTTCGCATTCCGAGCGGCAGGTCGAGACGGAACTTGCCCTCCTCGATCTGCCGGCGGGCCTCTGGAAGCTGTTCCGCGCACTCGGCGAATACTTCCTTCAGCGCGGCTGCCTGAACGGCCCAGGTGGCCTGCCAGACCGGTGGGGCCAGCACCTTGCGCATGTGGGTGATGTGGTCGTCGAGCATCAGCAGTCGGGGCAGCTGCGAGGTGAACACGATCGCGTTCGGGCAGAGCATGCACATCGCCGGCGCGACGTGGCAGAGCCTGCCCTTGGGTGTGTGCGGGGAGTCGTGGGGATCACGGCAGTTGACGACACCCATGTCGAGCTCTCCGTGCTGCAAGGCTTTCCCCTGCTCAGGCGAGATACCCAGCTCAGCGGCCGTCTCCGGCTCCGTGAGCATGGCCTCGGCCCCCTCGGTGACCAGCACGGGCTTGCCAGGCTTGATCTTGTTGAAGACTCCGCGCTGGGCCCGGTTGACCGCCCGGCCTGCCAGGACGTGCGCGGTCGTGCCGTGCGCGTAGTGGCCTCGGAACACTTCGATGTGGTGGTCGTCCCCTGTTAGGTCGCTCAGGCTGCCGCCCAGAGCGGCGACGCGCGTGGTCTTCGACGTCTTCCGCAGCCGTCGTACGTCGTGCGGCTCGGAGATCTTCGCCGGGTCGCCTTCCATGTCCGGATGTGTGGTGATCCAGTCGGTGAACCGGCGCCCTGGGCGCTTGAAGATCGCCCGCCCCGCGGCCATGCGACGCCGGTGGTCGGTGGACTCGACGGCGGTGAACAGCCACGGATCGGTCTCGAATGCCTCCCGGGTCAGGGTGCTCACCGCGATCAGGCGGCGCAGGAGTCCGGGGACGTCCCAGTTGCCGGTGCCGGGGTAGGCGGACTCTCCAGGTGCCTCGTCTTCGTCCAGAGGCCGCTCGCTCTCCCGCGGCCCGTCGTGGCCGTGCAGATGCGGACGGACCCGCTGGGCCCGCAGTTTGGTCTGCAGCACCCGGACCCCTTCATCGCTGAACTCCAGGTCGTGCAGACGGAGATCGTGCACCTCCTCGGAGGTGGCATCGCCCATGGCCAGCAGGAGCAGGACCCGAAACGGCTGCAGGTCGAGTTCGTTGGGGAACAGCAGTCCGCTGACGGTGGTCATCACGCCGTACTTCCCGCCGAAGCGGGCCATGTAGACGGGGTCGGCCACCACGTCCCTTACCGGCTTCGGCCACCACTTGAAGTGCGCCGGGAGATGCGTCAGCAGGGCGGGCATGTCGAGCACTCCGTGCCGGGCCGCCCAGACTAGATTGGGCAGCGACCGCCAGCCTCCACTGCGCGGGTCCTGGCCCTCAGCCAGCAGAGCCCGACCCACGGCGAGCCGCTTCTCCAGGGCACGGATATCAGCCTTGGCGCCGTCCAGCAGAAGCAGACGCTCGTGATTGGCGAACTCGTCCAACGGCTCGCTCGAGCCACCCCGGAACGTCGGCGGCCCTTCCGCCCGCCGCCGCAGGCGCTCGGGCACCTTCGCGTCCCGGACCGCCCTGTGCTCCACCAGAGTCAGCAGGAAACCGGCCAACACGTTCGGCTGGTTCGAAGTCGGCTGGTAGCGGGTGACGAGATCTTCCTCCCACTGGTAGATCACCTCGGCCAAGTCGATGGGCCCGCCATCCAGCCCGGCGTCATCCGGATCGAGGCCGGTGGCCGCCAGATGTGTGCCGGCGAATGTCAGGAAGCTGCGGATCGCGGTGACGTAGTTACCGCTGAAGGCCAGAGCCGCCTTGCGGTGATAGTCCAGCCAAGCATCAGCCAGCTGGCTCGCCAGCAGTGAGCACTGGAACTCCGCCGGATCGATCCGGTGGGCCATCCGCTGGTGTCGGTAGACGTAGACGAGTTCCCGGACCCCGATCCGTCCAGGCGGCGCTGGCGGCGCGACGGCAGCGGCCGGACGCTGCCGGCTCCTGCGTTCTCCCCGGCGGGGCATCAGGCGGCCCTCCCCTGCGTCAGCCGGGCCGCGTAGTCGGCGTAGGTGGTGTCCTGGGCATTCCAGTCCGCGATCGCCCGGGCGACCAGCAGGTTCGTCTTGCGGATGTAGCGCAGGTAACGCATGGTCGACGTCGCCTGACGATGGCCGAGCAAACGCTGAACCGTCAGCTGCGGCGACCTGCTGATGTGATCGGCCAGGTAGGCGGTGTGCCCGCCCAGCCGCCGCAGCTCCGCCTCCTGCTCCGCCACCAGCTCGGTCAGCAACCGGAGCATGAAGATCGCGAACGTGTGACGCAGATCGTGGATCTTGAATGCCCGCGGCACCACCGTCTCGAGCTTCTGTTCCTTGCTGATCCGCAGGGCCCGCACGTGGGCGTCCTCGAAGATCTGATGCCAGCGCTGTGCGGAGAGCATGCTCCCGCCGCGCCCGACGAACAGCGCCATCGGTTCCAGACCCCGGTCGCCCTCGATGACCGCGATCCGGCGCGTGGCCACGTCCATGTCCTTGATCGTGAAGGCCCGCCGGCGGCCGTGCAGAACTCCGCTGAGCTTGCCCTGACGGGAGTTGATGTCGTCGACGACGAAGAGCTCTGCCCGGTGACGGTGCAGTGTGCGGGCGGCCTCGTGCACGATCTTCGCCCGCTCTGTGCGCCGGTAGAAGTCGATCTCCCGCAAGGCGGCGTGCTGGATCTCCACCGTGCGAGGCAGCTTGTACTTGGCCATCTCCCTCAGGTCCACCAGCGCGACCGAGCCGTCCCGGCGCGGCGTCCCGACCTCGATGTCGAGCNAGGGTGCTGAACTCCCGCAGGCGCATCCCGGTCGTCACCGCCAGCACTGCCGCCGCGCTGTTGCGCAACGGTGCCGCCCCACGGAACGACCGGTCCGCCCGCTCGTCCGGCAAAAGGCCGCGAAGCCCCACCTGCTTCAGGAACCGCCACTGTGAATAGGTCAGATGGCGGACGTCGAGATCGTTGACGACGGACACGGACAGAACGTCCTTGCCGTTCTTGCGTCGGTGATACGGGCGCCGGTCCAGCAGCTTCGCGTCCTCGACAGCCCAGTCGTAGAAGTTGTTGATCGCGGCCCGCCGCCGCATCCACGTGGCCGCCGACACCGGCTCGTCCTGGTACTCCATGAGCTCGTCCCGGTAGGCGACGAGGTCATCCTCCGTGGCCGACAACAGATCCGTCGGCGGGTCCAACTGCCCAAGGAAGTCGGCCAGATCCATGAGGTCGTACGTGTAGTCCTGGAGCGACCCCGCATCCAGGCGCTTGGCCATATCGAAGAAGCACGAGGTCAACGGCTCCAGCGGACGCATATCCGCCCCCAGGAAGAACGGCGTGCCCTCCTTGAGCGCCCCCTTGCGGGTCACGTAGTCGACCCAGTCCAGATCCACACCGTCCACGGCACCCGCGTACCGGCGCACCTTGGCGTGCGACACGAAGAAGTGCTCCACGAAGCCCCCACCCCTGAGACATCAATAGTCACTTGAACCTAACAGCCACCCGTGGTGTACCGCTGAGACGTCGAGACATATGCCAACCCTTGAGCTAACGGCGGATCTCTTTGGTGTAGGCGTAGAAGTTGACCTCCGGCCGGGCACGGATCACGGCCAGCCAACTGGTCAGGTAGGCGTCGGGGAGGAAGTCGCCGGAGTCGTGAATCCTGATCCAGGCGCCGCGGAATCGGCGCGCTCCGAGTTCGGCGGTCATCGCGTGTTCCCAGCCCGGCAGGTCCTCCAGGACAAACGCCAGGTTCGCCTGGTGCTTGGCCCGCACTTGGGGCCAGGTGTAGGTGCCGTGGCGGGCGTAACAGACCTGGGAGCAGACCCCGGCGGAGGGGCAGGTGTTGTAGGTGCGGCCGTCGGGGAAGCGGCCGGCCCACGCGGGCAGGGTCCAGTTCCAGACACCGATCGCGCGCATTTCGCGGTTCTGGGTCAGCAGCCGTGCCGGCCGAGGCAGGTTCGCGGCGGGCGGTGGTCGGTGGGGTTCGGCGGGAGGCATGGCAGCGGCCCTCCGGAGGTAGAGCAGGGGCATCGGTGGCAACGCTGATCGCGTGGGACGTTGACGCGGCTCAGAACGCGGCGTCTTGGGCGGGGCCGAGATCCACGAATGGGGCTTGGTCGTCGGCTTCCGCGGTAGTAGCGGCGTCCTCGTAGGCGGCGAGCTCGGCGGGGTTGGTGGTGATCAGCTGGTGCTCGGCCGGTGAGGCGGTGGCCTCGAACGCTACCCGCTGGGTCCCGGTCGAGAGGAGGCCCTGGCCGCGGTCGGCCGAGAGCAGGAACTGCCGCTCGCCGTCGGAGAGGTTGAATGTGGTGGCGATTTCATCGATGGCCTGGGGCGCCTGGCGCAGCAGGATCTGGGTGGCTGCGTTGGCGACGACGGCTTTGCCGAGGTCGGTGGCCAGCACGTCGGCGGTGTCCTGGGTCGCCACGGTCAGGCCGGCCCAGTGTTTCCGGCTTGCTTTCGCCATGCGGAAGAGGAAATCCGCGCCGCTGGAGTCTTGCATCAGCAGCCACGCTTCGTCGACCACGACCAGGCGCGGGCGGCGGACGGCGGGGTTGGACACCTGGCGCCAGACGGCGTCCAGGGTCAGCAGCGTGCCGATCGGTTTGAGTTCATCGGGCAGGTCACGCAGTGAGAAGACGACGAGGTGGCCCTCGGGTCGGGTCGACGTGGGGCCGTCGAACAGGCCGGAGAACGCGCCGCTCACATAGGGGTGCAGGCGTGCGGCCAGGTCGGCGGCGTCGGTGTCGGCGGAGTGTTCGAGGGTGCGGGTGAGGTCGGCCAGCAGTGGGGCGGGGCGGGTCCAGGTGCGGGGGTCGGCGGTGATGCCGGCGTGCTGGTAGGTGGTGGTGATGGCCCGGTCCAGGGTGGCGCGCTCGCCGGGGGCGAGCTGGGCGCCGAGCACCACGCCGAGGACGGTGTGCAAGAACAGGCTGCGACGCACGAGGGCGTCGCGGGGTGCGGTGCGGCGCCCGTCGGGGCGGGTGTGGATGGGCAGGTCGAACGGGTTGAGCCGCACGTGTTCCGCGCCGAGGTGGACGTAGGTGCCGCCCACGGCCTGCGCGAGGCGGGCGTACTCGTCCTCGGGGTCGACGACGTGGACCTCGATTCCCCGGTACAGGGAGCGCAGCAGCTCCAGTTTGACCAGGTAGGACTTGCCGGCCCCTGAACGGCCCAGGACGACGGAGTTGTGGTTGTCCAGCGCGAAGCGGTCCCAGTGCACCAGCCCTTGGCTGCCGATGTTGTAGCCGTAGAGCACGCCGGTGGGGGCGGCCACCGAGGTGGGGTCGGCCGGGGGCAGGTCCGGGCTGGTGAACGGGAAGGCGGCGGCGAGCGCGGAGGTGTCGAAGGTCCGGCGCATCGCCAGCAAATCCAGGCCCATGGGCAGACAGGTGATCCAGCCCTGCAAGGAGCGGTAGGTCGCGGGTTTCGCGTCGAGCAGGAGGCTGGCGGCCAGCGCACGGACCGCGCCGACTTCGGTGCCGAGTTCTTCGCTGCTGCCGGCGTGGACCGTCAGGTAGAGGCCGAAGCGAAACAGCTTGCCTTCGCCGCGTGCGACGCGGGAGCTGAGGTCGTAGGCGTCCTCGGTGGCGGCTTCGACGTGGGGGTCGGGCAGGCGGCCGTGCTCTTCACCGTGGCGTCGGCCGGACTCGAACCGGGCCAACTGTTTCTTGAGGCGGTTGGCGGCGGTGACCGGGTCGACGGGGTCGATGTGCACGGAGACGTCGATGCGGCCGGGGTAGGTCAGCAGCGGCTGGAGCCAGCCGGGGTGAACTTCCCGCGGATAGCCGACGACAGCGAAGCTCGCGACCCATTCGCCGCCGACTTCCAGGTGCCGGGCGCCGACGGCGAGGGCGTCCGGCGCGAACGCCCCGCTCTCGTCGCCGGGCTGCGGTGCCGTTGACGGGCGGACACGGAATCGTCGGCCGCCCCTCACGCCTGCTCACCCCATCCTGCGGCGGCGAAGTCCCCGTTGTCGGTGTCGCGGGAGCCGTCCGGGGTCTTGGCGGGGTCTGCGTCATCGAAGGCGGGGGCGGTGGTGATGACGTCGTGTGCGCCGGCGAGATGGGATGAAGGGGGCAGCAGGCTGTCCGGGTTGCAGGCGGCAGCCAGGACGGCGGTGGCCTGCCCGGCGTCCAGCGGGGTGACGATGATCCCGACCGGGCCGAGCAGTTCGACGGCTTCGGCGATCCGGCGGACCAGCCGTGCCTCGGCCGCACGCCGCGCGGCGTCCTCAGCCTCTGCCGGGCGGCTCCTGCCTGCCTTGGAACCTGCTCGCCGCCGGGCCGTCCTGGGGGAAGCGCCGTACTGGTCGCGGGGGCCGGAGGCGTGCAGCGACTCGCGGGCGACCAGGAGGACTTGGCGGCGCAGGAGGTTGCTGTGCTCGCGGAGTTGGGTGAGGTAGTCGGCGTGTTCGAGGGCGGCGTGTGCCAGTGCGGGGTGCGGCAGGTGTGGGGCGTTGGTGCGCAGTTCGGTGATCTGGGCGGAGACATCGAGGTGTTCCGCGCGGATGAGGATCTGGACGGGCGCGGTGAGGGAGTGCAGAAAGCCGGCGAACGCCGCGGTGAGCGACTCCTGTTCGGTGGGGGTTCGCAGGGCGAAGTTCACGGTGGAGCACACGGCGACCACTGCCATCCCATCGCGCCCCAGATCGATGACGCCGGTTTCTGTCACGGCCTCGGCGGGCAGTCGCAGCGGCGCGGGCGATACTTTGCCCGTCGGCTGTCCGGGCTCGTCCAGAGGGGCGGCGCGGGCGGCGAGCCAGGTGGGTGCGGGCTGGATGCCCTGGGGTGCGGCGATGCGGTAGCGCGGCGCCATGGTTTGGCGGATCGCGGCTCGTAGCAGCTGGTCCAGGGGCAGGCCGTCGCGTCGTCCGAGCGCGAGCAGTACCGCGACAGCGCCCAGCGGCAGCGCGGCGGCCAGGAAGACGGCCACGGGAAGGACCGTGCGGGTGGCCGAGTAGAGGGCGTAGAGGAGGATGCCGGCGCCGGAGAGGATCAGGAGCTGGCGGGCGGTCAGCCCGGCCAGCACGGTGTCCTCCC
>NZ_LAVK01000306.1 GCF_001083795.1 Streptomyces sp. SBT349
GAAGGCGTCACACGCGGACCAGATCTACTTCTTCTGCAGCGACGTGACCTTCTGAGCCACCCGGCCACCGGCCCCGCCCGAACGCCTGCCGCGTCCGGGCGGGGCCTCGCCGCGGACCGGCGAGGGGTCGGGCGGGGCGGACCGCTGTTCCTCGTCCTCGGGCCGGACCCACAGGCGCCAGCCAGTACACAGCAGTTCGGTGCCGGACCCGAGCTGGATGCGCGCCCGCTTCGGCTTCTTGAGGAGGTGCTGCTGTTCTGCGGCAGGGCGCGGACCTCGACGCATCGTCTCCGCCGTGCTGGTGGTGGCGGCCGAGCGCTCCTGCCCGGAGGCGGCGATCGCGGCGTTCAGGTACAGCATGCCGAGGGTGGACAGCCCGAGCCGGGACAGCGCCGAGAGGTGATCGAGCGCCTGGAGGGCGTCGCGGGCAACGAGGGCGAGCCCGCCGGGCGCCGGGGCGCCGCGCGGCAGGGACTCGACGACCTCGACCGAGATGGCACGTGGGCGAGGCGACAGGCCCGCCCGCCTGCTCCTCGCCGCGGCGTCGTGCGCGCGGGCCGCGTGGTGGCCTCTCCCCTGCCGGCTGCTCCCTAGACTGCTGCCCGCCCCCAGCCCAGCCGAGGAGACCATCGTGCGACCAGCCCGTTTCCAGACGTTCGCCATCGACGCCTACCGCGCCGCCGGGCTCCGGGCCGAGCCGTGGACGGAGGGCGCCAGGCGCCCGTTCGGCGTGAAGGTGCGCTTGGGATCGGGGGCGGAGGTCTGGCACGCCATCACCACCCAGCCGCGCGAGGGCGACGTCCCCGAGCAGCCGGAGGAACCATGGGAGAAGGACGCCCCGGAGCCGGTGGCGGTGCCCGAGCTCGGCGCCGGCCGGGTGCCGATCCCGACCGTCGAGCGGTACCTCGCCGCCCTGCTCACCAACGCGGGGTCCGCCGAGGTCGCGCGGGTGTACGCGTACTCGGACCGCGCCCAGCCGGGCAGCACATCCGGGTTGGGCGTGGAGTTCCACAGCGGTGCGAAGGCGTTCGCGCCGTTCGTGCACGCCATGCCGCCCGGCCAGTCATCCCCCGGCCGGGAGTTCGACCTGCCGCAGGAGGTCTGACATCAGATTCCGGCAGCCCGCCCCCGACGCATCAGGAGACCGGCGGCACGCCGAGTGCGGTCGCGATGTCGAGGAGCCGGTCGATCCTCGGGGACACGGTTTGTCCGTCGCAGCCGCGTGGGGAAGCCCCGGTGAAGGGAGAAACGCGAGGTGGGTGCAGACGGGGTCGAACCGCCGACATCCGCCTTGTAAGGGCGGCGCTCTACCTCTGAGCTATGCACCCCCGTGACCGGCACAGCCTACACGGGCCACCCGCACGGCGCCGCGGACGCCGGGTTGAGGCCGTCCTGGGAGGCTGGTGGGAGAATGGATCGCGGACTCACATGGCCGATCCACGGCGGGGAGAAGGACACGTGACAGCAAGCGGCGGGACCCGCTGGTTCGGGCGGGGGCGCGTGGAGGACCTGCGGGCCCAGGCGCAGGAGGCCAAGGACGCCGCCGCCGCCGCGTTCTACGAGCTGGACACCGCCCAGCGCGACCTGCGGATCACGATGGAGGCCATCACCGCCGCCGACGACGGCCGCGAGGCGGAGCGCGCCGTGGCCGACTTCGCCGCCCTGGGCGAGCGCATCGACCGCGTCAGCCAGGACTACATCACCGCCATGGACGCGCACGACCTCGACAGTCAGGCACTCGACGCCGGCGCCGCGAGCCGGGCGCGTCAGCGGTTGCTCACGGCGCGCGACGAGTTGGCGCGCACCCGCGCGGACCTGGAGCGTTTCGGGGAAGGGCTCGCGCCCCTGGTGGAACGGGCCGAGTCGCAGCTCGCCCAGGTGGCGCCCGCCGTGGAACGCGCCAAGGCCGCACTGCGGCAGGCGACCGAGGCGCTCGACGGGGCGCGCGGGGCCGGGCTGCGCGCCGAGGATCTGGCCGCCGCGCTGGCCGCGCTCGGCCCCGAGCTGCGGCGGCTGAACGAGGGCGCGGGCCAGCACGGCATCAAGGCGACCATCCGGCGCGCGGACGACGTGCGGCGACGGGCCGAGGCGATCGCGGCCGACGCGGCCCGGCTGCCGGAGCGCGCGGCGGAGATCGACCGGCGGCTGCGCTCCCTGCGCACCAGGGCGGAGGCCATCACCACCAGGGCCGGGCAGGTGGAGCCGGTCCTGAGCGAGCTGCGCCGCCGGTTCAGCGCGGCGTGCTGGCAGGACCTCCAACGGGTGCCCGACGAGGCGGCGGAGTCCGTGCGGCAGGCCGAGGGCACCCTCGCCGCGGCGCGCCAGGCCCGCGAGGAGCAACGTTTCGCCGATGCCACGGCCGGGCTGGCCAGCGTGCACGAGCTGCTGGGCCACTCCGATGAGGCGGTCTCGGCGGCCGGGGAGCGGCTGCGGCGGCTGAACGAGGTGTCGTTCGACCCGAAGAAGGAGATCAGCAGGACGCGGTTCGTCATCCGTGACGCACAGCGACTGGCGATGACGGGGCGCACGATCCCCGAGGCGCGCCACGCCCGCCCGCTGGACGCCGCGGTCGAGCGCCTGGAGCGCGCGGTCGCCGACCTGGAGAACGGCGGGAAGAACCCGGACTACTGGCTGTTCCTGACCGAGACCGAGGCCGTGCGGGCCATGGTCGGCGCCGTGGTGGAGGACATCCGCGCCGGACGGTGAGCCGTTCGGCCCGCACCGTGCAGCCGCACTGCTCACCCAGGCCGCCCGCCCGTTATGTCCGGCTTCACGGGGGTACGCGGGGGGCATGGCTGCCATTCACGGCACGGATCCGCGCGGCGAGCCGCGGCTGCCCCACACGGGGCCGCGGTCGCTGTTGCGGCGCGTGCGCCTGGACGATCACCTGCCCGTCGACCGCCGGCTGAGCCGGGTGTACCGGATCGGCGCCGGACTGGTGGGCCTCGGGCTCGTCTGCTTCGGCGTGCTCGGCCTGACCGTGGGCGGCGGGCTGTTCTCGACCGGCGACGACCAGGTCTGGGGCATGACCACGAACGGCGCGCTGAGCTGGCTCTCGATCGTGGTGGGCGGGCTGCTCTTCGGCGGGATGTTCTTCGGCGGAAACGGCGCCTCCACGCTCAACCTGATCATCGGCGTGCTCTTCGTGCTCAGCGGCTTTGTGAATCTGGTCATTCTCGAACGCACCGCGAACATCCTGAACTTCCATCTGCCCAACGTCATCTTCAGCTTCGCCGCCGGCCTCGTGCTGATGACGTTCGGCATGTACGGCCGGGTGAGCGGGCGGCTGCCGCACGACAATCCGTACTGGCGCGCCCGCAACCCGGACGACCCCGACGCCCACGGCACCCCCAGCGACCGGCCCGAGCTGGACGGCCGACGCCTCAACGAGGGGCCAGAGCCCCGAGCAGCGCGCGGAGGATCTCCTCCCCGCACCTGATCCCCTGCCCGGCGAGCGCCGTGACGTGCGGCGCGGTCCACCCCGCCGCCGCCAGCTCGCCGTGCCCGGGGCGCCAGCCCCGGTCCGCGGCCAGCAGCAGGTCCGTGTCGAGCAACGAGTCGCCCGCCGCCAGCACGGTCCCCGCCCCGGTGCGCCGCGCGACCTCGGCCACGGCGGCGCTCTTGGTCAACGGGCGCGGCACGGCGTAGAGCTTGCGCCCCTGGAGGGAGACGGTCCAGCCGCGCGGGGCCGCCCAGTCCGCCAGTTCCTTGGGCCAGGTGTCGGGCATCAGCGCGCGTTCGACCACGAGGTAGGCGAACAGCCCCTCCGCGTCGCGCTCCTTGAGCAGCCACGCCGGATCGGCGGCGGCCCGCAGGTGGGCCGCCACCTCGGCGAGCGGCGCGCAGTCGTCGGCCAGCGCCCGGCGCACGCGGGCGTGCCAGTCCTCGTCCGTGGCGCCGTCCACCAGCAGATGGCCGCCGTTGGCACAGATCGCGTAGCGCGGCGCGGGCCCCGGGAGGCGGACGCGGAGGTACTGCTCGCGGGTGCGCGTGGTGGTGGGGACGAGCAACGCGCCCGGGTGCGTGGCCAGTTCGGCGAAGAGCGCGGCGGCGGCCTCGGTGACGAACGACTGCGGGCGGTGCCGGTACGCCTCCACGCTCAGCAGCCGGGGCGCCTCCGCGTCCGGCACGTCGTCCAGGGCGAGCGCGGCGGCGGAGTAGATGAGGGTGCGGTCCAGGTCGGTGGCGACGAGCGTGCTCGGCGGGGTGGGCGTGCTCGGCTGGGTCACTGCGCGGCCTTTCCGTCGGCGCCGGTGGCGCCCCGGGTGTAGCGGGGGTGGATGAGCCCGACGCAACTGTAGGGAAGGTCGTCGGTCTCCTCGACCGGGACTCCGCGCTGCTCGGCGAGGAGCCTGATGTGGTCCAGGTCCGCGCCCGCGCCGCGCCGGGCGAGGATCCGCCAGGGGACGCGGCGCAGCAGCACGCGGGTGGTCTCGCCGACGCCGGGCTTGACGAGGTTGACATTGTCGATGCCGTAGGCGGCGCTGATGCGCTCCACGGCGCGCCAGCCCTCCCAGGTGGGGGCGCGTTCCGCCGGATCGGCGGCGAGCAGCGCGGCCGTGTCGGCCGCCACGCCGGCGGCGGTGGCGGGGTCGGCGAAGTGGGCGGCCACGGCGTCCAGGAAGTGCCGTGAGAGGTCGGTGCCGGCGAGCTCCTGGTAGTGCTTGGCGCCGTGGAAGTCGTCGGGGCCGACCAGGTCGTCGCGGAGCACGGTGCGCGATATCAGCCCGGAGACCGTGGAGTTGAGGCAGGCGGAGGGGATGAGGAAGTCCTCGCGCGTGCCGTAGGTGGTGACGCAGCCCCCGGGGTCGGCGAGCACCGCGAGCGCCGGGTCGAAACGGGGGAAGTCACCGAGCGCGTCGGCGAGTTCGCGGGTGATGGCGCCCTTGCCCGTCCAGCCGTCGAGGAACACCACGTCCTCGGGCTCGTGGTGGGCCGCGAGCCAGCGCAGCGCGGTGGTGTCGATGCCCTGGCCGCGCACGATGGAGACCGCGTAGTGCGGCAGGTCGAGGCCGTGGGCGTGGCGGGCCCAGCGGCGCATCAGGATGCCGATGGGCGTGCCCGCGCGGGCCAGCGAGACCAGCACGGGCACCCGCCCCGGCCCGCCCCGTTCGGCGAGCACCGCCTCGGTCACGGTCCCGACGGCGCGGGCGACCCTGGCGGACGAGGCGGCGAGCGCGGTGTGGAAGAGGCGCTGGTACTCCTCGCTCGGCTGGTACTCCACGGGCAGCGACTCGGCGTAGTGGGCACCGCCCGACTGGATGGCCTCCTCGCGCTCCTCGGCCGGGGCCTCCAGCGTGACGTCGGAGAGGTCCTGGAGGAGCCAGCCCACCTCGTCGGGGGCGTAGGAGGAGAACGCCGGGCCGCGCAGCGGGTGCGGAAGGCGCGGCACGACGGCCAGCAGGAGGTGCGGGGTGTGGCCGCCGACGGCGGCCAGGAGGCCGTCGGGCGCGTGGAGCCCGGGGGTGTCGCCCGCCGCGTCGGTGACGACCACGACGGCGTCCCAGGCGCGGCCCGCGACGTTGTACACGTAGCGCGGCCCGGGGCCGTCGGCGGGTGCGTCGTGGGCGGGGAAGGTGAGCCGGGTGCGGATCGCGTACCCGGGGTCGTCCACCGGCAGCACGGGTGAACGGGTGGTGGTCGAGAAGTACACCTCGGCGCCGGTGGCCCGCTCGACCTCGGCGGCGAGGCGCAGCGGGACGTAGATCAACTCCTCGGTGCCCAGCACCAGGACGCGCCGGGCCCCGGCCGGGAGCGCCTCGGCGAGGCGGGCGCCGACCTCGGGCAGCGCCTCTTCGAGACGGGCGCGGTGGGCGGCGGTGAAACCGTGCCGCCCGCCGTCGGGCAGCCCGTCGGGCCAGCCCAGGTCCACGCGGCGCGCGGCGGCCCGCGCGCTGGCCGCGGGGGCGCCGGGCGGTGCCGCCTCGTGCTCGGCGACCAGCTCCATCCCGCGCCGCAACACGTCGGCGGGCAGGCTCACATGCCCCTCGGCCAGCGCGATCACATCGACCGTGGCGCCCAGTTCGGCGGCGAACTTCGCCAGCGCCGAACGGTCCGTGTCCGTGCGGGTGTCCACCAGGACCGCCACGGCGTACCGGTCGCGCGGGTGGCGGCGGTGGAGCGCGGCGATGGTGTTGCGCACGGTCCTGCCGGTGGACAGCTCGTCGTCCACCAGCACCAGCGGCCCGTCCGCGGCCAGCAGCGCGGGGTCGGTGGGCAGCAGCAGGTGCGAGGTGTGGTGGCTGTGCTCCTCCTCGAAGCCGCCCGCGGGCAGAACTCCGGCCACGGGTCGGCGCGTTGAGTGCAGATACGTTACTTCGCCCACGCCGGTGCCCGGTTCGGCGCCCAGCGCGGTGGCGAGGCCGTCCGCGACGCAGTGGCCGAGCCCCGTCGCCGTCTCCGCGTAGCCGAGGACCAGCGCGCGCCCCGCCGCCTCCTCCCCCAGCGACTCCCGGACCCTGCGGCCCAGTTCGATGCCGGTGGAGTACACGGTGCCGGGGCGCTGGGGGATGTGCTTGCCCAGGACGTTGGACACCAGGAGGTGGGCGCGGCGCGGGTTCCTGCGCAGGGCGAGCCCCAGCAGCTCGCGCACGCCGTCGCCGTGCAGCCTGACCCCCAGCCGCTCGGTCACCCACTCGCCCGGCCAGGGGGCGTTCACGGCGCTCATCCGATGCCCGCCGTCAGCAGGTCGACGAAGTCGACGCCGTCCCGGGCCACGCCGAAGACCTCGGCGCGCGTCATGGTCCGCTCCGCCCAGGCGCGGTGCGGCTTCACCTCGTTCATCTTGTTGGTGTAGGCGGAACGCAGCACCCCGCCGCCGAGCCCCGTGCTGAGGATGTCGGCCGCGTCGCTGAACTCCTCGTGGCTCACGACGGACAGCGCGTGCACCGGCGCCACGTGCGAGGGGTGGATGCAGGTCTTGCCCATCAGGCCGTTGGCGTGGTCGAGCACGATCTCGTGGAGCAGGCCGTCCATGTCGTGCTCGATGAGGCGGGCGCGCAGCTCCTCGGCCCGGCCGCTGAACGGGCTGCTGCGCAGCTGGGGCTTGAACATCCGCTCCTGGGCCCGGAAGTACTCCCACACCGGGCCGGTGACCGTGTAGCCGGAGCCGTCGGCGCGGGCGAAGACGTTGACCACGTCGGCGATCATCGAGGCGACGAGGTGGACGTCGTAGGCGGTCATGTCGGGGCTGCGGCGCAGGCCGTAGGCGGCGCAGAAGTCGGTGACCCCGAGGCGGACCGCGGGTATGCGCTCGCGGTACTTGTCGACGAGGCGCGCGGTGGCGGTCAGGCCGCCGGCGCGGGTCTCCAGGTGCAGCAGCTCGGGCGATTCGAGCACCGGCATGGCCAGCAGGCGGCGCCCCGAGAGCACTTCCGCGGCGGTGAGGGCTTCGAGGAAGGCCGGGCCCGTCGCGGGCGTGAACTTGGGCAGCACGTAGCCGGTGAGCAGGGCCGCGGACTCGCCGAGGCGGGTGGTGAGGTCGGTGATCTGCGCGGCCCGGCGGACGCGGATGAACAGCAGCGGCAGGTCACCGGGGGCCACCTCGCGGCGCAGCTCGCCGAACTGGCGCACCAGGTTCTCCTCGGCGCCGATCACCTCGCCGTCGTCGATGGAGTCCTCCAGGCACAGGACCATCGACACGACCCCGGCGGCCGTCTGCTTGCGGATGTCGGCGGCGAGCCGCGGGCGCGTGGCCGGGCAGTACAGGGTGGCCCCCAGCGCCATACCGAGGGTTCTGACGGGGGATCCCGGCCCGAACTCGGCGGGCTCCTGGTGGAACAGCGTGCGACGCCGCGCAGGCGTGAGGTGCCCGTAATGTCGCATGGATCTCCCCGAGGTTCACGGCGGCTCCGGTCGCCCGGCTGGCTGTACCGGTCCCCCGGCAATCGTAAACGCGGCATTGTTTCGGAAGTGTGGCGACAGGCAGGATTCCTTATATGACGTACGCGTTGGATAAGGGGGCGACAATTCACCTTCCGGTCGCCGGGTTACGCGCCGTGTTGCGGTGGACGCCGACAGGCGTCGACGGGCGCCGTGGAGGGCCGGATCTGGATCTCTCGGCGCTGCTGCTCGGCACCGGCGGACGGGTGCGCTCCGAGGGCGACTTCGTCTTCTACAACCAGCCGCGCCACCCGACGGGCCTGGTCAGACGCCTGTCCAAGCGGCGGGACCGGGAGGGGCTGCGCGACACGGTCGAGGCGGAACTGGCGCGGCTCGACGGCTCGGTGACGCGGATCGTCCTGGCGGCCTCGGCGGACGGCGGCTTCGCGGCGGAACGGAGCGTTCCGCGGCTGATCCTCCAGGACACGGCCGGGACGGACCGGGGAACGCCGCTGGCCGTCCTCCCGCTGACGCCCGCGCCCGGGGAAACCGCGGTGGTCTGCGGGGAGTTGGTGCGGGTGGCGAACGGCTGGGAGTTCCACGCGTCGGGCCCCGGGTACCCCGGCGGCCTGGTCGCCCTGGCCGCCGCCTACGGCATCACGGCGGCCGGCGACCCCACGCCGACCCCCCAGCGGCCCTACGGCTACCCCGAGCCCGACCCCGCGTTCACCCTGCCCCCGCAGGGCCCCCAGTTCCTGCCGCGGCCCTGAGGGTGGTGAGGGCTCCGCCGTGGTCGTCAGTGGCCGCGTGGTGCGTACATGATCACGGCCATCCCGGCCAGGCACACCGCGGCGCCGACGAGGTCGTACCGGTCGGGCCGGTAACCGTCGGCGATCGCGCCCCAGGCGATCGACCCGGCGACGAAGATCCCGCCGTAGGCGGCGAGGATGCGGCCGAAGTCGTCGGCGGTCTGGAAGGTGGCCACCACGCCGTAGAGGCCCAGCGCGATGACGCCCGCGCCGACCCAGATCCAGCCGCGGTGCTCGCGGATGCCCTGCCACACCAGCCAGGCACCCCCGATCTCGAACAGCAACGCAGCTCCCGCCCAAAGCCTCTCCAGCCCCGTGGGTGGTACCTCTGCCTGCGGGCGGCGGTCCCCCTTTTCTTCCGAACGGCGCGCACCGCCCGCCCGCGCGC
>NZ_LAVK01000307.1 GCF_001083795.1 Streptomyces sp. SBT349
GTGTCCACGGCGGCGGGGGTGGCCCACGGCGGCGTCCGGGGCTCCGGCTGCCAGCCGAGGCGCGCCGCCTGCGTCGGGGGCCGGCGGGTGAGGCGGTCGGCCGCGTCGGCGAGCCAGCGGTGGAAGGGGCGGCGGTCGGCGAGGGCACCGAGCAGCGGGGGCCAGGCCACCCGCATCCGGTGGCGGCGCCGGCGCAGGGCGGAGAGGACCGCCAGCGGGTGGCGGGAAAGGTCGTCGCGGAGGTGGGAGAGCGCGGGGGTGAACAGCTCGTCGCCCCCGCCGCCGAAGAGGTGCAGGCGCGATCCGCGGGCCGCGGCGCGGGCCGCGGTGTCCCAGAGCTTGGCGTGGTCGCGCGCCCAGGGGCAGGGCTCCTCGGTGGCCGGCCGGAGGCGGCCGACCCCGGCGAACCAGGCCGGGGTCGCGTCCCGTCCGACGGTGAGGTGCTCGGCGCCGGGCAGCGCGGCGACCGCGCGGGCGTGCCAGGGGGCGTCGTCGTTCTCCGGGTCGACGCCCTCCCAGCGGGTGGTGACCAGGCGGGCGGGGCCGCGGGCGGCGAGGAAGCACAGGGTGGTGGAGTCCAGGCCGCCCGAGAGGTCGGCGCTCAGGGTGCCGCCCGGCGCGGCGCAGGTGGCGACCGCCGCGGTCAGCGCCTCGCGCACGCCCTCGGCGCCCTCCTCCCGCGGGAGTTCGGGTTCCGGCGGGTGCCACCAGCGGGTGGTGGCGGTCCGCCCGTCCGCCTCGATGAGCAGGGCGTCGTCGGGGCGCAGGGCCCTGACCCCCCGCCAGACGGTGCGGGTGTCCAGCGGGTGGGTGACCGGGGCGAGCAGCCGCAGGGCGAGGCTCTCCTGGTCCACGCCCGTTCCGCACAGGGCCGCGAGCACGTCGGGGCGGCTGGCCGCCACCGGTACGCCGTCCACCGTGGCGTGGAAGACGCGCCGCGCGGCGAGCGCGCTGCCGCGCACCCGGATCCGGCCGCCGAGGGAGGCCAGCAGGTGGTAGCTGCCGGCCGCGCCCGCGACGAGCCCCTCGGCGTCGGCGACGTCCCGCAGTCGGCCCAGCCGGAACCGCAGGGTCTCGGCCTCGACCGAGCACCGCCCGATCACCGCCGCGTCGGCGCCGCCGGTCCGCACCACCAGGGGGCGGTCCCGGGGCCACCGGCCCAGGAGCCAGGGGCGGCCGGAGGCGTGGGGGTAGGTGGTGAGCGCGGAGGTGAGCGCCAGCAGCCCGCGAGCGACGGGCGCGGCGGCCGGCCCGTCGGGCAGGGCCACGAACCAGGCACCCTCGAACATCGCGCCGCTCCTCCGTTCCTCCTCCGGCCGGTCCTCCCCCGGCCGGGAATCCCCCGGCTCCGTCCGGGCGCCGCCGTCGTGGGGACGGTTCACCCCCAGGCCACGCTGGTCGGCCACGGCCCGCCGTCGGCGACGTTCCCGTCCATGGCACCGAGCGTGACCTCCGCGAAGTCGCCGGCCTCGGCGAGCGTCGGCGGCTCGTATGTCTCCCGCGGCTGGTCGTCCCTCTGTGTGGTGTGTGTCACCTGTCCCCCTCGCATGGGCCCACGGTCCGTCCGTGGCGCCATCCGACCTGATGCCCCGGCGCACCGGAGTGATACGCGGCGAAGGGGCCAAACCACCCGGTGGGGGGATGTGAACGGGCGGTGGCGCCGAGGGGCGCGCCGGAGCGCGGGTGCGGCGCGTTCCGGCGGCCGCGGGGCGCAAGGCCCGGGGGCGGCAAGGGCGTTGTGCGGCACGGAATTCCCGGCCGGGCCGGGGGGCCGGGCCCTACAATGCCGCCCATGCCCGGAGCACGGGCGGTCCGGCCGGTGCCGTGGACGAGGGAAGGAGGTGTCGCCGTGACGTGGTGGATCTAGCCGCCCGCCCCGGAGAGACCGGGAGCGCGGGCGGCGGTTCCGGAAGGAACGAGATGTCCCGTACGGACAGGACCAAGCCGCTGTGGGTGCGCCACGCCGAACACCGTCCCCGGCCGGCCCACGATCACCGTGACGGTCCCTGCGACCTGCCGCCGCGCCCGACGCGGGGGGACACGGACACGCGCTGCCGGTGGGAGAACCCGGGCACGCTGCTGTTCGGGCACACCTGCTGTTCGGGATGCGCCAAGCGCGGCTGCGTCAAGGAGTGGCAGCGGCTCACCAGGACCGCGAACCGCAAGGAGCGCTACGCGGGTCGGCGCGAGGCACGCCGTTTCGCCACCGGTGAGGACGACGGCTGACCCTCACCGCGCCGCCCGGCCGTCCGCCAGTGCCCGCGCGTAGGAGGAGGCGATCTTGGCGAGGACCGGTCCGTGGCGGGCGATCGCCTCGTGGGTGACGCGCCCCTCGGGGCCCGAGACGGACAGGGCGACCGGCAGCGTCGCGTGCGGCACCCGGACGGCCAGGCAGCGGACGCCGACCTCCTGCTCGCCGTCGTCCGTCGCCCATCCCCTCGCGCGCACGGACGCGAGGTCGGCGAGCAGGGCGGGCAGGTCGGTCAGCGTCCTGTCGGTCATGGGCTCCATCCCGGCCCTGGCGACGATCTCCCGCACCCGCTCGTCCTCCATCCCGGCCAGCAGCGCCTTGCCGACCCCGGTGCAGTGCGGGTGGACGCGGCGGCCGATCTCGGTGAACATCCGCACGCTGTGCCGGGACGGCGCCTGCGCGAGATAGACGACCACGTCCCCCTCCAGCAGCGCCAGGTTGGCCGTCTCGCCGGTGGCCTCGACCATCCGGGCCAGGAACGGCTGGGCCGTGGCGCCCAGCGCCCGGCCCGCCACCGCGCCCAGCCGGATCCAGCGCGGGCCGGGCCAGTACCTGCGGCCGGGGCCCTGCCGCGCGTGGCCCCCGGCGACCAGGGTCCGCAGCAGCCGGTGGACGGTCGGCAGCGGCAGGCCCGCCGCGGTGGCGAGGGCGCCGGCCGTCATGCCGTCGCGGGCGTCGGCGAGCAGCTCCATCACCTCCCCCGCGCGGACGATCGTTCGGACTCCGCCGGGTGTGGCGACCATGGCCGTCTCCCTCATGTCGGCACCGCAGAGCCGGACTCTATCACCAGACGGAAAACTCCAATCATCTTGTGGAAGTTAAGGGTGTGGCCTACGTTGTCGGCCGTGGCCACGGGTGCACGTGTGGCGCACCTGGCACGACGATGTGGGAGAACGCGATGACAGCACTCAGCCGCAGGCGTCTGCTGGCAGGCATCGGCGGGCTTGCGGCGGGAGCGGCTCTCGGAGGGTGCGCCGGGCGCGGCTCCGGGGACGGCTCGACCATCACGCTGATGAACTGGGAGGCCCTGGACGGCTCCCCCTATCCGACGGTCTTCTCCGACTTCGAGAGGTCCTCGGGCAAGAGCATCGACTACCAGTTCGCGGCCTCGGGCAGCGACTACTGGGTGAAGATCCGCACGGTGCTGGGCGCGAGCAACCCGCCCGACCTGATCCGGATCGACGACGACTTCGTCGCCTCCTACGCCGCGACCGGCCGGCTGCACGACCTGCGGCCGTACCTGTCGGACAGCGGCCTGTCGGAGAGCGACTACTTCCCGACCGTCTTCAACAACACCCGGCAGCCGGACGGCGCGGTGGTCGGCTGGAGCCTCGGCATCCAGCCCCGGGTCATCTTCTACAACAGGACCATGTTCGAGGAGGAGGGCATCCCCCTTCCCCCGACCACCTGGACCGACGAGGGCTGGACCTGGGACGACTTCGTCTCCGCCGCCACCGCGCTCTCCATCCCGAACGAGCGCTGGGGCGCGTGCGTCCTGGACGACTCGGGCTTCGAGATGATCTACACCGTCAACAACGGTGGCACCGGGCGCTGGTCGCGGGACGGCCGCAGCTTCACGCTGGCCGACCGCCCCGACGCCGAGGGGTTCCAGTGGGTCGCCGACCTGACCTGCGCCCACGACGCGCAGCCGCCCTGGTCGGAGCTCCAGCAGAGCGGCCGGGGCGCCGAGTTGTTCGCGGCCGGGCAGATCGGGATGATCCAGCGGGTCTCCAGCTTCGTGAACTTCTTCCGGGAGAACGTCCAGGACTTCGAGTGGGACATCGCCCCGGTCCCGGGCAACCTCTCCCAGCGGACCTACGGCAACCAGCTCGTGTTCGCCATTCCCGAGGCGGCGGCCAACAAGGATGCCGCCTGGGAGCTGCTCCGCTATCTGACGACGCTGGAGGGCGCCTCGGTCTTCGCCGAGGAGGGCGCGTTCGTGCCGGGCCTTCGGGCCGCGGCCGACCGGATCACCGCGAGCGCCGACGGAACGCCGGCCCATCTCGACCTCGTGCTGGCCGCGGCGGACAACGCCGTGCTGCCCGGCCGGGTCGTAGCCGCCCAGCAGGCGCTTCAGGTCTACCGACCGGCCCTGGACGACGTGCGCAACTGCCAGGACACCGCGCCGGAGGTGCTGGACGGCATGCGGTCAGAGATCGAGGAGATCATCGAGTAGCCCATGCACGACATATCCGAAAAGCCCCCCTCCGCCCGGTCGCGTTCCGGGCGGAGAGCCCGGTCGTCGGGGCGCCTCCGGCAGGCTCTGACCGGGTACGCGTTCATCGCGCCGCTGCTGGTGGGCATCGCCCTCTTCCAGCTCTACCCCATGATCACCACCACCGTCGCCTCCTTCATGGACTGGGACGGGCTCACCTCGCCCACGTTCGTCGGGTTCGACAACTTCCAACGGCTGCTCTTCGACGACTCGATGTTCCACACGGTCGTCCTCAACACCTTCCTCTACATGGCCGGCGCGATCCCGCTGACCATGGTGCTCGCGCTCGCACTGGCCACGCTGATCAGCCCGCAGCGGCGGATCATGGTGGTCTTCCGGCTGGCGTTCTTCGTGCCCTTCGTGGCGAACGTCGTGGCCATCAGCGTCGTCTGGTTCCGGCTCTACTCCGGCGAGACCGGAGTGCTCAACGACATCCTCGGCACATTCGGGATCGACGGCCCCGACTGGCTGGTCACCATGCCCTGGGCCATGGTGGCGGTGATCATCGCGAGCGTCTGGCAGGGCGTCGGCTATCCGATGATCGTGCTGATGGCGGGGATCCAGGCCATTCCCACCACGCTCTACGAGGCGGCCGACCTCGACGGCGCCTCCCGCTGGCGCCGCTTCCGCAGCATCACGCTGCCCCTGCTGACGCCCTCGCTGTTCTTCGTCAGCATCAGCCAGTTCGTCGCCAGCTTCCAGGTCTTCGGCATCGTCTACGTGATGACCAAGGGCGGCCCCGGCAGCGACACCAACGTGTATCTGCTGCACCTGTTCGACACGGCCTTCGGCGCCGGTGAGCTCGGCTACGCCTCGGCCATGGCCTGGCTGCTGTTCCTCGTGATCGCGGCGCTGACGGCGATTCAATGGAGACTGCAACGCAGGTGGGTGTTCTACGAATGAGCGCGACCAAGACCGCCGGACCCGCGGGAAGGACGGCCACCCCGCTGCTGCAACGCAGGTCCGTCCTGCTCGGCGTCTACTACCTCTTCCTCGCGGGCCTGGCGCTCGGCTTCCTCTTCCCGCTGATCTGGATGATCGGCACCTCGTTCAAGGGCGGCCCCGAGTCGCTGTCCTCGCCGACCTCCGTCGTCCCCGAGGACCCCACCCTGGAGAACTACCGCGCCGCGTTCGACATCCTGCCGACCTACTTCTGGAACAGCGTCAAGCTGGCCTTCCTCAATGTGGGCGGGCTGCTGGTCGTCGCGTCGCTGGCCGGGTTCGCGTTCGCCCGGCTGAAGTTCCCCGGGCGCGACCTCATCTTCCTCGTCGTGCTCGGCTCGGCGCTGATCCCGCACATCGTCTACCTGATCCCGCAGTACGTCGTCTTCCGCGACTACGGCTGGGTCGACACGCACTATCCGCTGTGGGTGCCGCGGGCCATGACGCCGGTGTTCGGGACGTTCCTCATGCGGCAGTTCTTCCTGTCCATCCCCAAGGAGCTGGAGGAGGCCGCCCGCATCGACGGCGCCTCCACGTTCACCGTCTTCACCCGCGTCATGCTGCCGCTGGCCAAGCCGGCGCTGGCCACGGTCGCGCTGTTCACCTTCGTCGACTCCTGGAACGACCTGCTGGGTCCGCTGATCTTCCTCAACTCGCCCGAGCTCCAGACGGTTCCGGTGGCGCTCGCCCTCTTCCAGGGGGAGTTCTTCAGCAACACCCCGGGGCTGATGGCCGCCGCGACGATCACCATCCTCCCCGTCTTCGCGGTGTTCCTGCTGGCCCAGCGGTACTTCGTCCAGGGCGTCGTCATGTCCGGCATGAAAGGCTGATCCTTGTCCACCATCACCTCCATCCAGACCTATGTCTCAGGCAACATCTGCATCGTCGAGGTGGCGACCGACGACGGGCAGGTCGGCTACGGCCAGACCGCCCCGTCCGAGCCCGGGATCACCGCCGAGGTGCTGCACCGGCTGGTGGCCAAGCACATGCTCGGCGGCGACCCGTGGGACATCGGCGCCCTGGTCGAGCGGGCGATCCGCGCCGAGTACAAGTACCTGGGCGCGTTCCTGCTGCGCGCGGTCAGCGGCGTCGACACGGCGCTGTGGGACCTCAAGGGCAGGGCGACCGGGCAGCCCGTCTACCGGCTGCTGGGCGGCAAGGTCCGGGAGAAGGTGCCGGTCTACGCCTCCAGCATGAGCCGCGAGACCGGCGTCCAGGAGGAGCTGCGGCGCATCGGGGAGGCGGTCGAGGCACACGGCTTCCCCGGCGCCAAGGTCAAGATCGGCGTGCGCAACGGCCGCGACGCCGAACTGTGGACCGGCCGCACCGCCGCGCTGGTCCCCGCGATGCGCGCGACGTTCGGCGACGCCTTCCTGCTCAACGCGGACGCCAACGGCGCCTACTCGCCCGGCGGCGCGGTCGTCGTGGGGCGGCGCCTGGAGGAGTACGGCTACTACCACCTGGAGGAGCCCAACCCCAGCTGGGAGCTGGACAACATGGGCTACGTCGCCGACCACCTCGACCTGCCGATCGGCGCGGGCGAGCAGGAGTTCTCCATGGAGATCGTCCGCCGGATGGTCGCCGAGCGGCTGGTGGACGTCATCCAGCCGGACGTCTGCTACATCGGCGGAATGGAACGCGCCCGCAAGGTCGCCGAGATGGCCGACATCGCGGGCATCCCCTGCACGCCGCACTGCTCCAACCGCTCGCTGATCCAGGTCTTCACCGCCCACCTGGTGCTGGCCTCCCCCGCGTGCGTCCAGCACCAGGAGTGGACCATCGAGAAGCCGTCGGCCCAGCCGTTCTACGCGCCGGTGCCGGTGGTGAAGGACGGGTACATCGAGGTGTCGGACGCGCCCGGGTGGGGCGTGGAGATCCTGCCGTCCTTCCTCGAATCGGCCGAGCGGCGCTCCTCGGCGCTGTCGTGAGGCGGCTGTGGGGCGAGGCGACCGGGCACGCCGTCGCGGCGTTCCCGGTCAGCGGGCGGCCGATGCCCGTGCCGTTCCTCGACGCGCTGGTGCGGCTGAAACGGGCCGCGGCCGAGACCAACCGCGAGCTGGGCCTGCTGGACGGCGCGGTGGCCGACGCGATCGTGGCGGCGGCCGGGCGGCTGCTGGCGGGCGGCCTGTGGGACCAGTTCCCCGTGGACCTGTACCAGACCGGCTCGGCCACGTCGAGCAACATGAACGCCAACGAGGTCATCGCGGCGCTCGCCGGTGAGGCGGACCCCTCGGTCGAGGTGCTGCCCCACGAGCACGTCAACCGGTGCCAGTCGTCCAACGACGTGGTGCCCTCGGCCATGCGGATCGCCACGGCGGTGGCGCTGCGCCGCGACCTGCTGCCGGCGCTGGACGGGCTGCACGCCGAACTGGCCGCGAAGACCGCCGAATTCTGGGAGGTGCTCAAGGTCGCCAGAACGCACCTCCAGGACGCCACGCCGATGCGCCTGGGGCAGGAGTTCCACGGGTGGGCCGGGCAGGTGGCGGGCGCCAGGGGCCGGATCGAACGGGCGCTGACGGAGCTGGGACCCCTGCCCCTGGGGGGCACGGCCGTGGGCACCGGGCTCAACGCGCACCCGGAGTTCGCGGCGCGGACCGCCGCCCGGCTCTCGGCGGAGCTCGGCGTCGAGCTGAGCGAGACGGACAACCACTTCTGCGCGCAGTCCACGCTGGACGACATGGTCTCCGCCCACGCGGCGGTGCGGACGGCCGCGCTGGCGCTGCACAAGGTCGGCTGCGACATCAGGCTGCTGGCCACCGGGCCGCGGGCCGGCCTGGGCGAACTGCGGGTGCCCGACGTCAAGGTGTCGAGCAGCATCATGCCCGGCAAGGTGCCGCCCTCGGTGATCGAGTCCCTGACGATGGTCGTCGCCCGGGTCGTCGGCAACGACGCGACCGTCGCGTTCTCCCAGACCGGAAGCATTCTGGAGTTGAACGTGATGATGCCGGTGGTGATCGATTCCGCCCTGGAGTCGATCGAACTGCTCAGCGCGGCGACGCGGAATGTCACACGGCAGTGCGTGCGGGGCCTGGAGGCCACGGAGGTGGGCCCGGCTCAGGTACGGCGGAGCGTGATGCTGACGACCGCGCTCTCGCCGCACATCGGCTACGCCGCGGCGGCGGAGATCACCCGGGACGCGCTGGCGAGCGGCGAGGAGATCGAGCGGGTCGCCCTCCGCCACGGCATCAGCGCCGAGCAGTTCGCCGCCTGGTGCGACCCGGTCACGATGACCGGCGACCCCCACCTCCCCGGCACCGCGCCCCCGGCCTGACCCCGGGAGGCTCATGGGCCTCCCGGGACAGTCCCTCGTCACCGACGGCGCGGACGGAGAAGGCGTCCCGCACGATGGCGCGGCGCCCACAGCCCCCGCGCCGCCGGAAGACGAACGCGTCCGGACCCGCTCACTTGCCGGCCCTCCCGGCACACCCCCGCGCCGACCGCCCACAGCAGCCGGGGCACCCCGGTCCGAAGTTTCTTTACTGGCTCAAGGGCGCGCCTACCGGCGCGCGGGCGGCCCCGGCCGCCCTCGGGCGCGCATGCGGCCTGACGGCCGATCACGCCCGAACGGCCCGCCGCCCCCACCGAAGCGCCACCAGAAGCCAACCGACAC
>NZ_LAVK01000308.1 GCF_001083795.1 Streptomyces sp. SBT349
CACCGGGGCCCGCCCTCCGCCCATGCCCGCGGCCCGTCCCGCGCCCGCGGACCCACCGGCCGCGGGCAGCAGCCGCGGCCCGGTGCGCAGCGCGTACAGCGCGAAGTACGCCAGCAGCGCCCCCGTCACCAGCGGCGCGCCGCCGGGACCATGCCCGGCACGGCCGGGGGAGCTCGCCGCCATCGCCACCGCCATGTACACCATGGCCAGCCCCTCCACCACGTGGTGCCCCTGGTGCGCGACCCCGGCGCACAGCAGTGTGGCCGCCCACAGCGCCACCGCCCCGAAGAGCAGGGCGAACGCCGCGGGCGGCAGGAGAGACCCACCGGGCACGGCCATCGCCGCCATGCCGAGGCCCATCACCGCCTCGACGCCCGCCGCGTGCCGGGCCGGCGGCGCGGCGGCGCGCGTGCGCAGCAGGCAGTACCCGCCCGTGATCGCGCAGAGCGCCGCCAGCAGCCAGCCGACCGGCTCAGGGCCGTGCATCGCCCACCTCCCCGCGGGAAGGATGCCCGGCCCCCGCCCCCGGTACGGGAGCGCACGGAGGCGTGCGGGGGCGCGCCGTTACGATGCCCGGGTGACAGCGACGACTGGGCTGACCTTCCGCACGGCGACCGAGGCCGACGTTTCCGCGATCGTGGCGCTGGTCGAGTCCGCGTACCGGGGCGAGGCCAGCCGGGCGGGCTGGACCACCGAGGCGGACCTGCTGGACGGCAGGCGGACCGGAGCGGACGAGGTGCTGCCCGCCCTGAAGGACGAGGACAGCAGGCTGCTGCTGGCCGAGCGGGGCGGCGAGCTGGTCGCCTGCTGCCTCGTCTCCCGCGGCGACGAGGCGGACACCCCGGGCGGAGAGCCCGAGGAGGGGGCGGGCCCGAGCGCCGCGCACTTCGGCATGTTCGCCGTCCGGCCCGAGCGGCAGGCCGGGGGCCTCGGCAGGCTGGTGCTGGCCGAGGCGGAACGCCTGGCCGTGCGCGAGTGGGGCGCTCGGCGGATGCTGATGCGGGTGATCTCCGCCAGGACCGCGCTGATCGCCTGGTACGAGCGCCGCGGCTACGTCCGCACCGGGCGGAGGAGCCCCTTCCCCTACGGCGACGAGCGCTTCGGCGTCCCCCTGCGCGCCGGTCTCGAATTCGAACTCCTGGTCAAGCCGCTGCCCTGACCGCCCGCACGATCTCGGGCCGGTCGGTCACCACCCCGTCGAGCCCGAGCGCGCGGACGCGCGCCAGGTCCGCGTCCGTGTTCACCGTCCAGCTGATCACCCTCAGCCCGGCGGCGTGCGCGCGCTCCACCACGCCGGTGTCCAGCTCCCGAAGCTCGCAGGAGATCATCCCCGCGCCGAGCGCCGTCGCGCGCTCCGGCGCACTGCCCGTGGTCTCGCCGGTCACCAGCGCGATGCCGACGCCGGGCAGCAGTCGCCGGGTCTCGCGCAGCGCCTCGTCGTGGAAGGAGATCACCGTGATCCGGCCGCCGAGCCGGCGGCTCTGGATCACCCCGGCCAGCACCCGGGCCGCCGCCGGGTCCTTGATCTCGGCCTGAATCGGGGCGCCCACCGCGTCCACCACCTCGCCGAAGACGGGGACCCGCTCCCCGAGCCCCGCGTCGAGCCCCCGCAGCTCCGCGACGGTCAGATCGGCGATCGCCCCCGAGCCGTCCGTCGTCCGGTCGACCTCGGCGTCGTGCATCACCACCAGCTCGCCGTCCTTGCTCAGATGCAGGTCGAGTTCGATCACATCCACGCCGAAACGATCCGCCCTGCGGAAGGACCGCAGGGTGTTCTCCGGCTCGACACCCATCAGCCCGCGGTGTCCGACAGTCAGCAGCGGCATGCGGTCACCCTAGGCGCCGCCGGTGGACGGAGGTTGAACGGCGGACACCGGGTGGCGGACAAGGGATCCCCGGATGTGCGGTTGATCGAGAGATCTTCTCCGGATACCGTGCTTATGCGCGAATATCTGCTGTCAAGGAGGGGTCGTGACGGAAACTCTGGCGTCGATCACCGCGAACGGGGGCGGTGCAACGACCGGCCGCGTCGTGTCCCACCGCTCCTGGGCGAGCCTCAAGGAGGCGGTGGAGACCATCCGCCCGGCCCAGTCGCGGGACGGTTCCATCGACTTCGGGGCCGAGGACGCGCCCACCCGTGCCGACATGACCGGCGCCGCCGACCGCGTCATCGCCGCGGTCGAGGAGCTCGCCCCCCTGCTGCCGCACGACGAGGCGTACCACCGGGCCCTGGTCACCGACCTGCGCCGCTGGGCCGACGGCGGCTTCGGCGTCCCCGACTTCCTCGACTCCCTGCTCGCCTTCCGGCCCACCGGCACCCGCACCGACGGCCGCCAGCACCTCGTCGTCTTCCCCATGTACACGCAGAACGGCAACCCCGACCGGAACCTGGAGGCCGTCGTCCTCCGCGTGGTATGGCCCGACTGGCTGGCCGAGCTGGAGCGCACCCGCTACGACAACCCGATGTTCCTCGGCATCACCTTCGAGGACTTCACCGGCGGGTACGACACCAACTCCGCCGTCCTGTTCCCCGAGACCATCGCCGTGCGCAAGGCGCCGGAGCGCTTCACCTGGGGCGGGATCTTCTGCGACCGCGAGGCCGCCCGCTTCCGCCGCGTCATCGGCGCCGCCTGCGAGGTCACCAGCCTGGAGCTCCCCGAGGAGGCCCGCGGGCTCCTCGACGACCAGGAACGCTGCCAGCAGACGTTCGTCCTGTGGGACCTGATCCACGACCGCACCCACAGCCACGGCGACCTGCCGTTCGACCCGTTCATGATCAAGCAGCGGCAGCCGTTCTGGATGTACGGCCTCGAAGAGCTGCGCTGCGACCTCACCGCCTTCGACGAGGCGGGCCGCCTCGCCGCCGACGGCGTCGCCCAGGGCCGCGACGTGCAGTACACGGTGCTGCTCGACCGGCTCTTCCGGTTCCCCGTCACCGGCGAGCGCAACCGCAACTACGACGGCCTGGGCGGCCAGCTGCTCTTCGCCTACCTCCACCAGCACGACGCCCTGCGCTGGCGGGACAACCGGCTGACCATCGACTGGGACCACGCGCGGGCGGTCACCGTCTCGCTGCGCGAGGAGATCGAGACCCTCTACCGCAGGGGCATCGACCGGCCCAAGATCGTTCACTGGCTCAAGGCGTACGACCTGGTCTCCCGGTACCTCGCCCCCCACCCCGGCTCCCGCTGGGCGAAGGGCCCCGACGCCCTCGACCTGACGCTCCCGCCGCGCAAGCTGGTGGACGACGTCCTGCCGGACGAGTTCCCCCTCAGCCTCTTCTACGAGGCCCTCGCCAAGAAGCTGCGCACCGTGATCGCCTCGACCCGGGGCATCACCGCCGCCGCCCCTCCCGCCACCAGGGCCGCGTGATCCCCGCCGCCAGGGAGCGGCATCATGGACCCGTGCAAGGAGGCGACTCTTCGATGACCCCAACCACCCCCGCCCCGTCCGGCACTACCGCGTCCGGCGGTGGCCCGCCCGCGGCGCTCGACGGCGCCGTCGTGGCGGTGGCGGGAGCCGGCGGACCCGCCGGCCACGCCACGCTGCTGCGCCTGGCGCGGGCGGGCGCCACCGTCGTCGCGGCCGACGCCGACGCCGAGCGCCTGGCCGAGGGCGTGGCCGCGGCGCGCGCCGGGGGCGCCACCGTCGTCGGCGACACCGTGGACCTGCTCTCCCCGGACTCCGCCCGCGCGTGGGCGGCCAAGACGGAGAAGGAGTTCGGCCGCGTCGACGGTCTGATCCACCTCGTCGGCGGCTGGCGCGGCTCGGCGAGCTTCGCCGAGACGGACCTCGCCGACTGGGACGTGCTGCACGACCTGCTGATCCGCACCGTCCAGCACACCTCGCTCGCCTTCGAGGCGCCGCTCGCCCGCGGCGGGAACGGCCGGTACGTCCTCGTCAGCGCCGCGGGCGCCAGCCGCCCCACCGCGGGCAACGCCGCCTACGCCGCGGCCAAGGCCGCCGCCGAGGCGTGGACCCTCGCCCTGGCCGACGGCTTCCGCAAAACCGCCCCGGGCGGCGAACCCGCCGCGGGCGCCACCGTGCTGGTCGTCAAGGCCCTGGTCACCCAGCGGATGCGCGACCAGCGTCCCGGCGCCAGGTTCGAGGGGTTCACCGACGTCACCGACCTCGCCGACGCCATCTGCGGCCTGTGGACCAGGCCCACCCGAGAAGTGAACGGAACCCGCCAGTGGCTCACCCCCCAGCCGTGACGACCGACGCCCGTCGCCACCACGACCCCGCGGCGCGAGGCTTCGCCAGCGACAACTACGCGGGCGCCCACCCCGAGATCCTGGCCGCCCTCGCCCTGGCCAACGGCGGCCACCAGACGTCCTACGGCGCCGACGACTACACCGCCCACCTCCAGGACGTCTTCCGCGCCCACTTCGGCCCGCGCGCCGAGGTATACCCGGTGTTCAACGGCACGGGCGCCAACGTCGTAGCGCTCCAGGCCCTCAGCGAGCGGTGGGGCGCCGTCGTCACCGCGGCCTCCGCCCACATCCACACCGACGAGGGCGGCGCCCCCGAGCGCGTCGGCTCCCTCAAGCTGCTGCCCGTGCCCGCCCCGGACGGCAAGCTCACCCCCGAGCTCATCGCCCGCGAGGCATGGGGCTTCGACGACGAGCACCGGGCCAAGCCCCAGGTCGTCTCGATCACCCAGTCCACCGAGCTCGGCACCGTCTACACGCCGGAAGAGATCCGCGCCGTCGCCGACTTCGCCCACGAGCGCGGCATGACCGTCCACCTCGACGGCTCCCGCATCGCCAACGCGGCCGCCTCCCTCGGCGTCCCGCTGCGCGCGTTCACCACCGACGCCGGCGTGGACGTGCTCTCCTTCGGCGGCACCAAGAACGGGATGCTCTTCGGCGAGGCCGTCGTCGTCCTCACCCCCGGCGCCGTGCGCGCCATGCCGCACATCCGCAAGTACTCGATGCAGCTCGCCTCCAAGATGCGCTTCGTCTCGGCCCAGTTCGAGGCCCTGCTCGCCGGCGACCTGTGGCTGCGCAGCGCCACCCACGCCAACGCCATGGCCCGGCGCCTCGCGGAGGGCGCCCGCCGGGTGCCGGGCGTGGAGGTGCTGTACCCGGTCCAGGGCAACGCGGTCTTCGCCCGCCTGCCGCACGACGCGGGGGAGCGGCTGCGCAAGCGCCACCGTTTCTACTTCTGGGACGAGGCGGCGGGCGAGGTCCGCTGGATGTGCGCCTTCGACACCACCGAGGAGGACGTCGACGCCTTCCTGGCCGCGCTCAGCGAGGAGATGGCGCGGTAGACCTCTCCTTCGCCTCCCGCCGTCACCGAGCGCTCCCCCGGACGAAGTCTGGGGGAGGCCGGGGGAGGACGCCGGGCGCCGAAGGGGACGTAGGCGCGCGCCGCCCGGGGAGGTCACACCACCGCGACCCCGCGACCGCTGTCAACGGCACGGGTGGGCACGGCGGTTGCTCACGGCTTCTGGGCCACCGGGGCAGCGGGCGCGCTGCCGCCGAGGTGCGCCGGCAGCCACCAGCTGTCCTCGGGGCCCTTCGGCTTGGCCGGATAGGCCCGCTGGGCGGCCTCCAGCAGCTCCTGCACGCGCCCGCGCAGCCGCTCGGTGACGCTCACCGCCGACTCCTCCGGGTCCACGGCCATCGGCTCGCCGACCCGGATGGTGATCGGCACGTGGTTGCGCCGCAGTTCGCGCTTGCGCCCCTTGGTCCACAGCCGCTGCGTGCCCCACAGCGCCACCGGCAGCATCGGCACGCCGGCCTGCTGAGCCATCCTGGCCGCGCCCGACTTGAACTTCTTCAGCGTGAACGAGGGGGATATGGTCGCCTCGGGGAAGACGCCCACGATCTCGCCCGAGCGCAGCGCCGTCACCGCCTGGCCGAACGCCTCCTCGCCCTGGGCCCTGTCCACCGGTATGTGCTTCATCGCCCGCATCAGCGGGCCCGACACCCGGTGCCGGAACACCGACTCCTTGGCCATGAACCGCACCAGGCGCTTGGCCGGTCGCGCCGCGATCCCGGCGAAGACGAAGTCCAGATAGCCGATGTGATTGCTCACGAGCACGGCGCCGCCGCGCCGTGGCACATGTTCACTGCCTCCGATGTCGAAGCGCAGATCGAGCGCCTTGAACAACGTCCGCGCCGTCGCGATGACCGGCGGGTATACGAGATCTGCCATGCGGGGCCCTTCTCCCGAGCGGTGGGAACCTACGCCTCCGTAACTTCCGGCGACGCCCGATCGTGCCCCAAAGTGGCGAGGAACACCAGCCCTGCCCCCGACCGGGCGTGCGGGAATGAAAGCCTGGAGCCGCGCGCTGCACTCGGGACGAGGGCCATGACGACCACGAGCGAGGACACGCGTCGAAGACGTCGAACGCGGTGACGGGAGGCCGGTGATGAGCGGATCCGGGCAGCCGACCCGCCTGGACGCGGCGGCCATCGGCGCGGAACGCCTTGGCCCGCGGGCCACGCTGGTGCACGTCTCCAGCGCCTTCTGCCAGCCCTGCCGCGCCACCCGCAGGATCCTGGCGGACGTCGCCGCCCTGGTCGACGGCGTCACGCATGTCGAGATCGACGCCGAGTCCCGGCTCGACCTCGTGCGCGCCCTGCGCGTGGACCGCACCCCGACCGTGCTGGTGCTCGACGCCGCCGGGAATGTGGTGAAACGCGCCGCCGGGCAGCCGCGCCGCCCCGACGTCATCGCCGCCCTGGGCCTCGCCACGGCGGACCAGGGGGATCAACAGGGGACCCGGGGCGCGTAGTCGGCGTCACAGTGAGACATCCTTGCCTAGGGGGGATACCCTGGATGTACTGACGAGTAACTAACCGGGTGATCTTCCCCGTGCCCCGAGTGCGGACCGACGAGCAGTAGGAGAGCCGGCGTGAGCCTGAAGATCGTTGTCTGTGTGAAGTACGTGCCCGATGCCGCGGGGGACCGGGGTTTCGCCGAGGACCTGACCACCGACAGGGAGGCGGCGGACGGACTCCTCTCGGAGCTGGACGAGTACGCGGTGGAGCAGGCCCTGCGCATCGCGGCGGAGGCCGACGACACCCAGGTCACCGTGGTGACCGTGGGCCCCGACGACGCCACGGACGCGCTGCGCAAGGCGCTGTCCATGGGCGCTGACAAGGCCGTGCACGTGAACGATGACGACCTCCACGGCACCGACGTCATGGGCACCTCGCTGGTCCTGGCCAAGGCCGTCGAGCACATCGGGTACGACCTGGTGCTGTGCGGGATGGCCTCCACGGACGGCGCCATGGGAGTCCTGCCCGCCCTCCTCGCCGAGCGCCTCGCGGTGCCGCAGGTCACGCTGCTGTCCGAGGTGCTGGTGGCCGACGGCAAGGTCGCCGGGCGGCGGGACGGCGACGCGGCCACCGAGCGGCTCGAAGCGGCGCTTCCCGCCGTGGTCTCCGTGACCGACCAGTCGGGGGAGGCCCGTTACCCCTCGTTCAAGGGGATCATGGCCGCCAAGAAGAAGCCGGTGGAGACGCTGGACCTGGAGGACCTGGACATCGAGGCGGAACAGGTCGGCCTGGCCGGCGCCTGGACCGCCGTCGACTCCGCCACCGAGCGCCCGGCCCGCAGCGCGGGACAGGTCGTCACCGACGAGGGCGACGGCGCCAAGCAGTTGGCCGCCTTCCTCGCCGAGCGCAAGTTCATCTGAACCGTCCCGCCCCTCGTCCGTTTCCCGTCTCGATGGAGAGCACGCATTCCCATGGCTGACATCCTCGTTCACGTCGACCACGCCGACGGCGACGTCCGCAAGCCCACGTTGGAGCTCCTGACCCTCGCCCGCCGCCTGGGCGACCCGGTCGCCGTCCACCTCGGCCCCGGCGCCGAGGCCGCCGCCCCGGTCCTCGCCGAGCACGGGGCGGTGCGGATCCTGGCCGCCGACGCCCCGGAGTTCACCGACTACCTGGTGGCCCCCAAGGTGGACGCCCTCGCGTCCGCCGTCGACGCCGTCTCCCCGGCCGCCGTCCTGCTGGCCTCCTCCGCCGAGGCCAAGGAGATCGCCGCGCGCCTCGCCGTCCGCCTCGGCTCGGGGCTGATCACCGACGCCGTCGACCTCACACAGGGCGACGAGGGCCCGCTGGCCGTGCAGTCCGTGTTCGCCGCCGAGTTCACCACCGTCTCCCGCGTCACCCGGGGCATCCCGGTCATCACCGTGAAGCCCAACTCCGCGGCGCCCGAGGCGGCCCCGGCCGCGGGCGCCCTCGAGGAACTGGCCGTCTCCTTCGGCCCGCTGGCCACCGGCACCCGGGTCGTCTCCCGCGAGCCGCGCCAGTCCACCGGCAGGCCCGAGCTGACCGAGGCGGCCATCGTGGTCTCCGGCGGTCGCGGGGTGAACGGCGCGGAGAACTTCGCCCTCATCGAGGCCCTGGCCGACTCCCTCGGCGCCGCCGTGGGCGCCTCCCGCGCCGCGGTGGACGCCGGCTGGTACCCGCACTCCTCGCAGGTCGGGCAGACCGGCAAGACGGTCTCCCCGCAGCTCTACATCGCCACCGGCATCTCCGGCGCGATCCAGCACCGCGCCGGCATGCAGACCTCGAAGACGATCGTCGCCATCAACAAGGACTCCGAGGCGCCGATCTTCGAGCTCGCCGACTACGGCGTGGTCGGCGACCTCTTCACGGTGGTCCCCGCCCTGACGGACGAGATCACCAGCCGCACGTCCTGACCCCCCACGGCACCCGGCCGCCCCCCCCGGCCGGGTGCCGTGCCGCGGTGGGCCCGCCGCGGGCGTCATGGTGCGGAGGACGACTCCCGGATACCGACGGAGGTCTCGCATGGGACAGCAGGACGGGCAGGACCGGCAGGAAGTGCAGGAACGGCGGGCCACCAGCCTCGGCCCCCAGGTGATCGCCGCCGTCGGCGAGACCCTGGCCGACATCGACGCGGACCTCGCCCGCCGTTACCCCGGCGGGCCGGCGACCCGTCAGCCGGTGGCCACCCCTGTCTCCTATAACAATCCGGCGCCTCGGGCGGAGGAGAGGAG
>NZ_LAVK01000309.1 GCF_001083795.1 Streptomyces sp. SBT349
ATGGGAATAAGAGACAGCAGGTCCCCCGGGTCCCGATGGCCGACAAACCGGCCTCGAACCTCATTCGTCCCACCAGAACAAGCCATTCTTCCGGGGCATCCGACGCCGACGCCCTCCACACTGTCGCCTGTCCGGATACAGGCGGTGCATCCGCCCCGCCATACGCCCGTCGACATACGGGCCTTCGCCGGAAGTGAACGCATGGGCCGGGCGTCGCCCCAGGAAGAGAGGCGCAATGACGTAACGGGGGTGATGTCACACGGCATACGGGCCGACAGCTCCTCATGCATGACAGCGCACATGTTCAGGCCAGATCCTAGCCATCAACTATGCCCGACGCATAGGTCGCAGACCGAAAAAACATCTGAAAACCGCCCCATCCGACTGTGACTAAAATCTAGTCGCCGAACTCCGAAAGGAAGGTTTAAGGATTGACCACCTCGGGAATAATCACCGTCCACCCCCCACACCGGACCGAACAGACGACAGGCGGTCGGCACACCCGATATCGGGTGTGCCGACCGCTGTCATATGCGCATGCGATGCGGTGAACATGACGGGCAGCGTCGAGGCGACCCACTGATGCATTTCCCCGGCGCGTTTCACCTGTCAGGCGTGCGCTCCCTCGTCAGTCACGCCACCAGGCGAGCATGGAACTCCACCATCCACCCTTCGGCTTGCCGCCGGCCTTCTGGCCGGACGCGCCCGAGGACGCCGACGCCGGAGCGGGCTGGGGACGAACCCGGCGCACCGGTGAGAAGCGCACGGGAAGGGAGACGAGGCCACGGGTGAATGGTCCCGGCCGCCATGTCAGGCTGCTCACCGGAACGGAGAGCTCGATATCGGGAAGGTGGTTGAGCAGCTTCTCGATCGCCGCGATGCTGATCAGCTGCGCGGGGTCCTTGGCGGGGCAGGCGTGCGGGCCCGCGCTCCAGGCGAGGTGCGCCCGCTTGCTGAGCGTCTGCCGGGAGGACGAGAGCGAGGGGTCGGCGTTGGCCGCGGCGAAACTGACGACCACGGGCGCGCCCGCGGGCAGTTTGACCCCGTAGAGGTCCACATCCCTGACCGGGTAGTGGATTCCGAAGTTCGACACGGGCGGGACGTTCCACAGCACCTCGTCGATGGCGTCCTCGACGAGCAGGGCCCCGCCGTACTGACCGCCGAAGAAGCGCTCGTCGGACAGCATGATCAGCAGCGCCGTGGCCATCAGGTTCCGCATGGGCTCGGCGCCGGCGCCGATGAGCGTGAGGAGCTGATGGATCATCTCCTCGTCGCTCAGCTTGGCGGGGTGCTCCAGGAGCCACGAGGTGACGTCGTTCCCGGGCTTGGCCCGCTTGAACGCGACGAGTTCGGCGAGCGCCTCGGCGATCAGCACGCTCCCCGCCTCGGCGTCCACGCCGTCGAACATCTTGGTGAAGCCCTCGACCAGGCGGTTGCCGGCGTCGGCGGGGCAGCCGAAGATGTCGTTGAACACCAGGAGGGACAGGAGCTTGGTGTAGTCCTCGATCAGATCGGCCGTGCCCCGCTCGGAGAACTGGTCCACCAGGTAGCTGGAGACCCGCTCGACCTGGCGGCTGACGCGGTGGGTGTCGAGACGGGCCAGGCTGTCGGTGACGGCCTGACGCAGCCTCAGGTGTTCCGCGCCGTCCGCGTAGAAGGCGTTGGGCCGATAAGCCATCATCGGAAGGACCGGGCTGTCCGGAGCGATACGGCCCTCGTTGAAGTCCCGCCACCGGCGGGAGTCCTTCGAGAAGTCCTCCGGATTCTGGAGGACGTGCAGCGCGGCCGCGTACTCCGTCACCAGGGTGGCCGGGACTCCCGGCGCGAGTTCGACCGGGGCGGCCGGCCCGTACTGGCGCAGATAGGCGTAGAACGCGCCGGGGTCCGCGGCCCACTCCTCTCCGTACAGGGGCGTACGGAAGCTGTCCATCTGGGTGGCGTCACCACCGGCGTGCGCCGGGCAGCCCGGCGGCGGCGACGCGAAGTCCGATTGCTCGTTCATCTCTGCTCCTTACCGGTACGGCTCTGCAAATACCGGACCAGCACCATCAGCGCGTTCGCCGACGACTTCGTGTCTCGCGCATCGCATGTGACGACGGGGGTCTCGGGAAGCAGGTCGAGCGCCTCCCGCAATTCGTCGTCGGACCGCGTAGGGGTGCCGTCGAAGTGGTTGACGGCAATCGCATAGGGAATTCCGTACTTCTCCACCAGGTCCATCACGGCGAAGGATTCCTTGAGCCGCTGCGGATCGACGAGCACCAGGGCCCCGAGCGCGCCCCGTGTCATGTCTTCCCACACCTGGACGAAACGCTGCTGACCCGGCGTGCCGAACAGGTAGAGCACCAGCCGGTCGTTCAGCGTGAGCCGACCGAAGTCCATGGCCACGGTGGTGGTCGTCTTGCCCTTGACCCCATTCAGGTGGTCGATGCCCTCGCTCGCCTGAGTCATGGTCTCTTCGGTACGCAGCGGAGGGATCTCCGACATCGTTCCGATGAGTGTCGTCTTTCCGACCGCAAAGTGCCCGACGATCAGAATCTTCGCCGCGATCTGCACCTTGTCGTGCAGATGCACGCCTTCACCCGAAACGAGCCTGGAGACCATCCAGCACCTCCTGGAGAACCTGAATGTCAGCGAGTTGTGCCGGAGGTACCGGACGGCGGGTCAGGATGAGCCCGCCCTCGGCGAGATCGGCCAGCAGGACCTTGACGATCCCGACCGGCAGTTTCAGGTGGCCCGCGATCTCCGCGACCGAGAGATACCCTCCCTCGCACAGGGTGACAAGGTCGCGCTTCTCCGGATCCAAGTGCTTGCCGGGCTGCGCGTCCTCGGCGGCGGTGACCAATGTGAGGAGCTCGAACCGGCTGGCACCCGTGACATCACGGCCGTTGGTGATGACGTACGGTCGCACCAATTCGACGTTCTCGGGGTCCAGCGGGTCGGTATGCGGCTCGAATTCATCGTCGGGCGGCGTCGTCATGCCTGAATACCCGTGTTCTGGCGGGGAGGGGTGGTCAGTGCCTTGCCGAGCTGGGAGACCAGCTGCTGCATACGGAAGGTGATGTCGGCCATGTCGACGTTGGGCGCCGCGGAGACGGCGAGGTAGGCGCCCTCTCCCGCGGAGATGAGGAAGACCCAGCCACCGTCGAACTCGACGACCGTCTGCCGCCACTTCATCGCGGCGCCGCCGCTGAAGGCGGCGACCGTGCGGCTGAGGGACTGCATGCCGCTCATCGCGGCGGCCACCGTGTCCGCCTGGTCCTTGTCGACCTTCGTGGAGCGCGCCATGAGCAGGCCGTCCGCGGAGACCAGGATCGCGTGCCGAGCACCCGGGACCTCGAGTGCGCCCTCAAGCATCCATGAGAGTTCGGTAGTCACTGGACCTCATACCCTTCCCTGCTTGGATCAGCGGTGCGACCGGACTGCGTGCCCCGCTGGAAAGCACCCATGATGGAGGCCGTCTCCTCACTCGACCGCACGGCGGCGGCGTCGGAGTCCGACTGCGGAACGATGGCGATGGCGCCTCGCCGTCGGCGCTTCGGCAGGCCGCCGGCGGTCGTCGCGGTGGGCTCGCCCTCCGCCTCGACCGGGAATTCGGGTGCGCTCGGTTCCTGTGGTTCGGGCATGCTGGTGAGCAGCTCCTGGGGAAGGAGGACCACAGCCCTGACCCCGCCGTAGGGGGAGGCGGAGTCCACGGAGACGCTGAATCCGTAGCGGGCGGCGAGCACGCCGATGACGGCGAAGCCGAACTGCGGCGGGTTGCCCAGCTCGGTGACGCCCACCGGGTGATCGCCCGACAGCAGACGGGAGGCCCTTGTCTTCTCTTCCTCGTTCATGCCCACACCGGCGTCGTCGATGATGACGCAGACGCCCTTGGGCACGGTCCTGATGTTGATCTCGATCGCCGATTCGGGCGACGAGTAGCTGGTGGCGTTGTCCAGCAGCTCGGCGAGCACCAGCGCGACCGGTTCGACGGCCTGGCTGACGATGGCGAAGTTCGTCTGGGAGCGGATCTCGACCCGCGTGTAGTGGCGAATGCGCCCCTTGGCGCTGCGGGCCACGTCGTAGACGGAGGCGACGGCCCGAGCGCGGCCGAGCCATCCGTCACACAGAACGGCGACGGACTGCGCGCGCCGACCGAACTGCGAGTTCATGTGGTCGATGCCCAGAAGCTCCTGAAGGATCTCCTGGTCGCCGTACTTGTCCTGAATCTTCGAGATCGCGAGCTGCTGCTCGTTGGCCAGACCCTGGAGCGTCCGCATGGCGGACTTCAGGGCCGTCTTGGTGGCCTCCTCCGCGCGCAGGCGGGCGTCGTCCACCGCCTCGTTGAACGTGCTCTCCAGCTCGAAGTGCCGGCCTTCCAGCTCCGACTGGTCTTTGCGGAGCTTTGCGTTCGTCTTACGTGCTCGATAGATGGCCGTCGCGGCAAGGGGGGTGCCAACGATAAGGCCCCAGAGCGCCGGGTCCTGTAGGTAATCGGTCATGGATTTCTCTTCAAGCTAGACCACCATGTACAAGAATTGAGGATGCCGTGTTTGTGAATCCGTCTTCCCCCCCGACGGATCCGTCAGCTCAGCCGAACGGGCACGGTGAGGGAGCAGCCCACCCGGCGTCGAGGGACGACCTCGCCCGGAGGGGCGGCAGCCCATGCACACCTGGCCGCCGCTTCGGCTCCCTATGCCCTTCTGACGGCATAACGCTCCTTGGGATGAACCCGCTTGGCTGATTTACCAGTTGGCCCTATGGCTTACGCGCCTTCAGCTGGTTTGGCAAGCCCGGCGATCGTATCATCAGAGCGGCAGTCGACCACCGCCCCCGCATCTTCGTCACGGGATCTGACGGTGTTACATGTGGCTTCCGTTTCGGCCCTGTTAAGGCCATCTCAGGTCTTTCACACGGGTGTCACACGCTCGTCAGTTCCGCCATGGTCGGGGGGTCCGCCCCCTCCCTGGTACAGGTGATCGAGGCGGCCCTGGCGCAGCGGCGCAGGACGGCGGACAACGCGTCGGTCCCGGACGGCGGTCGGCCGCGTTCGGCCACGGAGTCCAGCAGGGCGGCCTGGAACGTGTCCCCCGCGCCGACCGTGTCCACCACCGCGACGCGGGGCGCGGGGACCGCGACCTCGTCCTCGGCGGTGACCGCGAACGCGCCCTCGGCGCCGCGGGTCACCACGACCAGCCGCGGCCCGGCGGCGAGCAGGGCCCGCGCCGCCTCGGCCACGGCGAGACCGGGGAAGAGCCACGCCAGGTCCTCGTCGCTCGCCTTGAGCACGTCGGCCGCGCCCGCCAGCCGCTCGCAGGCCGCGCGGTAGGCGGCCCGGTCGGGCTGGACGGCCGGGCGCACGTTGAGGTCCGCGGCCACGATCCTGCCGCGCCGCCGCTGTTCGCGGCAGAGGTCGAGCACGCGCGAGGCGCCGGGCTCGATCACCACGGCCAGCGACCCGGTGTGCAGCACCACGGTGTCCTCGGGCACCGGCATCTCCCGGGGGGACCACTCGGCGAGGAAGTCGTAGGTGGCCGCGCCGCCCGCGTCGAGATAGGCGAGGGCGACCATGGTCCGCGCCGCGTCGGCCGCCATCCGCCGCACCTCGACGCCGGTGCGCGCCAGGTGTTCGCGCACCAGCGCGCCGGGCGGGTCCTCGCCCCAGGCCGTCAGCAGCGTGACCGGCCGCTCCAGGCGGCGCAGGCCGACCGCGACATTGGCCGGACTGCCGCCGGGCACGGCCCGGACCTCGGTGGCCCCGTCCGGCCACAGCAGATCGACCAGGGCCTCCCCGACCACGGTCACGCGCGTCTCCACCGCCAACTCCTTCGTCGGTGCGCGTCCGGCACACCCGCCTCGCCGGAGACATCCTGCGCGCCGGGGCGCCCCACGGCAAGAAGGAACGGCCCCGAGATCGTCAACGACGATTGACATGCCGCCCCTCGTCAACCATGGTTGACGGCATGGGTGATGTCGATCTCTCGCCGATCACCGGCGAGTCGGACCCCCTCCAGGCGCTGCGCGTCGCCACCGAGCTGCGGCGGCGCCTGGAGCGTGAGGAGTCGGTTCTGGTGCGCCGGGCGCGCAACGGCGGCGCGAGCTGGGCGGCGATCGCCGCGGCGCTCGGGGTGTCCAAACAGGCGGTCCACAAGAAGTACGGCGGCCGGCGCATCCTCGGCCGCGGGGAGGAGTGATCCCCATGACGACGGCGGCGACCCTGGACGCGCTGGCGGCGGCGACCGCCGAGCGCCTGGCCGAGGGGCGGCGCGGCGCGCTCGTGGTCGGCGCCGTCCGCGGTGGCGACTGCGGCTTCCACGGCGCCGACCCCCGCACGCTGTTCGCGATCGGCTCGGTCACCAGGACCTTCACGGCGCTCGCCCTCGCCCGGCTCGCGGTGCGCGGCGAGGTCGCGCTCGACCAGCCGGTGGGCACCCTGCTGCCCGAGGGCACGGCCATGCCCGAACGCGACGGCCGGGCCGTGGAGTTGGGCCATCTGGCCACCCACACCTCGGGGCTGCCCGACCTGCCGCGCGGCATGCTCCCGGGCGCGCTCCGCCACCGGCACGACCCGTACGCGCGGTGCACGCCCGGCATGGTGCTCGCGGGCCTGGGCCGCACCCGGCTGCGCTCGGTTCCCGGCGAACGGTTCCATTGCTCGGGCCTCGGCATGGGGCTGCTCGGCCTCGCCCTGGCCCGCGCGACCGGACGGGACGACGCATCCCTGATCCGCGCGGAGATCTGCGACCCGCTGGGGATGTCCGACACCCACCAGGTCCTCGACCCGGGGCGGGCCGCGCGGCTCGCGCGAGGCCACTCCCGCCGCGGCAGGCCGGTGCCGCCCCGGCGGCCCGGCGCCCTGGCCGCGGCGGGCGGACTCCACTCCACCGCCGCCGACCTGGCCACCTTCGCCATGGCGCACCTCGGCGACGTCACCGGGCAACTCGCCCGCGCGATGGCCCTCACCCGTGAGACCCGGCACCGCCTGGGCGCCCGCTCGGCGGCGCACCCCGGCTGGATCGGCCTGCGGCTCCCGTCCGGCCGCGGCGGGCACGAGGTGCTCTTCCACAACGGCGGCACCGGCGGCCACCGCGCGCTGCTGGCCATCGCCCCGGAACGCCAGGCGGCCGTGGTCGTCCTCAGCGCGACGGCCCGCTCCGTCGACCGCGCCGGGCTCGGCCTGCTCATCGAGCTGGCCGGGCGCTGAGGGACGCCAGGGCCGCCGCGGTCGCGGTCCGGGCCGCGGCCCTCAGACGGTGGCCACGCTGAGGAGATGGGCGCTGGCGCCCAGCAGGGAGGGCTCGGTCTCCACGACGCGCAGCGCGGTGAGGACCGCCTCGCGCTGCTCCGGGTCGTCGAGCCGGTCACGCATCCCGCCCGGCAGCCAGGCCGCGCCCTCAAGACCGTAGGTGACCGGCGCCCCGAGCCCCGCCTCGGCGAACTCGCCCGCGATGTCCGCCGGATCGTGGAAGTACGCCTCGGTGAACAGGCCGGTGCCGCCGTCCTGGTGGCCGGTGCGCAGCGTCTCCAGGGTGGCGTCGAGCCGGCCGGGCGCGAAGAGGAAGCCCCGCACCAGCCCGTCGTGCAGCGGCGCCCACCTGCTGATGGTCGCCGCGGCGACGAGCCCTCCCGGGCGGGCCACCCGCCGTGCCTCGGCCAGGGCCAGGACCCGGTCGGCGCGTTCGGGCAGGTGATAGAGGGGACCGAGCATCAGCACGGCGTCGAACGAGGCGTCCCGCCGCGGCAGTCGGCGGGCGTCCCCCTGCCGCGCGGCGATCCCCTTGGCCCGCGCCTGCCGCACATGCAGCGGCACGGGGTCGAGGAGTTCGACCTCGTACCCGTCGGCCGCCAGCCACACGGCGTGCGCGCCGGCGGCCCCGCCCACGTCGAACACCCGGGCGGGCGGCGCGGGCAGCACGCGCCGCAGCACGTCGCGCGTCCGCAGGAACTCCAGCCGGGAGTCGGCCGGGCCGCCCGGCTCCTGGGACAGCCGGGTCTCCTCGCCGCCGCGTTCGTAGAAGGCGAGGACGTCGGGGTCGAGCACCGGTTCCATCCCGGGATGGTGGCGCGCTCCCCCGGCCCGCGGCAACGCGTTTTCGGCGGCGCGACGCGGCGCCCCTCAGCGTTCGCGCAGGTGGGCGGCCGTCTCCGGGTCAGCGGGCAGAAAGGTCTCGACGGCCAGCTCCGAGACGGTCACGTCGACCGGCGTGTTGAAGGTGGTGAGGGTCGACAGGAACGCCAGCCGCCTGCCGCCGTGGTCGAGCAGCATCGGCAGGACGGGCGCCCCGCTCTCCCCCGCCCGCTCCCCGCCGCCCGGGGGCAGCGGGTAGGCGGCGACCTCCTCGTACAGCGCCCGCAGCGGGGCGGAACGGAGCAGCGCGAACTGGCCGCGCATCTGGTCCAGCAGATGGCCGCGCCACTCGCGGAAGTTGAGGATGCGGGGGGCCAGGCCCTCGGGGTGCAGGGTGACGCGCATGGCGTTGAGCGGCGGGGCGAGCAGGTGGGGCGCGACGCCGTCGAGCAGCAGCTCGACGCCCCGGTTCGCGCCCCACACGCGGTAGGTGCCGTCCAGGACGAGCGCGGGGAACGGCTCGTAGGCGGCCAGCAGCCGGTCGAGCCCGGCGCGCAGCGCGCCGAGCGCGGGCGAGTCGAACGCGGACTCCGGGTAGTGCGGGGCGTAACCGGCCGCCATCAGCAGGGCGTTGCGCTCCCGGACCGGGATGTCGAGGTGCTCGGCGAGCCGCAGCACCATCTCCCGGCTCGGCCGGGACTTGCCCGTCTCGATGAAGCTGACGTGCCGCGCGGAGGAGTCGGCGCGCAGGGCGAGTTCGAGCTGGGTGACACCGGCCCGCCGCCGCCACTCGCGCAGCAGGGGGCCGACCTCGGGCGCGTCGGACGCGGCGGTGCCGGACATGGGCCGAGCGTATCCCGGCGCCCCCGGAGCCCCCGGAGCCCCCGGAGC
>NZ_LAVK01000030.1 GCF_001083795.1 Streptomyces sp. SBT349
CGCCCTGCCCGCCCCCGCCACCGAGGAGACGACCGACCGTGCCTGAACTCGACGACCTGCTGTGCACCTCCGAGTACCCCGACCCCGGCAACGCCGGATTCATCGGTCACCTCTGCGAGGACACCGCCGGACACGGCGACAACCACTACGCCGTCACCGACCTGCCCGGCACCACCCGGACCGTCCGCCTCACCTGGACCGCCACCGAGGAGCCGACCCGATGACCGAACGCCCCGCCCCCACCGGGCCGCTGCCGGACGCTGACCCCGACCTCTGCCCCTGGGGCGAGGCCGGAGGCGGCCAACCCGCCCGCGCCTGCTCCCTGCCCGCCGGGCACGACGGAGCGCCCGACACCTGCCGCATGGACCGCCTCCCGACCGAGGAGACCCCGTGACCGAGCCCACGCCCGCCGCCACCCTGACCGCCATCGCCCGCCGCGCCGCCCGCATCCGCGCTGACGCCGCGTGGCTGGCGCAGGTCACCGCCCGCACAGAGCTCACCGCCCCCGCCGTGCCGCCCCAGCCCGCGCAGGACACGCCAGGACCGGGCGCAGCGGGCACGGAGACCACGCACGGCAGTTCGGGCCGCGAGACGGGCGCTGACGGCCTCGGACACGCGTGCGGCAACTGCGAGGGCGTGGACCCCGGCTCGTGCATCGCGAACCCCAGCATCGCCCCGGATCTCGCCGGGATGCTCGGCGACCGCATCGCCGAGCGCATCGCCCTCCACCGCAACGGCCCGGCGAGCGACGGGCGCGGCTGGTACCGCGACGAGGCCGACCACACCGAGTGCCTCGCCCTCGCCGACGCTGTGATGGCCGTGGTCGAACCCGAGATCGCCGAATGGCGCTGGACCGTCGAGTACTTCGACGCTCAGTCCAAACGGCGGCAGGACCACGCCGACCGGGCCGAGGCCGCCCTGCAACGCGCCCTCGCCCTCCACACCGACGACGGCACCGGCCACTGCGGCACCTGCCGCATGACCGAACACCCCTGCGCCACCCGGCGCGCCCTCGCCAACACCCCGAAGGAGAACACCCGATGAGCCACCTGCCCCGCCGCTTCCACCTCCAGCGCACCGTCGACATCACCGGCGCCAGCGGAGTGGGCACCGTCGCCGACGGCGTCCAGTGGGCCGACGGCCGAGTCACCATCCGCTGGCGCTCCGCCCACCCCTCCACCGTCCAATGGGACCGGCTCGAGGACGCACTCGCCGTCCACGGCCACGGGGGCCACACGACGATCGTCTGGGACGACCCCGAGGGCGAGCCGCTGCCGGACCTGTACCTCGGCTCACCCGGCTGCCCCCACTGCCCCGACGGGCACACCCCGCCCGAGCACGGCCAGCCCTGGGGTGCCTACCTCGGCTCCGAACGCGACGGCGACGGGCAGCCGATCCGGATCTACGTCGAGCGGTCGGCCGGCGCCCACGTCGCCGAGTCCGACGCGGAGTGGGTGCGCCACCGCCTCAACCAGCCGTAACCCCTCGGTGGCCCGGACCAGCCGCCGGGCCACCACCACACCCCGCCGACCGCACCAGCGCCACCGACCGACAGGGGAGCCACACATGTACGACCTGACCACCACCCGCGCCGCCCTCACCACCATCGCCACCCTGTGGCCCCACCTCGCCGACGCCGTCGCCCAGCGGCAGAACACCGAGTGGCCCCCCGCCATGGGCATCACGAAGCTCCGCGAGCCCGACGAGTTCGGCGACGGCCGCCCCGGCGACGTCCGCACCCTGCCCCTCAACGTCGACGTGTTCGACGCCATGGCCGACATCACCGGCGCTCTCGTCGCGCTCGCCGACCACGTCGCCGCCGACACCCAGCGCCCCGCCATGTCGCACGCCCCCCGCGACCGGCAGTGGACCCCCGGCGACCGACAGCAGCGCGACCACCTCGCCGACACCGACGCCGCCGACCCCCGCCGCTGGCGCTACACCGGCACCCGCACCGCACCCCACGCCGCCCGCTGGCTCCACGACCGGCTCGTGTCCCGCCCCGGCGGCCCGTTCCGGCCGCTCAGCCTCCAGCACGTCCACCGGATCGAGACCACCGCGACCGCCGCCGCCCAGCGCATAGAACAGCTCCTCCGCATCGCGAGACGCACCACCAGCACCGGCCGCCAACACGACGGATGCGGCGGCAACATCCTCGTCAGCGGAGGCGACGGCACCGACCCCGAAGCCCACTGCGACCGCTGCGGACGCACCTGGCGCCCCGCCATCGCCGCATGACGCAACGCGGCTGCAACGAGGGGGCGTTGCAGCCGCCCGCCACCTTGCATCGGACGACTGTAAGCAGGTATGCTTACAGTCGATGGGCGGCCCAGCCGCAACGCTGGCGCAACACCGCCCGAGGAGGTGGCTCATTGGAGAGATGGCGAGCCCGCTACGAAGAAGCACAACGGAAGCAGAAAGCCGCTCTCCTCGCCTACCGCCAAGCAACAGCAGAGAAGGCCGATGCACTCGAACAAGGGGTGCAACACCTCGGCTCCCAAGCCGCAGTGGCCAGAGCGCTCGGAGTCACGAGAGCCATCGTCAACCGAGCCATCCGGGCTCGGGACAAGAAGAGGCCCCCGGGTGATGCAACACCCGAAGGCCACAGTCGAAACCGATAGGAGCGGTCCGACATGGAGAAGCTTAGCCGCCGACACTCCCGGCAGCCCAAGCACGATCAGGACTGCCCCCCTGGCGCGAGCGCGCCGACCACCCTCTACCGCCTCTACGACGCGGAGGGTGTTCTCCTCTACGTCGGCATCACCGCGAACCGAGAGCAGCGCTGGGAGGGCCACCGGCGAAGCTCCTCCTGGTGGAAGCAGGTGGCGCGCAAGGAGCTGAGCAGTTACCCCAGCCGCAAGCTCGCCGTCATCGCGGAGAGGAACGCGGTTCGGAAGGAGCTCCCGGTGCACAACGTGGAGTACACCTACCCCGACCAACCGAAGAGCGTCGCGGTAACCCTCTACCCCCAGCAGATCAAGAAGCTGAACCGGCTCGCGCAACAGCGTGGACTCAGCCGGGCGGCGCTTCTGCGACAGATCATCGACGCCGCCTAGAAGGCGCACCGCCTGCTGCAACAGGCGCAGCACCGCCCCGAGGCCGCTGCAACGGCCTTAGGGGGGTGACAACAGAAGAGGAGCCGGAGCCCGGCCGACGCTGCAACGCCAGCCGGGCCCCTAGACCAAGGAGCTGTACCCTCCCATGGCCCACACCGAAGATACCGCCACGCCTCCGGCGGAGATCAACAACCCGACCCGCTGGAACGCTGACCTCGGCCTCGCCAACGCCGCCGCCGCCGTCACCATCGCCCTCACCGCCGTCGCCTTCTGGCTCAGCTACGCCCACCTCCACGACGTCGCCGGCGCCCACGGCCTCGACGGCGAACGCGCCTGGGCCTGGCCCGCCACCCTCGACCTCTTCATCGTCACCGGCGAACTCCTCATGCTCCGCGCCGCACTCCAGCGCCGCATCGACCCCTGGGCCATCGCGCTCACCGTCGCAGGCAGCGGCGGCAGCATCGCGCTCAACGTCTTCGGCGTCGACCCCGACGCCGAGCTCCTCGACTACATCGTCGCCGGAATCCCCCCCACCGCCGCGCTCCTCGCGTTCGGCGCGCTGATGCGACAGATCCACCAGCACCTCGCCACACGCGTCGCGGCCACCTCCGAGCAGCCGTTGCAGTCCGTCGCACCACCGCCCCTGCCCGAGCTCCCCAGCGCCTTCGCCGACCCCGGCATCGACGCCGCCATTGAGGAGGCGATGCGCACCGTTGCGGCCGACGGTGCAGTCGAGCTGATGACCGTCGCGGACGTCGCACGCACCCGGGGAGTCGCCGAGGGCACCGTCCGCTCCTGGGTCAACCGCAACAGGCTCGCCCCCGCGCGGCGCGCCGCCGACGGGCGCCTCCTGTTCCACCCCGTCGCAGTCGCCGAACTCGACTGAGCCGGGGGAGCAGACCGTGTCGCTGTTCTTCGTGTTCGTCGTGCTCGTGTCCGGCGCCCTGCTCGCCGTGGTCGCCCCCGAGATCCGCACCGAACTCCGCGCCTGGGCCCTCATCAGCGTGTGCCTCGCCGCCGCCATCACCGACACCTGGGGGCTCCTGTGACCACCGACCCAGCCGAGCGAGCACTGCCCGACGGCCCGCCCCCACCGGTGTACGAGATCCACGTCACCTTCGCGCCTGGCGCAGACGTGAGCCCGATCGAGGCCGTCCGCCCGTGGTGGCGCCCGGCCTGGACGCTGCGGACCGCGATCGTGGCCGCCGCGGGGCTGATGCCCCTGCCGTCGATCGGCGCCCCCGCGGCCCACTGGGCGCTCACCCTCGGCGACGTGGCTGCGACGCAGTCCCTCGGCGGCGCCTGGGTCATCGCCGGAGCCGCGGTGCTCGGCGCGCTCGCCAACGACCGACGCGTCCGGAACCTCCCGCGCCAATGGGACGACGAGGAAGGGTCCTACCGGCCCGGGTGGGTCGCCCGCGCCCTCCTCTGCGCCGCCATCTCCGGCGCCTGCCTCGCCCTGCCCGTGTTCGACGCCTACGTCGCCGTGACGACCGGAGTAAACCCCTGATGGACCTCTTCAACTCGCCTGAAGGCCGCGTCTCCCTCGGCGGCATCCTCATCGGTCTCGGCATCCTCGTGTGGCAGGTCGCCCCCTGGTGGTACAAGGGCCGCAAGAAGAAGGGCAAGAAGGGCGGAGACGGCGAGGGCTCCGAGACCTCCCGCCGCGACTGGAAAGACCTGCTGCCCCTCGGTGCTGGCCTCGCCTACGGCTCCGCCTGCGTCGCCTGCGTCGGCGGCGTCCTCGGCTGGCTGGCCTACAGCATCACCAACGTCAACGCGGCCGTGGGGGACCGGGCGTTGGCCGGCACCACCGGCGCCCAGAGCCAGAACATGCCGCAGAACACCATCACCTACCTGAACGACGGCGGCAGCATCATCGTCGCCCTCGGCCTCATCACGCTGATCGTCCTCTGGAAGAAGACGCCGAAGAAGACCCGCGTCGAGCTCGGCGCCGGACTCTGGGCCGGGGCCAGCCTCGCGCTCGGCGCTGGCGCCTCCGGTGTCCTCGGCCGCACCATCAGCCCCGCCCTCAACGCCCTCGGTGACCCGCTGGTCGGTGTCCTGTGAGCCTGCGCCCTGGGCCCGCTATCACCGGCCCGGTCCGCTCCGTCCACGACGGGACCGGCATCCTCGCCCGACGCTGGGGACGCTGGATCTGGCCCGCCGAGGAGGACGACCAGAGCGTTCCCGCCGCACTCCGCAGGCTCGCGGGCACCGGGGGAGTCGCCACCCTCGGCGCCATCGTGGTGCAGGACTCCCCCGGCCTCATGTGGCTCGCCACCGGCGGATGGTGCGCCGCCGCCTGGCACGCAGCACGCAAGGCAGGCGCCACCGAGGAGCCGGAGGAGGCGACTGCGGCGGCCCTGTCCCCCAGGGAGTTCACCGAGCTCGTTCGCGCAGCCATCCCGCCCGGGTCCCCCGGCGTCCACCTCGCCGAGCTGGTCGACCTCCTCGACGCCGAGGCCCCGCGCGACCCCCCGTGGGACACCTCCGCGGTCCCCGCCCTCGCCACCGCCGCGGGGCTTCCCGTGGTGTCCACCCGCTCCCACACCCGCCCCGGCTCTGCGAGCACCGGCATCCGGGCGAAGGATCTGCCCCCTCCCCCGGGCGCCGAGAGGGGCCCTGTCGCTGTCGTCGCCGCAGGTCAGCGCGACGACAACGACAACGACACGGCCAGCGACAGCGCCACGGCCCTGATCATCAGCGACCCGACCGACCCGTCCGGCACCCGGCACATCGTGAAGAGGAGAGCCGCCTAATGACCAACCACCCCGGCGCCGAAGCCCGGACCCAGCAAGGCACGCACCACTTCGTCCTCACCCGACAGATCCCCATCGACGGCGGCACATCCATCGCCACATGGAACGGGCACCTCACGCCCGCCGATGGCATGACCCGCTACGACATCTACCAGTGGCTCCTGGCCGAACACGACAAGCAGGAGCCCCAGTTCCGGGGCTCCACCGTCCTGTTCTTCGCGCTGGAGCCCAACCAGCTCTGACCGCACACGCCTCGGGGCGGCCCACATCCGCCAAGACACGGCCGCCCCGAGCCCCATCCCGCGAGAGACAGGACCACGATCATGGCACTCCCCGAGATGCCCACACGAGACCCCAAACGCGCCACCGACGAACCCGAGCACTCCCGCCAGTACTCCGCCAGCAGCGGCGGCTGGACCAAGCCCGTGGCCAAGCCGAAGCCTGCCGCGAGAGGATGACCCGCATGGACCTGATTGCGTTCGTGCGCGCGAGGCTCGACGAGGACGAAGCGCGGGCGCGAGCCGCCGCGCAGGACGGCGCCGAGTGGCAGCACGACGGACACGCCATCGTGGCCCTGCCGGAGCGCGACCTGGTCGCCCTCGGCTCCCAGGACTACATTGAGCCCGAGCACGCCCGCCACATCACCCGCCACGACCCGGCCCGCGTGCTCGCCGAGGTAGATGCCAAGCGACGGATCGCGAAACTGTACGAGGACCATGAGCGGCTGGACCGTGAGACCTTCGAGGCTGAGGGCCAACACGCCAGGTCACTGAGTTCCCTTCGCGCAGCGTACTGGGATGCCTGCCGTCACCTTGCTCTGCCCTACGCCAGCCACCCCGACTACCGGCAGGAGTGGAAGCCGTGAGCGAAGGCCCCTACGTGACCATCTACGCCACCGTCGACACCGCCCAACTCCGCAAGGGCGTCGCCGACGCGCAGGCCACCCTGATCACCAAGGGGGGGCTCAGCGCCGAGGAGGCCGACGCTCGACTCCGTGAATGGGCCACCGCCCTCGGCGAGGAGGGCGCCGGGTCGCGTGACGCCGAGTAGTTGCGAAACCGGCGATCATCCTGCATCCTGACCCCAAGTCCGGCGTGCCCAGACGCACACGGACACTGGACCTCCCCCGAGAGCCCCGCAGCCACCGGCGCGGGGCTCTCGCCATAAGACCCCCCGGGCCGCCCTCGTCACAGAACGGCCACACAGCAGACACGACACCACCGCACACGGGATGCTCAGCCCATGACCAGCATCCGCACCACGGCCGTCTTAACCGCCACGGCCGCACTCCTCGCGCTCACCGCATGCAGCAGCGGAGGCGACAGCGAGAACAATCTCGGCTCCGTCGTCGCCGGCGACTCCCCCGAGGCCACTCCCGAGGACGCCCTCACCCGGGCGGTCACCGCCTACATCGAGACCGTCACCATCCCCGATACCGACACCACGTGGCCCATGCTCTCCGGGCGCTGCCAAGAACTCTGGGGCCGTGCCGAGTTCGACTCCCGCGCCGAGTTCGCCTATCAGACGGCCGGCCCCCAGGAGATCCAGACCGTCACCGTCGACCAGATCGAAGGCGACCTCGCCCGCGTCAGCTACACCACCAACGCCCCCATTTGGGAGGGCGACCAAGAAGCCTGGGTCCGCGAGGACGGCGCCTGGCGCCTCGACTCCTGCTGACCCCCAAGACCACTCGGGACGGAGTGGGTGCAGGTGGGCAGCCGCCCCGAGGGAACACCCCCCGGGGCGGCACGCCACCCCTGGCAAGGAGGCGACCATGCCCTGGAAAGAGTCCCCCTCGGCGTGGCGCACCACCCCCAGACCCCTGGGGTGGAAGGCCCTCCGGCAAGAGGCCCTCGCCCGGGACGAGGGACGCTGCACCTGGCTCGATGACGGCCAGCGCTGCACCAACCCAGGCACCGAGGTGGACCACGTGGGGGATCCCGAGGATCACACCCTGGGGAACCTCCGGGCCCTATGCACCCCCCACCACCGGCGCCGCACCGCCCTCCAGGCCCGCGCCGCCCGGGGAGACCTACCCAGCCGACGCCGGCCGCCCGAGCCCCATCCAGGACTCGTGCAGCAGCCGAAGCGTGATCCACTCGAAGAAGCACGAGCAAAGGCATCTGCTCGCAGCGAAGTTCCGCCCTTCTGACCTGGTCTTTTCTGTTGGGGTGGGGGGTGACCCCTTCCGCCCCTCCATCAGGCCCACGGTGCGGCATAGCGGCTCGCGGCCTGTACGGGTCTGTGACCTGTAACGATTCCGGACCGTGACCAGCGCTTGAGAAAGGCTGGGCATGACTGTCCAGTCCAGAGCCTCTAATCGTTACAGGCGCGGTAGACTGTGGGCATGCCCGCTACGCAGCGCCTCGCTTGCCGCCGATGCGGCGAGACGCTGCCGATTGCCGGCCGGGGCCGCGTGCCGACGTACTGCTCGACACGGTGCCGAGTCGCGGCGCACCGAGCGCGCACAGCGGTTCCCCCGCTGGCTCCCCAGCGGGCCGGGCTGCCGGTGGAGTTGACGAGGCTGCGCCGGTGGGTGCGGCGCGATGTCGACAAGCGGCCGGTGCGGGCGGACAACGGGCGTCCGGCCAGCTCGACGAACCCGTTCACCTGGGCCAGCCACGAGCGCGCTGAGTTGTCGCCGCACGGTGTGGGGCTCGGGTACGTGCTGGACGGCGGCGACCGGATCGTGTGCATCGACTTGGACCACTGCATCGACGGCCGCGGCCGACTCGCCGCGTGGGCACGGGAGATCGTTGGCCGCTGCCCGGCCACGTACATCGAGGTGTCGCCGTCGGGCACGGGGCTGCACCTCTGGGGCCGCGGCAAGGTGTGGCACGGCCGACGGATCAGGCACGCGGACGGCGCATGTATCGAGGTGTACGGGCGGGGCCGGTACATCGCCATGGGCCAGCGCTACGGCGATGCTCCGTCGACGCTGGCCGATCTGTCCGAGGTTGTCGACTCGTTGATCTGAGGGGGGTGACCGCCATGGCTGGCTTTGGCCCTCCCCCCAGCGAGACCAAGCGGCGCCGGAACGCCGACACCTTCGAAGATCAGGCGGTCATCGTCGAGGCTGGCGCGGAGGTGCGCGGCCCGGAGCTGCCGCACGCGGCGCTGTACGGGCCGCAGACCATTACCTGGTATGAGACGTGGCGGCGAGCCCCGCAGGCTGCGGCTTTCGTCGGTACGGACTGGCAGCGGCTGCACATGTTGGCGCCGCTGGTGGACGCCTACTTCGCGGAGCCGAGCACCAAGCTCCTGTCCGAGATCCGGTTGAACGAGTCCCTTCTCGGGGCGACGCATGTGGACCGGCTGCGGGCGCGGATCAAGGTGGAGCAGCCGAAGCCTGCGCCGACGGCCACCCCGGCCGGGGTTTCGGACATGAACGTGGCCCGGCGTAAGCGGATGACCGATGCCTCGTGAACTGGTCCACGCGCCCAGCCACGACCGGGACCGGTCGCTCGGGCTCCTCGGCTGGGCGTGGGTGGAGCACTTCTGCGTACACGGCCCCGGGGATGTGCAAGGCGATCCGGTCGAGATGGACGGTGAGTTCGGCGGCTTCCTGGTAGACGCCTACGCGCTGCGCAAGGACGGCCGCCGCATCTACGACTCCGCGGTCATCTCCCGGGGCAAGGGCCGTGCGAAAAGTGAGCTGGCCGGGTTCATCGGCTTGTTCGAGGCGTTCGGCCCGTGCCGGTTTCGCGGATGGGCCAAGGGTGGCGAGGTCTTCGAGTGGCGTGACTTCCGGTACGAGTACCAGCCGGGCGAGCCGATGGGCCGCTTCGTGACGTACCCGTTCATCCGGTGCCTGGCTACGGAGGAGACGCAGGTCGGGAACACCTACGACAACATCTACTACAACCTCACCGAGGGCCCACTTGGGGAGGATCTGCCGACCGGGGCGGCGGGCATCACCCGCACGTTCATCCCGGGCGGCGGGGAGATCCGGCCGAGCACAGCGTCGTCGTCGGCGAAGGATGGCGGCAAGGAGACGTGCACGATCGCGGACGAGACGCACCTGTACGTCACGCCCGAGTTGCGGCGCATGTACGTGACGGTCGACCGGAACTGCCGGAAGCGCAAGGAAGCGCAGCCGTGGCTGTTGCAGACGACCACGATGTACCAGCCCGGGGACAACAGCGTCGCGGAGAAGACCCACGAGCGGGCGAAGCTGGTCGCCGAGGCTGTGAAGGCCGGCGGAGAACCGCGGTCCGCCCGGCTGCTGTACGACCACCGCGAGGCGCCGCCGGACGTGGATCTGACCGACCGGGGGCAGCTCATCGCCGCGCTGCGGGAGGTGTACGGGCCCTTCGCGTCGGTGCTCGACCTGGACGGCATCGTCGAGAACGAGTTCTGGAACATCGAGAAGGATCCCGAGGACAGCAGGCGGTACTTCTTCAACCAGCCGACGGCGGCCCGGGACGCCTGGACGACGAAACCGGCGTGGGCTGCGTGCGCGGACGTGGAACGGATCGTGCCCGTCGACGCGCCGATGGTGATGTTCTTCGACGGCTCCAAGAACGACGACGCCACCGCGCTCGTCGGGTGTGATGTGGAGTCCGGGCATGTGATGACGCTGGGCTGCTGGGAGAAACCTGCCGGGCCGGACGGTAAGGGCTGGCAGGTGGACCGGGCGGACGTGGACCGCACGGTCCGCGCGGTGTTCGACGAGCGCGACGTGATCGCGTTCTTCGCCGACGTCAAGGAGTTCGAGAGCTACGTGGATTCCTGGGCGTTGGAGTTCGGGGAGCGGCTGCTGGTGCAGGCGACGGTAGGGCGGCATCAGCACCCAGTCGCATGGGACATGCGCGGCAAAGTTCGGGAGTTCACCGAGGCGTGCGAGCGCGCGGAGATCGACATCCGGGAGCGGGACCTCACGCACGACGGGGATTCGCGGTTGCAGCGGCATGTGCTGAACGCGCGGCGGCGGCCGAACCGGTACGGAGTCTCCATCGCGAAGGAGTCGCGCGAGTCCCCGAAGAAGATCGACTCGGCGGTGTGCGCGGTCGGCGCCCGGATGGTGCGGCGCCTGGTGCTGGCCTCTCCGGAGTGGGCGAAGCGCAAGCAGAAGCAGAAGCGGCGCACGGGCCGCGTGGTCGGGTGGAGGTGAGCCGTGGCTCTGGAGACCGAGCGGGAGATCAGGGAGGCGGCGTGCGCCCTGCTGGAGGCCCGGCGCGCTGAGGCCGCCGATCGGCTGGACGCGATCCACGACGCGGTGCGCAACAAGGTCAACGACATCTACGTGCCGGCGAAGGCGACGCAGGAGTACCGGCGGCTGGTGGACCAGTCCCGCTTCAACGTGCTGCCGCTGGTGATCACCGCGATCGCGCAGGCGCTGTACGTGGATGGCTACCGCCCGAGCAGCGGTGGCGACTCGGCGGTGTGGGATGCGGTGTGGCAGCCGAACCGCATGGACGCGAGGCAGGCCGGTCTGTTCCGGGCGGCCGTGCAGTACGGCGTGTCGTATGCGCGGGTGTTGCCGGGCGTCCCGGCGCCGGTGATCACGCCGTTGTCTCCTCGCCGGTGTACGGCGCTGTATGAGGATCCGACGGCGGATGAGTGGCCCGAGTTGGCGCTGGTGCATCTCGGTGGCCGCCGGTTCGTGATGTACGACGACGTGATGTCGTACCCGATCACGGACCCGGAGGAGGGCGAGCCCAAGCTGACTGCGGGCGAGGGGGCAGGTAAGCACGGACTCGGGGTATGCCCGGTCGTGCGGTTCGTCGACTCCTACGAAGATCTCGACGACGGGCCGTGCGGGAAGGTCGAGCCGCTGCTGCCGGTGCAGAGGCAGCTCAACCAAACCACCTACAGCCTGTTGATGGCGCAGCAGTACGCCGCGTTCCGGCAGCGGTGGGTGGCGGGCATGACGATCGAGGAGGACGCGCAAGGGCGCCCGATCGAGCCGTTCGACGTGGGCGTCGACCGCATGCTGCACGCCGAGGACGCCGACGCCCGGTTCGGCGAGTTCGGCCAGACCGACCTCGGCGGCTACCTCGACAGCAGGGACAAGGCTCTCCTCTACATCGCGAGCACCGCGCAGATCCCGCCGCACAACCTGGTCGTCGGCAACGCCGTCTCCAACATCAGCGCGGAGGCGCTGGCCGCTTTGGAGGCCGGGCACCGGCAGGACGTCGCCGAGCACCAGACGTCGTTCGGCGAGTCGGTGGAGCAGATGCTGCGGCTGGCCGGCCGGGCGATGGGCGACATGGAGGCGTGGGAGGACACCTCGGCCGAGGTGGTGTGGCGCGACACCACACCCAGGTCGCTGGCGCAGGTCGCCGACGCGCTCGGGAAGCTCGCCACCCAGTTGGACATCCCGCCGCGTGAGCTGTGGTCCCGCATCCCGGGGGTGACGCAGACGGAGATCGAGCGGTGGGCCGGAGCCGCGGACAGCCGTGACGGGCTGGCGGATATGGCAGCCCTGCTGGCGACTCCGGCACCGGGCACCGATGGCGAGATGGAGGTGGACGGTGGCGAGCGAGCAGGCGCAGGCGTTGACGCTGTCCCATCGGCAGCAGGTGTTGCGGCTCGCTGAGCTGATCGCCCGCCGTATGCGCGTGACGGCGCTGCGGGCGGACGTCTCCGACATCGACGGCTGGTGGGACACCGTCAGCGAGGCCGTGCAGCAGGAGATCCTGACCGGCCAGGGCGCGTTGGCGCGGCTGGCCCGCGGCTACCTGACGGCGCACGCTCGCGCGGAGGGTACGAGCGTGCGCCCGGCGGTGGTCGAGCCGAACCCTGAGCAGGTCGCGACCTCGCTGCGGGTGACGGGCCCGGTGGCGTTCCGCACGCACATGGCTCTGTCCGGGAGCGCGGAGGCCAGTGTGCGGGTGATGGCGTCCCAGTTGCAGGGCGCTGCCGAGCGGCTGGTGCTGGAGGGCGACCGGGCCACGACGATGCGGACGTTCGCGACCAACGAGTCGATGGCGGGCTGGCGCCGCACCGGCGGCGGCGGCTCGTGCCCGTTCTGCCTGATGCTGATCGGCCGAGGCGGGGTGTACTCGCGCCGCACGGTGACGTTCGAGGCCCACGATCGGTGCCGCTGCTCTGCGGAGCCGTTGTACCGGCGCGGGGAGGAGCCACCGGAGGTGCGGCGCCTGCAACGGGAGTGGCGCGAGGCCACGGCCGGGACGACGGGCGCCGGGGCGGTCGCCGCATGGCGCACGTTCCTTGCCGCGCAGGGACGCACGCAGTGACTTCCCCGCCGCGAGGGCGGGGCTGAAGAGAGGGGTCGGCCGCGATGGCTGACGAGATCGAGGAAGGCCAGCAGCCTGCGACGGGCGCGGCAGAGGACCCGACATTCAAGCCCGCACCGAAGCCCGGCGGCGGCGATGACGGGCTGGGCGATCCCGGCAAGAAGGCGCTCGCCGAGGAAAGGGCCGCCCGGCGCGACGCGGAGAAGTCCCGCAAGGAGCTGGAGGCCCGGCTCAAGGAGCTGGAGCCGCTGGCAGCCGAGGCGCAGAAGGCGAAGGAAGCCCGCAAGTCCGAGACCGAGAAGCTCACGGAGCGCGCGTCGGCCGCGGAGCAGCGGGCTGCCGAGGCGGAGCAGCGGCTGCTGCGCGCCGAGGTCGCCTCCGACAAGGGCCTGACGCAGGCGCAGGCCCGGCGGCTCGTGGGCGCCACGCGCGAGGAACTGGAGGCCGACGCCGATGAACTCCTCGCGACCTTCGGCGGCAAGCCGGAGACGGACAAACCCAAGGCGAAGACCCCGGTGGAGCGGCTGAAGCCCGGCGCGACGCCGGCGTCCGACGCGGGCCCGGCGGACATGAACGCCTGGATGCGCCGCAGGACGCCCAGCACCAACTGACTCGGCCGGGACGTGCCCGGCCTCTGACCTGAACCCCGCCGATGTGCGGGGTTTTCGCATGAAAGGACGGGCACCATGCCCCTGAACAGCGATCCGGACCTGCTCCCGATCGAGTGGTCCAACGAGGTCATCAAGGAGATGACCCACACGTCCGCGGTGATGGGCCTGTCGCAGACGCGGCGTATGGCCACGCGGCAGCAGCGCATCCCGGCCACCGCCGTGCTGGCGGACGCCTACTGGGTCGGCAACAGCGGCAACGACTTCACGAACCTCAAGCAGGAGGCGCTCGCCCAGTGGCAGGGCGTCAACCTGATCGTCGAAGAGCTCGCCGCGCTGGTCGCGATCCCCCACGCCTACATGAACGACAACGCGTTCCCGGTGTGGGAGGAGGCGCGCCCGCAGATCGTGGAGGCCATGGGCCGACGGCTCGATGCCGCCGCCCTGTTCGGGGTGGGCGCTCCGCCCACCTGGCAGACCGCGATCCTGCCGTCGATCGTGGAGGCCGGGCAGACCGTGACGGAGGGCGAGGCCGGCGACATCGCCGCGGACGTGGCTCTGTCCGCGCAGGTGCTCAAGCAGCGCGGGTTCAACACCACCGGCTGGGCCGCGGAGCCCGGGTTCCAGTGGCGGCTGACGGGGCTGCGGGACGCGGACGGTTCCCCGATCTACCAGCAGGATCTGGCGGGCCCGGTCCGCACGGGCCTGTACGGGAGGCCGATCCTGGAGGTCGCGAACGGCGCGTGGGACGACACCGAGGCGCTGATCATCCATGGTGACTGGTCCAAGTCCATCGTCGGGATCAGGCAGGACATCACGTTCACGCAGCACGAGTCCGGCGTGATCGGCGACTCCTCGGGCGCGATCGTGTTCAACGCGATGCAGCAGGACTCCACCATCTGGCGCGCGGTGTTCCGCGTGGCGTGGGCGCGCGCGAACCCCGCGACGCGGCTGGGCCCGAACCCGGGTCAGACCGGTGAGCAGCCTGTCGGGACCCCGACCTCGGTGACGAAGTTTCCCTGGGCCGCGGTCGTCCCGTCCGGCAGCTGAGCAGCGGGGCCGACCGTGCTGGTCGGCCCCGCCTGAACTTGAGAGGGGTTCCGATGCCGCAGGTGACCGTGTCGGTGCCGTACCACGGCTGCCCGGATACCGTCCGGCGCGCGGTGGACGCGGTCCTCGCGCAGTCGCACGTCGACCTGGTGTGCGTGGTCGTGAACGACGGCGACCACGCCTCGCCGCCGTGGCCCGCACTCGCGGACATCGCCGACGAGCGGCTGATTCGGCTCGACCTGCCGGAGCAGCGGGGCCGCTACTTCGCGGATGCCGTGGTGCTGGCCGCCTGCTCCACGGAGTGGTTCGCGGTCCACGACGCGGACGACGCTGCGGCACCGGGCTGGCTGGCCGGGATGCTCGCCGCAGCGGGCGACCGCGACGTCGTGCTGACCGCGCAGCGCGTCCACCCCCTGCGAGGCCGCGTCGCCGTCGAGCAGGCCAAGCCCTGGTCGGACGGCCGGTATCGGCATCACGCGCACATGGCCGGCCTGTGGCGCACGTCGTGGCTGCGTCAGGTGGGCGGCCCGCGGCCGGACTGGCGGATCGCGTGGGACACCATGCTCACCGGCGCCGCACTCGCACTCGACGCCGCCACGGTGGTCGATGAGCCGCTGTACGACCGGCACCGGCGCCGCGGGTCCCTGACGACCGCTCCGGAGACCGGCAACGGATCGGCCGAGCGGAAGCAGGCGGCGGCCCGCGCGCGGAAACTGTGGCCCGACATGGTGTCGGCTGCGGACTCCGGCCCGGAGGCAGTCGGCGCCGTTCTCACCGCGGACGTGCCGGCCGAGCTGCTGGCCGAGGTGGAGCAGCACGCGGACCGGCTGCGGCGGCTCCTGGCCGGGGAACCGGTGGCGCTGACGGACCTGCCCACGGCGCTGGACGACGCGGCCCTGTGGCGCGGCTGGGCACTGGACCGGGCGGGCGCGCAGGTGCTCGGCCGGCTGCTGGCCGAACACTCCCCGCAGACTGTGCTGGAGGCCGGATCCGGCAGCAGCACGGTGCTGCTCGCCGAGTACGCGCGCGACACCGGTGCCCGCGTCATCTCCCTGGAGCACCAGGCCCGCTACCGGGACGCCACCGCGGCGCTGCTGGCCGAGCGCGGACTCGCGGAGCACGTCGACCTGCGGCTCGCACCCCTGCGGCGTGGGCCGAACGGCCCGTGGTACGACACCGCGCTGCCCGATGGTGTCGGCCTGGCGCTGATCGACGGGCCCCCGGAGGGCGACGGCGGCCGCGCCGCGGCCTATACGGCGCTGGCGCCGCACATGGCCGACGGCGGCCTGATCCTGCTGGACGACGCCGGGCGCCCCGGGGAACGGGCCGCGCTCGCCACATGGCAGCGCCAGGGCGCGCGCGTGGAGCAGGTGGCCACGGGCGGAAAGCCCATGGCGACGGTTCGTGCCGAGCGCCCCGCTTCTGTGGGTGCTGGGGACATGGTGCTCACGCTGCTGACGGGCGACCGGCCCGAGCTACTGGCCGACACCCTGGCGTCGCTGCGGGCGACCGCCCCCGGGCTGCTGGAGACCGCGCGCCTGATCGTCCTCGACAACGGGGCCGACCCCGACTCGGCGGACATCCTCGAAGAGCACGCCGACGTCATCGACGTCCGAGAGCACCGAGACGACAGGGCGTCGATCGGTGACGCCACGTCGCACCTCGCCACGCTGGCCGCAGAGTCGGGACGCCCGTTCTGGCTGCACTTGGAGGACGACTGGCGCGCGACGCCGGACCACCCCGGATGGCTCGACGCCGCGCGCCGGATCCTCGCCGAGCACGAGGACGTGTACCAGGTGCGGCTGCGGCACTCTGAGGAACGCACGCTGCCGTACCACATGCACACCAAGCGACGTCTACGCTGGGAGCCCCGGCAGGGCTGGCGGTTCGCGCGCGAAGCGCACCTGACGACCAACCCCAACCTCACCCGCACCCGGGACATCTCGGCTGTGTGGCCGGCGTCCGGGGAGCGGGAGGCGCAGGCCCGCGCGCACGCCGCCGGGCTGAAAGGTGTGGCGCAGCTGACGCCGGGGGTGTTCGTGCACACCGGCGCCGGTTCGCGGCGGGCGGTGACCAAGTGCCGGGCCTGAGCGTGAGCGTGGTGATTCCGTGGCGGGGCGGGTGCCCGCACCGGGAGGCGACGCTCGCGTGGCTGCTGCCGCGCTGGCGGCGCGCAGGCTACGAGCCGCTGCTCGGCGAAGCCCCTTCGGGCCCGTGGTCCAAGGGCGGCGCGGTCACCGATGCGCTGCGGCGCACCGCGGCCGACGTGCTGATCATCGCGGACGCCGATGTGTGGACAGACGGTGTCGCCGACGCCGTGGCGGCTGTGCGCGGTGGCTGGCCGTGGGCGATTCCGCACGGCGACGTGCACCGGCTCGCCCCAGAAGCAACGGCCGCGGTTCTCGCGGGAGTCTCGCTCGGTCCGGATCTCCGGCTGGCGCAGCCCGCGTACCGCGGGTACGAGGGCGGCGGCATCGTCGTCCTCCCGCGCTCCACCTATGAACGGTCCCCACTCGACCGCCGGTTCGCCGGATGGGGCCAAGAGGATGAAGCGTGGGCCCTCACACTGCACACCCTCGCGGGTGCGCCGTGGCGTGGTGACGCGCCCCTCTGGCACCTCTGGCACCCACCCCAGCCGCGGGACTCGCGCCGCTGGGGATCACCGGCGTCCCGCGCCCTGTATCAGCGATACCGGCATGCCGCCGGACGCCCGGACCGGATGCGGGCGTTGCTCGCCGAGATGGAGGTGGTGACGCATGGACCCGCTGGCGACGGTAGAGGACCTAGAAGCACGCCTCGGGCGCGAGCTGACGCCTGAGGAGGCGGCACGCGCCGACGCCCTGCTGGCCGACGCATCCGCTCTGCTCCGCGCCTACACCGGCCAGGACTTCACCCTCACCGTCGGCGACGAGATCGTGCTGCGGCCGGTCGGCGTGACGATCCGCCTGCCGCAACGCCCCGTTCAGGCCGTCACCACGGTGGTTGCGCTCGGCGGCTCCGAGGTCATGCCCGATATTGCGCTGCCCGCCGGGTCCTGGACCTGGGACGGCATCGACAAGGTCGACATCTGGCCGCTGGATAGCTCCTGGTACCTGTCACTTCCGGAGGTGTGGACCGACGGGTGGGGGGCGGTCGACACGTACCGGATCACCTACGACCACGGGTACGCCGTGGCGCCGCCGGATGTGCTGGCGGTGGTGTGCGCGATGGTGCTGCGCACCCTCCTGTCCCCATCGATGACGCCGGGCATGGTGTCCGAGCGGATCGGCGCCTACAACTACCAGCTCCAGCAGGGCGCAGGCAGCGCCGGCGCCTCGGTGTCGATGACACAGCCGGACCGCGACGCCCTCAAGCGATACCGCAAGACCGCCACCACGATTCAGCTGAGAGGCCGATGATGCCCGAGTTGCCGGTCTACCTGCGGGTGGGCGAGACGGAGGCCCAGGTTGGCACCCTCTCGGCCGACACGGGCGCAGAGGGCGTCGCCGCGCTACCCGACTTCCTGCGGCGCCTCGCCGACGAATACGAGGCTGCGGCGGCCAACATGGACGATTCCTGATGCCGTCGCAGGGCGTGCCGCCACGGTTGATGCCGCACCGGGTCACCGTCGTGGAGCCTGCGGTCACCAGCTCCTACGGCAACACCGAGTACGACTACGGGCCAGCCGCCGCGCGAACGGCAGATGTTCCGGCGTGGCTGGAGCAGCAGCAGCGCGCACAGATCCCGGCGATCGGCGGCGACCCGTTGCAGGAGCGGTGGCTGATGGTCACCGACCACAGCCCAATCGGCAGGCGTGCCCGGATCGAGTGGGATGGCGCGCCGTCCGGCCCGGTGGTTTTCGAGATCGATGGGCAGCCGGGTCCGTTCTACAACCCGCTCGCCATGGCCGCGTCCGGCTCATCGGCGCCGCATCACACCGAGCTATCTCTCAAGATCGTGGACGGGTAGGAGGCGCCGTGCAGTACATCGAGCGGTTCCGGCTCAACTCCCGCGGCGCGAAAGCGCTGCTGCGCTCCGACGGCGTGCGGGAGGATATGCAGCGCCGGGCCGACGCCATCAAGGCCGTGGCCGAGCCGCAGTGGCAGGCCGCGACCGCCGGTATCGGCGGCCTGGACCCGGTTCGGGTCATCGCCGATACCTCTGTCGGGTCGGGCCGTGCGTTCGGCACGGTCATCGCGATCCACCCTGCAAGCCTGCGGATCGAGCAGGACCGCCGGATCCTCGGCGGTGCGATCGACGCGGCGAGGAACTGACGTGTTCCCCGACGTCACGGGCGCGCTGATCGCCTACCTGACGCCGCTCGTGGCGCCGGTGCGGGTCGTATCCCGGGTGCCGGACCCGCGTCCGCCACTGCTGGTGCAGGTGCGACGCGTCGGGGGCGCCGCGACACCGCCGGTCCGGGACGCCGCCCGCATGGACGTTTGGTGCTGGGGCCCGACCGACTCGACGGCGATGACGCTGGCGTTGCAGGCGCGCGCCGCGGTGTGGGCGCTGTCCGGCACGCAACTCCTCGGCGGCCTGACCTGCTACGAGGTGTCGGAGTTTCTGGGGCCGCGCTTGGACGACGACCCGATCACCAATTCGCCCCGCGCGTGGGCCACCTACTCCCTGCTGGTGCGCGCCGACTCGGCGATCAACCCCGCACCCCACTGACTTGTTTCCCGTTTCCCGGTGATGTCCGCGCGCCCGGGTGACCCCCTACACCCATGAGGAGATCACCATGGCACTCGTTGCCTCCGAGGTGGATGTCGCGATCACCGGGGAAATGTTCTCCGCGCCGGTCGGCACCACCGCGCCCACCAACGCCTCTGCCCCGCTCGACCCTGCGTTTATCGGTCACGGTTACTGCTCCGAGGACGGGGTGACCGAGGCGTGGGAGGACAACGTCGAGAACATCGTCGCGTGGCAGAACGCCACCGTCGTCCGCGCGGCGCGTACCGAGTCGCTGGTGACGTTCCAGACGACGCTGATCCAGAACCGCGGCTCCAACCTTGAGCTGTACCACCCGGGTTCGACGATGGAGACGGACGGCGGCTCGGGCTGGATGCTGGAGGTCAAGCCGGCCAACTCCGACCCGCGGTCGTTCGTGATCAATGTCGTGGACGGCAACACGCTGATGCGGTTCTACCTCGGCAACGCGGAGGTCACCGAGCGCGGGGAGATCCAGTACGCGAACGGGCAGGCCATCGGCTACCAGGTGACGATCACGGCGTACCCGGACGCCGACGGGAACCTGATGGTCAAGTACAGCACCGACGCGGCCTGGGGCACGGACATCGCCGGCGGGTCGTGACTTTCAAGACGGCCCCGGGGGCATCTCGCGCGGAGTGCCTCCGGGGCTCACCCATGTCCGCGCACCGAGCACAGGAGATCCGCGCATGTTCGACGCACGAGAGCGCTCTGCCGCTCTGCCGTCCGATCCGTTCCAGTGGATCGGAATGGACGGCGAGACGTACACGCTGCCCAACGCGTCCACGCTCACCGGAGCTGACGCTGACCGGCTGTTCGGCGGGGACCTCGCCGTGATCCGCGAGGTCGGCGGCCAGGCCGCATACGACGCGCTGATGGCCATGCCCGCCCGCTTGCAGTTGGACTTCGCAACCGCCTGGACCAAGCACTCGCGGGAGTCGGGAAAAGAGGCTTCGCCGTCCTCGCCGACGCGGACCGCCGCGAAGCGCTCGAAGTAGACCTCACCCTCCGCGGGGCCCCGGCGGACCTGGCGGTGATGCCGCTGGGCCGGATCGGCGCCCTGTACGAGCAACTGCTCCACGACCCGCACTCGGCGACCGCTCGCGCCGCCGGTGGCGACGGCTACTCCCGTAGCGAGCACCTGCTGTTCCTCGTGGTCGATGAGCTGCGCCTCGCCACCTGGCTGCGCACGAAGGACGGCGCGAAGGGCCGCAACCGGCCGAAGCGCATCAGCCCCCTGGCCAAGCCGGAGGGCACCCGCCACGGCTCCATCCCACAGGGCCGGACACCGGCCGAGGTGCGGGCCCTCCTCGCCCGCCACGGGCCAGCCCCGCTCCCCGCACCACCTGCATAGGAGGTGACCGCCATGGCCGAGGAGATCGGCGTCGCGTTCGTCCGGCTCATCCCCAGCATGCGCGGGTTCGGCCCGGCCGCCGGGGACGCAATGAACGGCGCCGCCGGGCAGCCCGCGGCCAACGCGGGTGACGCGGCCGGCCGCAACTTCGGCGGCGCGTTCAAGGCAGGGCTGGCCGGGGTTGCGCTGGCTGCCGGGATGGCGCTGTTCGCTGGCATCTCGGAAGCCATGAACCAGGGGCGCATCGTCTCGATGATGCAGGCGTCCATGGGCACCACGCCGGAGGTCGCCGAGCGGTACGGCCAGGTCGCCGGCGAACTGTTCGCGAACGCGGTCACCGCCGACTTCCAGACGGCGGCCGACGCGGTCGCCGAGACCATGAACCACGGCCTCCTGCCCACCGACGCGACCATGGGCCAGATCGAGACCATGTCCACCGGCCTCGCGGACGTCGCCACCCTCCTGGGCGAGGAGGTCGGGCCGACCGCCCGCGCCGTCGGCAAGATACTCAAGACCGGGCTGGCAGACGATGGCACCGAGGCGCTTGACCTGCTGACGCGCGGCGTGCAGACCGGAGCCAACGAGGCCGACGATCTCCTCGACACGTTCTCCGAGTACGCTACGCAGTTCCGGCAGCTCGGCCTGTCCGGGGACCAGGCCATGGGCCTGCTCTCCCAGGGCCTGAAGGGCGGCGCCCGAGATGCCGACCTGGTCGCCGACACCCTCAAAGAGGGCACGCTGATCCTCCAGGAAATGGGGGAGGAGGCCGCGACCGCGCTCGACGAGATCGGGCTGTCCGCCGAGGACATCCAGGGCCGGATCGCTGGCGGCGGTGACGGCGCGGCCGAAGCGCTGGACGACATCCTGGACGGCCTGCGGGACGTAAAGGACCCGGCCGATCAGGCGGCGCTGGCGGTCGACTTGTTCGGCACCAAGGCCGAGGACATGCAGGACGCCATCCTGTCTCTCGATCCGAGCCAGGCAGCCGAGGACCTCGGCGAGTTCGAGGGGGCCGCCAAGTCCGCAGGCGACACGCTGCGGGACAACGCCGCAACGCGGGTGGAGCAGTTCAAGCGGACTCTTCAGCAGAACTTCGTGGAGTTCATCGGCGGCGAGGTCATCCCGCGCCTGCAAGAACTCAAGGAGGAGTTCGGCCCCACTTTCCAGGCCGGAGTCGACGCCGCACGCGACTTCTGGACCCAGGCCAAGCCGTGGGTGAAGGAGGCCACCGACGGCCTATCCGGGCTCGGCGACGGGTTCCGCGGGGTAGAGACTGACGCCACGACCTCCATGTCCGGCACGCAGGCCGCGGTCTACAGCGGCCTGACGCAGGTCGGTGCCGCGTTCTCCAGTGGCGAGACGCTGATCCGCGACGGGTGGGCGTTGTTCGGCGAGGACCTGGTGGGGATCGCCCGCACCTACCTCGGCCAGACGGTCGAGGAGTGGAAGGGGCGCCTCCAGATCGTCTCGGGGTTCTTGCAGATGTGGGCCGGGGTCTTCAGCGGGGACTGGCGCAAAATCTGGGCGGGCGCCAAGGACGTGCTGACCGGCGCGAAGGACATCATCGTCTCGCGCTGGCAGGCCGGGCTCGGCGTGGTCCGCAACCTCACCTCGGCCGGCATGGGCCTGGTCAGCAGCGGCTGGTCAGCGGCCTGGGGCGGCATGAAGTCGGGCGCGAGCGGTGCCGGACGCTGGGTCGTGAATGACACGAAGAGCTGGCTGAGCCAGATGCGGTCTCGCATGGCCAGCGGCCTCGGGGGCGCGGTCGGCCTGTTCCGGGCCCTGAAGAGCAAGGTGCAGGGCGCTCTGTCGGGGGCTCCGGACTGGCTGGTGGCGGCCGGGAAGGCGATCATCCGCGGCCTGATCACCGGTCTGCGGTCGGCCATGGGCGGCCTGATGGGAGCGCTCGGCGGGATCGCAGGCAAGGTCATCGGCCATTTCCCGAACAGCCCCGCCAAGGAAGGGCCGCTGCGGCAGTACCCCCCGCAGAAGTCCGGCGCCAAGATCGTGAACTTCCTGGCGGACGGCATGCGGTCCGCCACCTCCGACGTGTCGGCCGCCTCGGCGCTCGCCGCCGGTGCCGCGATTCCGGCGACCGCAGCCGCGTACCGCTCAGGGCCCGGGACGGCCGCCGCACCGCAGCCGGTGCTGCGCGTCCAGGCAGACGGCAGCCGCGCCTCCCAGGCCGTGATGTGGCTGATCCAGAACAGCGTGCGTACCGACTACGGCAGCAGCGTCACTGCTGCGTTCACCCCCGGGAGGTAGGTCGTGGCGTTCCCTCAGGACCGGCTGCCGCTGCGCGCGGAGCTGGCGTTCGGCGCCGACCCCGCGGGCGACCCCGCCGAGTGGACATGGTCGGACGTCGCCCCTGACGTGCACCGGCAGACGATCACGATCCGCCGGGGCCGCTCGGATGAGGCAGGTCAGCCGTCCCCGACCTCGACGTCTCTCCAGCTCGACAACCCGCACGGCGACTACACCCCCGGCAACGCGCTCGGGGCGCACTACCCACACGTTCGGCAGGGCGTCCCGGCGCGGATCGGCGTGCAGGCCGGCGGCCCGTATCTGCGTGTGCCCGACGCCGTCGGCGCGCGGGCGGTGGCCGCGTCCCCGCCCGCGGTGACCGGCGACCTGGACGTGCGCGTCGAGGTGGCGCTGGACCGCCTCCCGAGCCAGGCCACGGCCAGCGTGTTGGACGCGCCGCCGTGGCGGCACTATGCCCAGTCCCTCATCGGCCGCTACTCCGCAGTGGACCTCGGCCGGGGATGGCGCATGTACCTCGGGGCGTGGGGCAACGTCCTGCTGGCCTGGTCCAGCAACGGCCTGCTCTCCGGGCTGTCCGAGTACTTCGCCGAGGACACGGTGCCCTATGCCAGCGGGCAGCGGTGCGCGATCCGCGCCACGCTGGACGCGGACAACGGTGACGGCGGCCATGAGGTCAGGTTCTACTGCGGGCCGTCCCTCGACGGGCCGTGGCGGCAGCTCGGCGCCCCGCGCACGGGCTCGGGCACCGCGAGCATCTACCAGCCCGCCGGGGTCCCGCTGACCCTCGGGGATGTGCAGGCGCAGCTCGCCCGCCCGGCAGGCCGCTGGTACCGCGCGGAGGTCAGGACCACGATCGACGGCACCGTGGTGGCCAGCCCGGACTTCACCACGCTGGCCGTCGGCGACACCGCGTTCACCGACGCCACCGGCATCGACTGGGCGCTGTCCGGCGGCTCCGAGGTCACCGACTGGCGTACCCGTATGGCAGGCACGGTCGACGAATGGGCGCCGACGTGGCCGTGGGGCGACCTGTCCGACCCGACCGCCCCGGAGGAGCGGCCCGGCGAGGCACGCGTCGACATCGCCGTCTCCGGCATCCTCCGCCGCCTCGGCCAAGGACAGAAAGCGCTCCAGAGCACGCTGCGCCGCGGTATCCCGCTGGCGATCGACTCCGGGCTGCTGGGCTACTGGCCGTGTGAGGACGGGTCCGCGGCCACGAGCATCGCGAGCGCGATTCCGGGGCGCCGCGCGGCGGCGGTCGAGGGCCTGACCATGGCGGCCGACAGTGGCCTCCCGAGCAGTGCGCCGCTGCCTCAAGTCGGCAGCGATGGCGGCTCGTTCCGCGTCTCCCTACCGTCGCTGCCGGATGCGTCGCTCGGCTGGCGAGCCGAGATGGTGTACCACCTCGACGAGCTGCCCAGTTCGTCTCTGGGCTGGTTCCGGGTGTGGACGTCCGGCGGGGGCGTCGCGCGCATCACCGGCTACATCGGTGCGGGCGAGATCCGGCTACGCCTGCACGACGCGGACGGCACCGTCGTGGATGAGACGTTCTGGACGGACGCCGACGCGCTCGCCGCCGCGACGGCCGGGTGGTGCCGCGTGCGGCTCATCGCCCAACCTTCCGGCGCGGACTGGGACTACCGGTTGCGATGGACCGCGATCGGCCAGGACGAGACGTGGTCCATCGGCGTCACCCACTCCGGCTACACGCGGCCCGTCAGGATCGACAACCAGTGGTCGGCCGGGATGTCGGGCTTGCCGTTCGGCCACATCACCTACAGCGGTGACCCCACGCTGGACCCGTACCGGCCCGGGACCCGCGGCCCTGAGGCGGCATACGCCGGCGAGTACGCCCTCGACCGCATGCGGCGCCTCGCGGAAGAAGAGCAGCTGCCCATCAGCGTGCTCGGCAACGCCCACGAGTCCCCGCAGATGGGCCCCCAGGGGCAAGCGACCCTGTTGACGCTGCTCCAGGAATGCGCCGCAGCCGATGGCGGAGTGCTCTCGGAGCGGCGGGAGGCACTCGGCCTTCAGTACCGGGCCCGCGCCACGCTGTACAACCAGCCCCCGGCGCTCGTGCTCGACGCCGGGGTCAGCGAGATCGACAACCCGTTCGCACCGGTCCTGGATGACCAGCGCTTGCGGAACGACATCACCGTCACACGCCAGGGCGGCAGCAGCGCACGGGCCGTCGACGAGGCGTCCGTCGCCGAACTCGGCCTGTACGACGACTCGGTGACGCTCAACGTTGCGGCGGACGACACGCTGCCCGGCATCGCCGGGTGGCGGCTGCACCGCGGCACCTGGCCCGGCATGCGCTACCCCGCCGTCACTACCAGCCTGGACGTGGCACCGCAGACCATCGCGACGTGGCTCGACCGCGCCGAGGGGGACCGCCTCCAGGTCGTGAACCTCCCTCCGCAGCACCCCACCACCGCGGTGGACCTGATGGCCGAGGGGTACTCCGAGACGATCACCCCGACCCGGTGGCGCATTGAGGCCAACGCGAGCCCTGGCGGCATCTGGACGGTTGGGGAGGTCGGCAACGCCGACCCCGCCGACGACACCGCGCCCAACCACCTCGACACCGACGGCAGCAGCCTCTACGCCCCCGCCTCTGCCGACGCCGACACCATGTTCCTGTGGCGCGACGCCGGGCCTCCGTGGGAGACGACGGAGGGCCCGACCGGCGGCACCAGCAGCGGCGACGACCTGCCCGTGGACCTGATGGTGGGTGGGGAGGTCGTGACGGCAACCGCGCTCGAGCCTCTGGCCTGGGATGCGTTCGACCGCACGGTCGCGTCCGGCTGGGGCGCGACGACCACCGGGTATGCGTGGGTGACGAGCGGCGGCTCCGCGAGCGACCGCAGCGTGGACGGCACGGCCGGGATCGTCACCCTCGCGTCCAGCCCGACGACGCAGCGGTTCCAACTGGTCGGCTCCGTGACGCTGACGGACTGCGAGGTGCTGGTCAGCGTCACCCCGAGCCAGCTCGCGACCGGCGGGGCGTTCCAGCCGGGCATCGTGCTGAGGGTGGGAGCGGCCTACTACCGCTGCCGCCTCGTGCTGGCGACCAGCGGCGCCGTCTCCATGGAGGTGCTGCGCAGTACCAGCCTCGTCGGCGCCACCGCCGCGACGCCCTACACCTACGGCGCGGGCACCAGGCTGTGGATGCGCGTGCGCGTGGACGGGCACCGCGTCCGGGGCCGGGTCTGGCCCTCGACCCGCCTGGAGCCTGGTGGTTGGTGGATCGACCGCACGGTGGTGGCGGATCCGATCGCCTCCGGGGTCGCCGGGGTCAGCGTCTCGACGGCCGCCGGCAACACCAACGTCGCCCCGGCGTTCTCGTTCCGGGACTGGCAGGTCGTCAACCCGCAGTACGCCGAGGTGACCCGCAGCACCAACGGCGTCATCAAGGCGCACGCGACCGGGGCGGATGTGCGCCTCGCCCATCCGATGATCATCGCCCTCTAGGAGGCGTTCGTGACGACCCCACCGCCGGGCCTCCTGCCCGGAACCCGCATCACCGCTGACAGGCTCAACGGCGCGCTGCTGATCGGGCGGTTGGTGTTCTTCGCCAGCAGGGACGCGGCACAGACGATCACCACCAGCGGCACCGCGGCAGGCGCCAGCGGTAACGCCTTGTCGTGGGACAACCTGATCGTTGACCTGCTCGGCGGCTACAGCCCGTCGACGCCGACCTACTTCACGCCGCCGATCGCGGGTTGGTATCAGCTCACCGGCGAGACGAGTTTCGAGGGCTCCGTGACCGGCACCTGGCGCGGCGCGAGCTGGCTGTTCAACGGCACTTTGCCGATCGGAGGCACGGCCAAACCGGTCGCGGCGGCCACGGCGAACACCACGGTCACCGTCGGCGCGAGGAGCGTGCCGGTGCTGTTCGACGGGGTGAGCGATCACATCGAGTTCGCTCCGTTCCACAACGCCACCGGCAGCCTCGCCACGGCCACCGGCTCGGCGAGACCGCACGTCGCCATCTACTACGCGGGGCCCGCGTAGGGCCGCACCCACCCCTGCCCCGGCGCCGTCGGCCCCGGGGCTGATCTATGCCCAGAGAGGGGGCCCCATGGCCTGGTACCCGGGCGCGACCCGGATGGAGCTGCTGCCGGAGGCGCGGCAGCAGGACGCCATCCGGCCGACGCAGTTCATCGTGCACTCGATCGTGGCGCCGTGGGAGCCGCGGCGGACCTACGAGTTCTGGCGCGACTCGACCAACCTCGAAAGCCACTTCGGTCTGGGGTACTCCGGTGACCTCGGACAGTACCTCCCGACCACCGTCCGCGCGGATGCCAACGCCGGGGCGAACCGGCGGGCCGACGGGACCGGCGCGATCAGCGTGGAGACCGCCAGCAACACCAGCGCGAGCGACCTGTGGACCGGCGAGCAGGTCGAGGCGCTGATCGCCCTCGGGGCGTGGGCGCACCGTACCCACGGCATCCCGCTGCACATCTGCCGCTCGGCGAGCGACCCGGGGTTCGGCTGGCACCGGCTGCACCGCGGCTGGTCGACCTCGGGCACGGCCTGCCCCGGCGCCCGCCGCATCGAGCAGTTCGAGCGCGTGGTGTTCCCGGGGATCGTCGCCCGCTCCGGTCAGCCCGTCACCACCCCCGCCCCTCCCGAGGAGGACGAAGTGCCCAAGTTCCTGGCGCTCGGCATGACCGAGCCCATCGAGATCCGCGACGCGGGGGCCTGGGTGTCCCTGCCGTGGGACACGGAGTGGTCGGACGGCGCCAGCCAGCACGGCGACGGCGCGCAGTCGTTCGCCGCAGACGGCGCCCAGTACGTCGGCGTGCTCCAGCTGCGCCTGTCCGGCCTCGCCCCGGGCGTCGAGGTGCAGGTCCGCGTCGTCGAGGACGGCCCGGACGGCGAGAAGCGCCTGCCCATCGCGGAGGCCACCGGCACCGCGGGCGGCTCCTACCCGGCGCTCCCGCTGTGCGGGCAGGTGTCCCGCGGCGCCCGCGTCAAGGTGATGCTCGCCCACTTCGGGCCCGGCCCGGTGACGATCGAGCGCGCCGAGCTGAAGGCGCAGGTGTGGCCGTGACGGCGATCGACTACGACCTGGAGTTCCTGGAGGATGGCCGGACGATCGGGCTGATCAGCATCGGCATGGTCGCCGACGACGGCCGCGAACTGTACGCCGTGAGCGCCGAGTTCGACCAGGCCGCAGTGCGGCGGCACCCGTGGCTGCGTGAGCACGTCTGGCCGCAGCTCCCCATCGCGAAGAACCCGCCCGGCGTGCGGGGGATGGACCAGCTCGACCTCGACCACCCGGACGTGCGTCCCCGGGCGCAGATCGCCCGCGCCGTCGCCGCCTTCATCCAGGCCGCGGGCCCGGACGTGGAGTTGTGGGCGAACTACGGCGCCTATGACCACGTCGCGCTGGCGCAACTGTGGGGCCCGATGATCGCGCTCCCCGAGGGCGTGCCGATGTTCACGCACGACATTCAGCAGGAGGCCCGCAGGCTCGGCCTGTCCTGGGACGACCTGCCCAAGCAGCAGGGCGGCGAGCACAACGCGCTCGCGGACGCCCGCCACAACCAGGCCGTGCGGCGCTGGCTCGCTGAGCGCGCCGCCGAAAGACAGGATTGCTCATGACCGCCAACTTCCCCTCCGCGCGCACCGCGCGGACCTTCGGCATCGACCTGGCCGAGCGGACCGCCGCCACGTTCGTGACCACCCTCGGCGGCGTGTTCGTCGCGGCCGAGCCGTTCAACATGTTCACCGTGAGCTTCTGGGAGGGCGCCGGTGTGGCCGGTCTCGCCGCGGTCGGCTCCTTCCTGAAGGGCGTCGCCGCCCGCGCGCTCGGCGATCCGAACTCGGCGTCGGCCGCGCCGCGCGTCTGACCTGGGCGGTGATCTGTGCCTGATGAGCCGACTCTCGGTGAGGTGGCCCGCCGCTTGGCGGCCGTGCACGCGGACCTCAAGGAGGATCTCAGCCAGCTCGCTACGCGGCTCGACGGCAAGGTCAGCGGCGACGTGTTCGAGCTGCGGATGAAGGCCCTCGAAAGAGACATCGCTACGACGACTGCGAGGGCAGCGGAGATCGAGCAGGCCCAGGCCGAGCGGGACCGGCGCCGCGCGGCGGATCACCGACTCGTGCTGACCGCGTTGGTCGCTCCTGTGCTTCTTCTTCTGCTCCAGGTGTACCTGGGGGCCAGGGGGGCGGGCGCATGACCCGGAGCGAGAGGCGCCGCGGGGATCTTCTCGCGGCGCTCGGCGTGCTGGCCGGTATCACCATGCTGGCGTGGGTGGTCATCACGATGACCCAACTCGCGGACGATCTGGAGCAGGCCAACGCCGCGAGAGACGCGCTGGCCGAGCAGGTGCAGGATCTCGGTGCGGAGCCGGTGGCGGGTCCACCGGGCAGCCGAGGGGATGCTGGCGCGGCCGGGGAGCAGGGGCCGCCTGGGGACTCGGGGCCGATGGGCCCGCGCGGACCGGGCGGCGAGGACGGAGACGACGGACCGGCTGGGGACCCGGGCGATCCTGGAAACCCCGGCGCCGCCGGCTCGGACGGCCCGTCCGGTACACCGGGCGCCGCTGGGGAGCCGGGCCCACCCGGGGCCGCCGGCGAGCCAGGCCCCGCCGGACCGGCCGGGGAGCAGGGGCCGGCGGGCGACACCGGGCCTGCTGGTCCGGCGCCCACCAGCTGGTCATGGACCGGGCCGGACGGTGTGACGTACCGGTGTGCGCCCGTCAGCGAGGGCTCCACGGAGTACGCGTGTGCCCCGGCCAGCGTGCCGGAGGACCCGCAGCAGGGCGGGCTCCTCGGAGCGCTCGACCCGGCGCGCAGGCAGTGGTAGCGGGATAGGAGATGTTTTCCAGGTGCGCCCCCGTCGTCGGCTTCGGCTGGCGGCGGGGTTTCTGCTGGTTCGAACCAGCGGTGGATACGGGCAGTCATGGCCGCATGCGCCGTCGCGCCGCGTGGACACGTTCTGTGATCTACGAGTTGTCCTGCCGCATAGGCATGTCCGTTTCGGAACGGTTGTGTTCGCCTTTGCGCGTCACTCGCCGTCACTGGAACGGAGTAGAGTAATCGGCCAACAGGCCATCAGATGTTCGGCCCGTAATCCCCTGGAAGGGGTGCGCCCTCACGCGGATGCCGGTCCGCGGAGGGCGTTGAACACAAGGAGCTGATGCCTTGATGCACGTGCACAACCCTACTCATCGCCATGCCCGGGTCAACAGCCGGGTGTGCCGATCCCGTGTGGGTTGCATCCGGTGACGCCGGACCCAACCCGGCGGCGCTTCAACTCCAGTGAACGCGTCGCCCTCTACCTGGCTGCCGACGGAAAGTGCGCCGAATGCGGCGCCGAACTACAACCTTCCTGGCACGCCGACCACGTCGCCCCCTACTCGGCGGGCGGCCCCACCGACGTCACCAACGGGCAGGCCCTCTGCCCGAGATGCAACCTCACGAAAGGCCCTTGGCACATGGAACTGCGGGACTGGCAGGAGGAGGCACTCGGCCGCCTCCTGAAGAACAACGACGACTTCCTCGCGGTCGCCACCCCGGGCGCCGGCAAGACTACCTTCGCGCTGGTCGCCGCCCAGAAGCTCATCAGCCGCGCCGACGTCGAGAAAGTCGTCGTCATCGTCCCCACTTCCCACCTGCGCCGCCAATGGTCCGAAGCTGCCAGCAAGCTAGGGATCCAGCTTGACTGGAAGTTCACCAACGCCCAGTCTGCAGTAGCTCGCGATTTCGACGGGGTCGTCGTCACCTACGCCACGGTCGCCGCCCAGCCGTTGCTCTGGCAGCACATGGTGGCCGCCAAACGCACCCTCGTCATCCTCGATGAAGTTCACCACGCCGGCGAAGCCGAAAACCTCTCTTGGGGGCCGGCCCTTCGGCAGGCGTTCGGCGGCGCGATGCGCAGGCTCATGCTTTCGGGCACCCCCTTCCGCTCCGACCGCCAGGCCATCCCCTTCGTCACCTACGACGAGAGGCGCAAGTGCACGCCCAGTTACAACTACGACTACGGAACCGCGCTGGCGGACCGCACCGTCGTGCGCCCGATCGCCTTCCCAGCCCTCGACGGCAACGTTCGCTGGCGCGACGCCGGGGCGATCGTCTCCACCGACCTGGCCGACACGGACGAGACCACGCTCATCAACGCCCTCCGTTCCGCGCTCGACCCGGATGGCCAGTGGATCGGCTCCGTGCTGCGTCGGGCCGATGAGGAGCTGTCGCTCCTCCGCGAGGAAGTTCCGGATGCCGGCGGTCTGATCGTGGCCGCCGACCAGTACAAGGCGCGCCGGTACGCCGACATGCTCGACCAGATCACGGGCGAGAAGACCACACTGGCCATCTCCGACGAGCCGGAGGCATCGCAGCACATCGCCCGGTTCGCCAAGGGCACCTCGAAGTGGATCGTCGCCGTGCAGATGGTGTCCGAGGGGGTCGACATCCCGCGCCTCGCCGTTGGCGTCTACGCCTCCCGCATCAAGACGGAGATGTTCTTTCGGCAGGTCGTAGGCCGCTTCGTGCGGACACGCTCGGCGGAGGACGAGATCACGGCGACACTCTTCATCCCCTCGGTCCAGCCGCTGCTGAAGTTCGCGCAGGACATCGAGCGCACCGTCGATGCGGTGCTCGGCGAGCAGGCCGAGCGCGCCCGGCAGTCCGGGGAGGATGGGGAGCCGCGCACCCTGGAGCTGGACTTGGTGCAGCCCATAGGCTCCTCGGAGGCGCTGCACCACTCCACCGTCTTCGGTGGGCAGTCCTTCACCCAGGACGAGTTGAACCGGGCGAAGAACATCGCCCAGGCCGTCGGTGCTCCGCCGAGCATGACCGATGCGCAGATGGCCCGGGCAATCCGCATGGCCACGGGCGGAAAGCTGCTGACGACGGCGACCATCCCGACGCCGGTTACGCCCGAGGCCGAGCAGTCGCTGACTGAGAGGAAGTCGGACGCGCGCAGGGTCATCAAGCGGATGGTCGGCAGGCTCTCGCGGATGACGCAGCAGCCGCATCCGTACATCCACGCGGAGATGAACCGCCTCTGTGGCGAGGACTCCATCGACCAGGCCACACTGGAATCGCTGAACCGCCGCATCGAGATGCTGGAGAAGAAGATCCGGAGCTACTCGTGACGTCGGCCAAGGCGAACGCGGTTCTGGTCGAGGCCCTCGGCTCCTCTCTGCGCCGCGGCGGCAACGCATTGCAGGACGTACCCGGCCTGCTGAAACGCATCCTGGAAGAGGAGGCGTGGAAGGAGTTCGTCACACCCCGGGGTGAGCTGGTCATGTACGCCGAGGTCGAGGACTTCGTCCGGACCTCCCCGAGCAGAGGGCTCGGGGCTGACCCCGACATGGTGCGACGATTGATCCAGCGCGACCCTGTGACACTCGACCTTTTCGACCGGGCCATGCAGAGGCGCCCCGGACGCCCAGAAACCTTGTCTAATAGACAAGATTCTGCGCCGGCTGGCACCACGAGGACTGCCGCCCTGCGCCGTCTGAGAAAGGACCGCCCGGACCTTCACGGCGAGGTGCTGGCCGGGCACCTGTCGGCACATGCCGCGATGGTGAAAGCCGGGTTCCGTCGTCGGACGGTCAGCGTGCCGGTCGACAAGCCGGAGGCCGCCGCCAAGGCCCTGCGCCGCAACCTCAGCAAGACGGACCTGGCCGAGCTCGCCCGGCTCCTCCAGTCCCGACGCTGACGCCCCGCTCCTGCTTCGGCAGGGGCGGGGCGTTCGTCGCGCGAAGGGGGCAGGACCCGGTGTCGTCCTCCAGGAGCGCGGCACGGCTTCCTTTTCCCGACCTCCCGCAAGACGCCTCACATCGGATAACCATCTCGGATGAGTGGGACGACAACGCCTCCGCGGGGTTGGCGTGACGGGCAGGATGTCGCCATGAGCGCGCGTGAAAAGGAATCCCGCACCCACTTCTCCGACCTAGTGCGAACTCGGCGCCAGCAGCTGCGCCTGTCGCTCGAGAAACTGAGCGACGCCTCCATTGACCCGGAGACCGGGACACAGGTGAAGCAGAGCTGGATACACAGGCTCGAGCATGGCGAGCCGGTGAATCCGCCGAGCCTGGCTCAGCTCCGAGCGCTGGCTCTGGGGCTTGAGCTGCGGCTTTCGCGGATGCAGGATGCCGCCGCGGCTGAGTACTTCGGCCTCGAGCGACCATGGCCCGAGTCGGCGGAAGCGCGGGACTTTGCAATGGTCGTGGAGGGGCTGACGCTTGAGCAGCAGGTAGCGCTCGAGCGGCTCCTTGACGCGTTCTTCCCGCGCCCGCCCCAGACGCCGTAGCCCCACCCACACCCGACGTGCCACCATGCGGCCATGAGCCCTCAACTCGCCGCACGCGAGACGGTGGTGCTGGATGACGTGGTGGCTGCGGTGGCGGTGCTGCGGGATCCGTCCGGGCCGGGGGAGCCGTGGTCGGCGGAGGACATCGCCCTGGCCCTGCCCGCGTTGCTGGATCTGGCGGACGGCGGGTCGCTCGCAGTGGCCGCGGACACGGCACGGTGGCTCGACGCTGCGGACGCCGGGCTGCTGCCGGCGGACTGACGCACGACCGGCGCTCCCCGGGCGGAACGGGCGTAGCGTGTCGCCACCCCCACCGAGGTCCCCGCCGCGTTGCGCATCGTGCAAGGGCTCTTGACTACGGCGCCTCCGCCCGGCACACCGGGCACTCCTCGATCGTCACCCCCGGCCGCTCCACGACCTCCCGCACCTGCTCCGCATGCAGCTCGGGTCCGCCAGGTGCCCAGCAGCCCCGCCGGTGCAGCACACCCTCGCGGGGGCCGCCGGCGGGGCGTCGCATCCACTGCACCCACCACCGCGGCCCGGCCTGGTCCTCGGCGGACTCCAGGGCGGCGCGCACGGTGGCGAGTCGGTGCTCCAGCCAGCGCGCGATCACGTGGAGGTCGGCGGCCTCCGGCGGTAGGTCGAACATGGATTCGAGTCTAGGTGTGCGTCCGGTCCCCGGCGACAGCGGTAGACGACGCCCCCGCACGGTTGCCTCACGGCGGCCGGGCGGGGGCGCATCGTCATGCCCGCGGGTGGGCACCGGCGACTCGGGCGCGCGAAGCAAATCCCCGTCCTATGCTGGCGAGTGACGAACTGCACCAGATAGGACGGGGATCGACATGCCTGACTCTACCGTGCCCGGCGACCGCCTGCGAGAGATCCGCCTCCTGCGCGGCCTCACCCAAGAGGAGGCAGCCGAGCGCTCCGGCCTTAGCCTGCCCACCGTGAAGAAGATCGAGCAAGGCGGGTCGGCCAGGATCGAGACGTATCACGCGCTCGCCCGCGGCCTCCGCGTCCGCACCTCAGAACTGTTCGAGCCCGGCGGTCCGCGGCGGCGCGAGCACGCCGACGATGACCGCATCGACCTGCTGCCGATGAGGCAAGCCGTCGCGCCGCCGCTCGGGCCCGGCGGGCACCTCCACGTGGACACGGTGGAGGTCGAGCCCGACCTGGGGCAGCTGCGCGTGACCGCGCGCGCTCTGGATGAGGCGTACCACCGCGACGACTACATCACGGCCTCCCGAATGCTGCCGCCGCTGATCCGCTCCGCCCACACGGCGGTTCGCCACTACGAGGGCGGCCCGCAGCACGCGGACGCGCTGCGGTTGCGCTCGGACGCGCTTCAGCAGGCGGGCAGGCTGCTGACGCAGATCAGGGTGTACGACCTCGCGCAGCTCGCGCTGCGGGACGCGATGCGCGACTCGGCGGCGGCCGGAGATGTGCTGGCCGAGGCCGCGGCTGTTGATCTTCAGGGCTGGGCGTTGGTGCGTCAGGCGCGGCTGGATGAGGCCGAGCGGTCGGCGCTGGCGACGGCGGAGGCGATCGAACCGCGGCTGTCCCGGGCGTCCCGGGATGAACTGGCGGTGTGGGGGCGCCTGCTGGTGCGGGCATCCGGCGCGGCAGCGCGGAACAACCGGCCGCAGGAGGCGCGGGACATCCTCCAGGTAGCGCGGGCGGCAGGTTCGGCGCTCGGGCCGCGCACCGGGGGTGCCGGGTACAAGTCGGGGGCGTTCAACCACCTGAGCGCCGCATACCAGGGGATTGAGAACCACATGATTGCGGACCGTCCTGATCGGGTGCTCGGGCTGTCCGAGCGGATCGCGGCGGCGGACGCGTCGACGTCGAACACGAGGCACCGGCACCTGTTGGACGTGGCGCGTGCGCACGTGGCGTTGCGTCAGGACAGCGATGCTGAGGACGTTCTGGCTGCGCTCCACGGCGAGTCTCCGGACTGGCTGCGGCATCAGCAGATGGCCAGCGAGGTGTTCGCAGATCTGCTGAAGAAGCGGAAGCGGCTCACTGGTCGCCAGCGGCGGCTGGCGCAGTTCTTCGCTGCGGCGTAAGGGATACGGGGCGTATTCCTTAGGGGACCCTACGGTGATGAACGAATACGCTACGCGCCTGTAGCAATGGTGTCACTCCTCGTAGCGTCACTGGTCAGCAGCCTCCCCCCAGGAGCCGACCATGACGCACGGATTACGCCC
>NZ_LAVK01000310.1 GCF_001083795.1 Streptomyces sp. SBT349
CAGATGGGTATAAGGGACAGCCCCGCCCCCGATCAGCGCCGCCGCCCTGCGCGCCCGCATCGGACGCGCGGACCGCTACACGGCCGCAGCGCTGACGGGCGAGGTCGAGAAAGTGCAGTCCGCCCGCCAGGGCGGCCGTAATCAGGCTCTCTACGCCGCCGCCTACGCCCTCGGACGCCTCATCGCCGCCGGAACCCTCACCGAGCAGGAAGTGAGCGACGCCCTCACCCAGGCCGGACTGTCCACCGGACTGGCCCCGGCCCGCGTCACCTCCACCATCCGTGACGGCATCCGCCGCAGTGCCCACGCACGGGGCGCCGCCGCATGACCACACAACCTGCGGAACACGCGTCGGCGGACCTGTGGGAAGCCTTCCCCGCCCTCGACACGACCCCGGACGCGGAACCGGTGTGGGAGGAGCCCATCCCACTCACCCGCCGCCGGCAGCTGCCCGCGTTCCCCACCGACACTCTGCCTGAGTGGCTGCGCGCCTACGTCGAAGCGGTCGCTGAAGAGACGCAGACCCCGCCCGACCTCCCCGCCGTCGTGGCACTGTCCGTGCTCGCGACCGCCGCCGGTGGCCGGAGTGTGGTCCACATCCGGGGCAACTGGCGCGAGCCCACGAACCTGTTCACGGTCGTAGCGCTCCCCCCGGCCAACCGGAAGTCAGCCGTGTTCACCGCGATGACGGAACCGCTCTTCGAGGCTGAGGAGCGGCTGAAGGACACCAGCCGCGGGGCGATCGTGGAAGCGTCGATGACCGCTCGGGTGGCGCGAGACGCTGCCGACAAGGCCGCGGCCAAAGCCGCTGCCGCGAAAGGCGATGAGCGCGAGCAGTTGGTCGCCGAAGCAGTTGGCATGGCTCAAGCAGCCGAAGCGGTGACCATTCCGGCTGAACCGCAACTGTTGGCCGACGACTCCACCCCGGAGACCGTCACCTCCCGCATGGCAGAGCAGGGCGGACGTATCTCCGTGATGTCAGCCGAGGGCGGCATCTTCGACATCATCGCCGGACGCTACTCCGGAGCCCCCAACATGGAACCTTTCCTCAAAGGCCACGCCGGAGACCGGCTCAGGGTGGACCGGCAGACGAGGAAGGAGTACATCGACCGACCGGCCCTGACCATGGGCCTGTCGGTACAGCCGCAGGTCCTCGACGACATCGGACGCGTCCGCGGCTTCGACGGCCGCGGCCTGCTGGCCCGCTTCCTGTACTCCATGCCGCTCTCCCTGGTCGGCTACCGGAAAATCATCACCGACCCGGTGCCCGAGCAGGTTGCGGGTGCCTACCGTCAGCGCGTCATCGACCTGACTCTGTCTCTGGCCGACTGGACCGATCCAGCCGTCATCCAGCTGACCCCCGACGCCGACCGGGTGCTCATCGCTTTTCAGGAACGCCTTGAACCCCAGATGAAGCCTCGCGGTGCCCTCAAGCACATCGAGAAATGGGCCGGGAAGCTCGCCGGGGCAACCGCACGCATCGCGGGACTGTTGCACCTCGCGCAGCATCCCGACGCCGCGCACGCACGCCCCGTGGACATCGACACCATGAACGCCGCGGTGACCATCGGCGACTACTTCACCGCCCATGCCTTGGCCGTCTTCGACGCCATGGGGGCCGACCCCACCACTGACCGCGCCCGCGCCCTCCTGGACGTGTTCAAGGCCAACCGATGGACGGAGGTCAGCCGACGCGACCTGTTCAGCAAGTTGTCGCGCTCTGAGTTCGCCACAGTGGCCGACCTCGAACCGGCTGTGCAGCTGCTCGAAGACCACGGCTACCTCCGCACCGACTCACCACCCCGCACCGGCCGACGCGGTCGTCCACCCGCACCCCGGTATGTGATCAACCCGCACCTGTGGGAGGACCAGCCGTGACCGGACTCCTGTCGCAGAAACCGCAAAAACCGCGTAAACCGAGCGGTACCCCCCGTGAACAGCAGTGGAACGCCTCACCGGACACCCGCCGCCGACTGCCGCAGAAGGCAGCGGAACAGCCGCACAAATACAGCACCATTCCCGCCGGGCAGTCGACCCCCCGGTCACACCCCATTTCTGCGGCACTTCCCATGCATTCCGTGGCACCGCCCGCATGGGGGCATCCCAACAGCTCAGACGCACAGTCTCGCGTTTCTGCGGATTCTGCGGTTTTTGCGGCGCCCCGGCCCCTGTCCGCATCATCCACGCACCTGCTGAGGAGGCATCACCCATGAGCAGGCATGCCAGCAGGCTCCGCGCGTCTACTGACGAACTGCTGCCTCTGTCCGTCGTCCTCGAAGAGCTGGATATCACCAGGGCAACTTGGTACCGGTGGCGCAACCGCGGCGCGTGCCCGCGGGTCCACCGCACGCCCGGCGGGCACCTTCGGGTGCGCCGCAGTGACCTTGACGCCTTCATCCGCGAGATGGAGGTGGCGTAGTGGAACGGCAATGGAGCTACACCTTCAAGGTGTGGGCGATCCGGAAGCGAGAGCGCCGACTGCCGTACCAACTGCGCTGGTTGGTGGGGACGCGCGAGCACTCGGAGTCCTTCCTCACCGTGGGACTGGCGGAGAGCCGACGCGCCCAACTCGTGACGGCGGCCCGCGCCGGCGAACCGTTCGATGTGGAATCCGGACTCCCGAAGTCGATGCTCCGCGAGCGGGAAGACATCTCCTGGTACCAGCACGCGCGGAACTACATCGAGATGAAGTGGCCGGACGCGCCCGCCTCGACGCGCCGGACGCTGGCGGAAGCCATGGCCACCGTGACGCCCGTGCTCGTCAAGGACACCAAGGGCATGGCTGACGTCCGCCTTGTAAGGGCGGCGCTCTACGGCTGGGCGTTCAACAAGAACAGATGGGAGGAAGAGCCGCCGCCCGAGATCAGGGCGGTCCTGACCTGGTTCGAGCGGAAGTCACTGCCAACATCGGCCCTTGCAGACCGGATGACCGTGCGGAAGACGCTGGACGGGCTCAAGAGGAAACTCGACGGTGGCACCGCCGCCGCGTCGTCCATCCGCCGCAAGCGAGCGATCTTCAACAACGCGCTCGTGTTCGCCGTGGACGCCGGGCTGCTGACAGACAATCCGCTGCCGCGCGTGAGCTGGTCCCTGCCTGAGCCGGTGGAGGAAGAGGTCACCCCGGAAAGCGTGCCGGACCCCGAGCAGGCCCGGAAGCTGCTGGCTGGCGTCCGGGCGCAGGGGAAGCGCGGCCGGCGCCTGGTGGCGTTCTTCGGCTGCATGTACTACGCCGCTGCACGGCCCGCTGAGGTGGTCGGACTACGGCTCACGGACTGCACGCTGCCGCGCCGCGGCTGGGGTGTCCTGAGGCTTCAGGAGACCCGTCCACGCGTGGGTGCGGCCTGGACGGACGACGGTCAGGCGCACGACCGGCGGGGCCTGAAGAAGCGCTCACGCAAGGCCGTGCGGCCGGTCCCGATCCCGCCCGAGCTGGTGGCCCTGCTCCGCTGGCACGTCGATGCCTACGGCGTGGAGCCGGACGGGCGGCTGTTCCGGACGCTGCGCGGTGGCCTGGTTCAGGAAAGCGGCTACGGCGAGGTCTGGGCACGGGCCAGGGAGGCAGCGCTGCCGCCGGCGGAAGCGGCGTCCCTGCTCGCCAAACGGCCCTACGACCTCCGGCACACTGCGGTGTCCACCTGGCTGGGCTCGGGTGTGGATCCGCAGACGGTCGCGAAGCGGGCCGGGCACAGTGTCACCGTGCTGTTCCGCGTCTACGCCAAGTTCGTGAGCAACAACGACGACGCGGCCAACGCCCGGATTTCCGCACGCCTCAGCGAGCGGGCCACCGGCCGCCCGTGACTGGTCCGCGCCTGGTCCAGACACGCTGGTAGAGGGCGGGAAAGAACGGCACAAGGTGAGACAGTCCGGTACCTGAGGACCCCGGCGACGACAAAGGCCCCTACCTGCTTCTCAGCAGGTCAGGGGCCCTTTGTTTGCTGTGGCGGCGCCAGGATTCGAACCTGGGAAGGCTGAGCCGGCAGATTTACAGTCTGCTCCCTTTGGCCACTCGGGCACACCGCCTGGCAACGCGCTAAACGATACCCGATGCTGGGGGGTGGTTCGCCACCGGGTTGTCCGGGGTGGATCGACGTTCCGGGTGGCTAGGCTGTGCGCCGACCCTGCCCGATCCGCTACGCGTGAGGAGCCTGACACACCATGGCTGACTCCAGTTTCGACATCGTCTCGAAGGTCGACCGGCAGGAGGTCGACAACGCTCTCAACCAGGCCGCCAAGGAGATCTCGCAGCGCTACGACTTCCGCGGTGTCGGGGCCTCGATCGCGTGGTCGGGGGAGCGGATCGAGATCCGGGCCAACGCCGAGGAGCGGGCCAAGGCCGTATTGGACATCTTCCAGACCAAACTGGTCAAGCGCGGCATCTCGCTCAAGGCGCTGGAGACCGGGGAGCCGCAGGCGTCGGGGAAGGAGTACCGCATCTACTCCACGGTCAAGGAGGGCATCTCGACCGACGACGCCAAGAAGGTCGCGAAGCTGATCAGGGACGAGGGTCCCAAGGGCGTGAAGGCCCAGGTGCAGGGCGACGAGCTCCGGGTGACGTCCAAGAGCAGGGACGCCCTTCAGGAGGTCCAGCGGCTGGTGCGGGAGAAGGATTTCGACTTCGCGGTGCAGTTCGTCAACTATCGGTGAGACCCCCCGGAGCCCCTGTGTCCCTGTTCCGCAACTTCCGCAAGGCCGTTCAGCTCGCCCAGGCACGCCCGCGACCGGGCAGGCCGGTGAAGGGTCTTGGCGGAGGAAAGGTCGACCTGGACCATCCGGCGCGCTCCCCGCTGGGTAGTGCCGTGGTGAACTGCGCGGTCTACCGCGACGGCGTGCGCCGGGACGGGAAGCAGGGGCCGGAGGAGGCCATTCGCTCCGTGCGCAAGGGGCGCGGCGGCTTCGTGTGGGTGGGGATGCACGAGCCGAGCGAGGAGGAGTTCTCGGGCGTCGCCGACCTGTTCGGGCTGCATCCGCTGGCCGTGGAGGACGCGGTCCACGCTCACCAGCGGCCGAAGCTGGAGCGTTATGACAATGGCCTGTTCATGGTGCTGAAGACGGTCAGGTACGTCGAACACGCGGAGCTCACCGCGACCAGCGAGGTCGTGGACACGGGCGAGATCATGGTGTTCGTCGGCCTGGACTTCGTGGTCACCGTGCGGCACGGCGGCCACGGGTCGCTCGGGCCGCTGCGGGAGGAGTTGGAGGCGGATCCCACGCACCTGGCCAAGGGGCCCTCCGTCGTCCTCCACGCCATCGCCGACCATGTGGTGGACCACTACCTCGACGTGGCCGCGGAGGTGCGGAACGACATCGACGAGGTGGAGGCGTCGGTCTTCGCCGACGCCCGGGGGCGCAGGGCCGACCCGGGGCAGATCTACCAGCTCAAGCGCGAGCTGCTCGAACTGAAGCGGGCCGTGGCACCACTCGACCGGCCGCTCCAGCAGCTGGCCGAGGGCGGACTGCCGATGATCGACCCGGACATCGGGCGGTACTTCCGCGACGTGGCCGATCATCTGAACCGGGTCTCCGACCAGGTCTCGGGCTACGACTTCCTCATCGACTCGATCCTTCAGGCCAATCTCGCGCAGGTGACGGTCGCCCAGAACGAGGACATGCGCAAGATCACCGCATGGGCCGCGATCATCGCCGTTCCCACGATGCTCTGCGGTGTGTACGGGATGAATTTCGACCATATGCCTGAGCTGCACTGGGAGTTCGGCTACCCGCTGGTGATCGGCGTGATCCTCATCGCCTGCTTCTCGCTGTACCGGGGGTTCCGCCGTAACGGGTGGCTCTGAGCCGGAAAGGGGTGGTTCCGCGCCAGGAACCCGCGGCTCCGGGACAAGAACATGACGAAAGTAAGACCGACCGTTGCCGAAGGGTGGGTCCGCGGCGTGCGGGGCATTGCCTAGGCTTGACCCGTGGACAACGCGATCCTCCAGGCCATTGAAGGCTTTGTCGCCACCCCCTGGGTGTACCTGGCACTCTTCGCCGTCGCCAAGCTCGACGGCTTCTTTCCCGTGGTGCCCAGTGAGACCTTGGTGGTCACTCTGGGGGTCTTCGCGGCGGCAGACGGCAATCCGAACCTTTTCCTCATCATTCTCGTCGCCGCCCTCGGCGCGTTCACCGGCGACCACATCTCGTACTACATAGGCAGGAAATCTGGCACACGCATCTATTCCAGGCTAAAACCGGGCAGTCGCACGCAGAAAGCCTATGACCGGGTGGGAGAGACACTGGAGAAGCGCGGTGGGGTCGTACTGATCATCGCGCGCTACATCCCCGGTGGCAGGACCGCCGCCACACTCACCACCGGCGCCACCAAATATCCGCTGCGCTACTTCTCCCGCTACGACGCCATCGCGGCGATCAGCTGGGCCGTCTACTCGGCGGGCATCGGCTTCCTCGGAGGCGCCGCCTTCGAGGAGAACCCCCTGCTGGGTGTCGGTCTCGGCCTCGGCCTCGCCCTCACCATCGCCGTCCTCCACGAGGGCATCCGCATGCTGCGCGAGCGCGTCAAGCGCCGGTCCGCCGGACGCGCCGCGCAACAGAAGGAGGCGCAGTAACGAGGCACCCAGCGGCGGCGCGCGTCGAGGCGCCACCCGTAGAGGCGCCGGCATCAGGCACGTCCCCTCCAGGTTCGCCCCGGCCAGGACGCGGGGGCCGGCCGCCATGGTCACGGCCGTGGCGTTACCGCCGATCGAGTGACCGGCCATGCCGATCCGCGTCCGGTCGGCCGGGACGGCGTCGCCCTGGGCTCGCACGGAGCGGTCCGGCCAGGCGGTGAACGGGCCGGGGGGCCGCGGAAGTTCGCGTGAGACGGCCGGATCATCGGCCGTGGCAGGCCGCCCGGTGGGACGGGCGAGGGCAGGGGTGGCGGTCGCGGGCGCCGCCCCGGCGAGCGGGAGGAGGAGGGGCAGGTCAGGGCGAGGGCGGCGGCGCGCTCGTGCCCGCGCCCGTTGCCCACGGGTCGGACCCTTCGGACCCTGGGGACGGGCGGACACCGGCGGATGCCGCCGGTCGGGAGGGGCGATCCTCACCGCCGGCGGTGTCAGTTCCACCGGTAGCTGGGATAGGGGCTCGCCGTGGGCACGATCTCGCGGCCCAGGGGCATCAGTGAGACCGGGACCATCTTGAAGTGGGCGATGCCGAACGGGATGCCGATGATCGTGGCGCAGAAGCCGATGCCCGCCAGGATGTGGCCGATGGTGATCCAGATGCCCGCGATGATCAGCCAGATCACGTTCCCCACACCGGAGGCCAGCCCCGCGTCGTGGCGCTCGGTCACCCGGTAGCCGAAGGGCCACAGCACGTAGCCCGCGATCCGGAAGCAGGCGATGCCGAACGGGATGGTGACGATGAAGATGAAGCAGATGATCCCCGCCACCGCATAGCCGAGCGCTATCCACAGCCCGGAGAAGATCAGCCAGATCACGTTCAGAAGCGTCTTCACCCTCCCAGGATGACGGCGCCCCGCCCCCTGGCGCATCAGGGACGTCCCCGACGGACCCCCGATGTGACCCGCGGGGGCCCGCGTCAGGGCCTGCCGCTGCCCGCCATGCGCTCCAGGCGGGTGATGCGCTCGGCCATCGGCGGGTGGGTGGAGAACATCCGGGCCAGACCCTCGCCCCTGCGGAACGGGTTGGCGATCATCATGTGGCTCGCCGTCTCCAACTGCGGTTCGGGCCGCAGCGGGCGCTGCTGGGTGCCGATCTCCAGCTTCCGCAGCGCGCTGGCCAGGGCCAGCGGGTCGCCGGTGAGCTGGGCCCCGGAGGCGTCCGCCTCGAACTCGCGGGAGCGGCTGACGGCCAGCTGGATGAGGGAGGCGGCGATCGGGCCGAGGATCAGGATGAACAGCATCCCGAAGATGCCGGGCCCCTCCTCGTCGTCGCGGCCGAAGGGGATGAACCACGCGAAGTTCACCAGGAACATGATCACCGAGGCCATCGCCCCCGCGACCGAGGAGATGAGGATGTCCCGGTTGTACACGTGGCTGAGCTCGTGCCCGATGACGCCCCGCAGCTCGCGCTCGTCCAGCAGCCGCAGGATTCCCTCGGTGCAGCAGACGGCGGCGTTCCTCGGGTTCCTTCCGGTGGCGAACGCGTTGGGCGCCTCGGTGGGCGAGATGTACAGGCGCGGCATCGGCTGACGCGCCTGCCCGGCCAGTTCCCGGACCATGCGGTAGAGCTGGGGCGCCTCGAACTCCCCCACCGGCCGGGCACGCATGGAGCGGAGGGCGAGCTTGTCACTGTTCCAGTAGGCGTAGCCGTTGGTCGCCAGGGCGATCACCAGGGCCAGGATCAGGCCCATCCGGCCGAAGAAGCCGCCAATGACCAAGATCAGCGCGGACATGCCGCCCAGCAGTGCGGCAGTCCTCAGTCCGTTGTGCCGGCGGTGCACGGTGTGCCCTCCAGATGGCGCAGTGTGGGGGTGCCCGGATGGACCCGGATGTCGGAGTTTCTCCACTTACAGTGGACACTCCCGATGTGCACAACGCCATACGAGGGAATTCCGTTCCCTCTGTCAGGCAGACCCCGGCCACACCGCGTCTACAAGAAGGTGCCCGACGCGAAGGTGAGGATGATCTGCGGAGCCCCGGAGAGGACGGCGCCCGCGCCGGCCGCCAGGGCGATCGCGCCGGTGAGCGGCGGCGCGAGCCGCCACCGCCCGGCGGGCCCCGCCTCCGCGGCCGTGACGGAAGGGGCGGAAGGGGCGGAAGGGGCC
>NZ_LAVK01000311.1 GCF_001083795.1 Streptomyces sp. SBT349
CCCCCGCCGCCCCCCGCCCCCCTGCCGACGATCAGAAGGACGATGAACAGCACCCACACCACCGTGATCAGTTCCATGACCGCTTCCCCCGGTTCATTCGATGTGCCGTTCCCCTCCCCGCGAGTGATGCGCGAGCAAACGTTTCCGCTCGCCCTGTGAACGAATCGGGACACGACCGGGACGGCCCCGGGAAGCCGGCGGCGGGCGGCCCGGCGCATAACCGCCGGACGGGGTGGCAGGGATGAGACCACCGCCGCGGCGGCGCGGGGGCTCCCGGCGGACACTCGGCGCATCGACACGGGCGCATCGACACGGGCGCATCGACACGGAGGAGAACCTCATGTCGGCACAGGGCACATGGGAATTCATCGACGACCGGGGGCGGCGGGTCACCGCGCCCCACCGCCCGGCGCGGATCGTCGCCTATATACAGGCGGCAGCCGCCCTGTGGGACTTCGGCCTGCCGCCGGTGGGGATCTTCGGCTCCCAGCACGACGGCGACACCCCCGACGCCGCCAAGGCCGGGGACCTCCCCCTCGACCACATCCCCTACTTCGGCGCGGGCGGCGCCCTGCGCACCGACGACCTGCTCGCCACCGGCGCCGACCTGCTGGTCGCCGTCACCTATGACGACGAGCGCGTGTACGGGCTCGACGGCGAGACCGCCGAGCGGCTGGAGGGCGTCCTCCCCACGGTGGCGCTCGGGGTCGGCTCGGGCCGCGGACTCGGCGAGGTCCTCGACCGGTTCGCGGCGCTCGCCCGCTCGCTGCGAGCGGTGGCGGGCGACGCGGACGGAGAGCGGGCGGCCCGCCTCGACCGGGCGGTGAACCGGCTCCGTTCCGCGGCGCGGGCCCGTTCCGGCGCCCGGGTGCTCGCCCTCTCCGCCGCGGACGCGGAGACGGCGTACCTCGCCCGCCCAGCCACCTGGCCGGACCTGCGCGCCCTGGCCGAGCACGGCGTCCGGCTGGTCGAGCCCCCGGCCGGGCCCGGTACCAACTGGGCGACCACCGGCTGGACCGAGGCCGCCGCGCTCGGCGCGGACATCGTCCTGACGGACGTGCGGGCCAACGCCGCGCCCCCCGACGCCCTGGCCCAGAGCCCCGGGTGGCACGCGCTGCGCGACCGGGCCGCGATCGTTCCCTGGAACCCGGAGATCCCCGGCAGCCACCACGCCCACGAACGGTTCTTCGACGGCGTCGCGCAGGCGCTGGAACGGTAGAGGCCCCCATCCCCGCTCGGTGGGCGGGGATGGGGGCGGGCGCGTGCCACCCCGGCCGCACGGGGCTCAGGCGGCGTCGAGCAGGGCCAGTTCCTCGGCGGTGAGGGTCAGGCGGACGGCGGCGGTCGAGTCGGTGATCGACTGGGGGCGGGAGGCCCCGGGGATCGGGATGACGACGGGCGCCTTGGCCAGCATCCAGGCCAGGCAGACCTGGTGCGCGCTGACCTCGTGGGCGGCGGCGACCCGCTGGAACGGCGCGAAGCGCGAGCCGAGTTCACCGGCCCGCAGGATGCCGCCGAACGGGCTCCAGGGCAGGAAGGCGATGCCGAGTTCGGCGCAGAGTTCGAGCTCGGGCTCGCTGGACCTGAAGGCGGGCGAGAACTGGTTCTGCACGCTGACCAGCCGGCCGTCGAGGATCTCGTTCGCCTGCCGGATCCGCTCCGGGTCGGCGTTCGATATGCCCGCGAACCTGATCTTGCCCGCGTCCAGCAGGTCCCGGATCGCCCCGACCGACTCGGCGTAGGGCACCTTGGGGTCGGGCCGGTGGAGCTGGTAGAGCCCGATGGCCTCGACGCCGAGCCGCTTCAGGGACGCCTCGCAGGCCCGCTTGAGGTGCTCCGGGGAGCCGTCCAGGGTCCACGACCCGTCCCCCGGCCGCAGGTGGCCGCCCTTGGTGGCGACCAGGACGTCCGAGGTGTCGCCGCCGTAACCGGCCAGGGCCCTGGCGATCAGCGCCTCGTTGTGGCCGACCTCGTCGGCGTGCCAGTGGTAGGCGTCCGCGGTGTCGATCAGGGTGACGCCCTCGTCCAGAGCGGCATGGATGGTCGCGACGGACCGCCCCTCGTCGGGCCGCCCCTCCAGGGACATGGGCATGCCGCCCAGGCCGATGGCGCCGACCTGGAGTCCGCCGATCCGGCGTGTCTGCATGAGGAGCCTCCTCCGTGATCCGTGCAGGGGACGTCGACCAGTCTTCGCACCCGGGATTAATCTGTCCAACAGCGGTTTCTGATCGGATTGAGCGCTCCTGTCGATGAATCGAGGCGGTGGATGGAACTCCGGCAGCTGGAGTACTTCGTGGCGGTCGCCGAGGAGTGCCACTTCACCCGGGCGGCCGGCCGGCTGCGCGTCGCCCAGTCCGGGCTCTCCGCCTCGATCCGCTCGCTGGAACGTGAGCTGGGCGCGGCGCTGTTCCTGCGCAGCACCCGCCAGGTCCAGCTGACCGCGGCCGGGCGGGCGTTGCTCATCGAGGCCAGGCGCGCGCTGGCGGTGACCGACGCGGCGAGGGACGCGGTGGCCGCCGTCCAGGGGCTGCTCCGGGGGAGCCTGGCCATCGGCTCGCTCCAGTGCCAGCCCGCCGTCGACCTGCCGACCGTGCTGTCCCGGTTCATCGCCGACCACCCGGGGCTCGACATCCGTCTCCGGCAGGGCGGCTCCCGGGAGTTGACCGAGCTGGTCCTCACCGGCCGGCTCGACGTCGCGTTCGTGCAGCGTCCGGCCCGTCCGGCCGAGGGGCTGCTGGTCCGGCCGCTGACCAGCGAGCCGATGGTGCTGGCCTGCGCCCCCGGCCACCGGCTGGCCGGCCGTGACCTGGTCGACCTGGCCGAACTGGGCGCGGGCGAGCGGTTCGTGGACTTCCAGCCCGGCTGGGTCACCCGCGACCTCGCGGACACCGTGCTGACCGCGGCGGGCTTCGAGCGGCGGGTGGCCCTGGAGGTGACGGATGTCCACACGCTGCTCGACCTGGTGGCGATCGGGCTCGGAGTCGCGCTCGTGCCCCGGTCGTTCACCCGCAAGACCGCCAGGGTGCGGTTCGTTCCGCTGGCCGGGCCCCTCCCCGAGTGGGAGGTCGTCACCCTCACCCACGACCCGACCAGCGCCGCCGCCGGGGCCCTGCTGCGCGAGCTGGAGGCCCAGCGCGCACGGGGGCAGGGAACGAAAGCGAACTGACCCGGTCTACTGTCGTCGCATGCGCTATCGCACGTTGGGCAGAAGTGGTCTTTCGGTGTCGGAGATCGGTTACGGCGCCTGGGGCATCGGCGAGTCGGGCTGGGTGGGCGCCTCCGAGAACGAGTCGCTGCGCGCCCTGCACCGGTCCATCGACCTCGGCGTCACCCTCATCGACACCGCCCGCGGCTACGGCGAGAGCGAACGCATCGTCGGCAAGGCGCTCGCCGAGCGGCCGGGGGACGAGGTGTACGTGGCGACCAAGGTGCCCCCGAAGAACGGGATCTGGCCGGCCCCCGACGGCCTCGACCCCTCCGAGACGTTCCCCGGCGCACACATTCGCGCCAGCCTGGAGACCAGCCTGCGCACCAGCGGCCTCGACCATGTCGACGTGCTCCAGTTCCACGTCTGGAGCGACGAGTGGATCGGCCGCGGCGACTGGCTGGAGACGATCGCGGACCTGAAGGCCGAGGGCAAGATCCGCCTCTTCGGCGTCTCGATCAACGATCACCAGCCCGGCAACGCGCTCGAACTGGTCCGCGGCGGCACGGTCGACACCGTCCAGGTCATCTACAACATCTTCGACCAGGCGCCGGCCGCCGCCCTGCTGCCCGCCTGCGCCGAGCACGGCGTCGGGGTCATCGTCCGGGTGGCCCTCGACGAGGGCGGCCTGACCGGCGCCGTCACGGGGGACACCACGTTCCCCGAGGGCGACTTCCGCGCCTCCTACTTCCGCGGTGACCGCGCCGCCGAGGTCGAACAGCGGGTCGCGGCCATCGTCGCGGACCTCGGCATCGAGAAGGACGCGATCGCCGAGACCGCCCTCCGGTTCGTGCTGAGCGACCCGGCCGTCTCCACCGTCATCCCCGGCATGCGCACGGTCCGCAACGTGGAACGCAACACCGCCGTCGGCGACGGCCGGACGCTGACCGCCGGGCAGCTGGCCACCCTCGCCCGCCACCGCTGGCAACGCAACTTCTACGGCTGACGCGAGCCGTGACAGCGACGTACGTGCTGGACGGCACGCGGATCACGACGCTCGACGACTTCTGGCGGGTCATCGGCGAAGCGGTCAACGGTCCCGGGGGCTGCTTCGGCCAGAATCTGGACGCCTTCGCCGACTGCCTCGGCGGCGGGTCCGGGACCCCGGACGACGGCGACTACGTGGTCGAGTGGCGGGACCACCAGGTGTCCCGCCGCCATCTGGGCCATCCCGAGACGGCCCGCCGGCTGGAGATCCGCCTGTCGCGCTGCCACCCCGCGAACCGCCCCGCCGTCGCCGCCGAGCTGGCCGCGGCACGCGAGGGGCGGGGGCCGACCGTCTTCGACTGGCTGCTCGCGATCTTCGAGGAACGCGCCCCCGGCGTCCTGCGGCTCCGGTGACCGTGCCGATCAGCGGCGTTCCGCGCGCTCCTCGGCCCGCTCATGCCGCCATGCGAGGAGGCGGCGGTACGCCTCCAGGCTGTCCGGCGTCCAGGTCCACTCGTCGAGTCGCCGCCGCAGCTCCTCCTCGGTGAGGAACGCGTGCCAGGCGACCTCCTCGGCCTGCGGGGCGACCGGTGACGCGCAGCGCGTCTCGTAGATGGAGCACCACCAGGTGTGCTCGGGCGTCTCGTAGAGGAACTTGAACAACGGTGCCGGTGCGGGCAGGCCGGACACTCCCAGTTCCTCCTCGGCCTCGCGCAGCGCCGCCCCGTCGTACGACTCGCCCGCGCCGACCACCCCGCCGACGAACATGTCGTACAGCGACGGGAAGACCAGCTTCCGTGCGGTGCGGCGGTGCACGAAGACGCGCCCCGCCGCGTCCCGCGCCAGCACGAACACCGCGCGGTGCCGCAGCCGTTGGGCATACACCTCGCCGCGCGGGGCCCGGTCCACGACACGGTCGTGCTCGTCAACGATGTCCAGCACCTCGTCCGCCGACAGCGGCGACTGATTTGTCATACCGGCATCCAACAGCAGCCGCGTGGGAGAAACGACCGGCCCGACGTATCCCGGCCGCCGAGGACTCACGCCGGAACGGCTCCCCGAGGGAGCCGGAGGGTGGGGCGGGTGGGACTCGAACCCACGGCCGACGGATTATGAGTCCGTTGCTCTAACCGGCTGAGCTACCGCCCCGTAACGGCGTGCCGCGCACATCTGTGCGCGCCGTCTGCCGCAGCATAGCTGCTCATACGATCTGCCGCCCGGGTCGGGGCAGGTCCTTCGCAGGGTGGGACTGCGGGCATGGGGTGATCGGTTCCCGGGCTTCGGGGAGTGATGCGTGAGAAAGGACAAAGGGCCCCGGACGGGGCCCTTTGGGTGATTCCATGGACGTGCTCCCCCGACTGGACTCGAACCAGTAACCTGCCGGTTAACAGCCGGCTGCTCTGCCAATTGAGCTACAGGGGACTGCGCCGCGCGGTCCGCTCCCCGGTGGGCGGGGGCGCTTCCTTGCCGCGGCCCATAGATTAGCGCATGCCAGGGCGTGCTTCGAAATCGGTATTCGGGTCACCCGGTTGTGGGTGGCGCGGCCAGCCAGGAGAAGATCGGCAACGGGAGAAGGGAAGCGTCCCATGCGCAAGCTCATGTTCATGGCCGGGGTAGCGGTCGGGTACGTCCTCGGCGCGCGGGCCGGCAGGGAGCGGTACGAGCAGTTGCGGGAGGTGGCCGGGCGGGCGATGAGCAACCCGGCCGTGCGGAACACGATGGACACCGCGGCGCAGTCGGGCAGGCAGGCGGCGGTGCGGGCGGCAGGGGTCGTCGCCGACCGCGCGGGCGACCACCTGCCGGGGCCCGTCACGGAGAGGCTACGCTCGGTCGGAGGCCACGGCGGCGGAGCGCCGGACGGGGGCAGGGAAGCCTCGTAACGGGCATAGGGTTCACGTGCGGTTGTCTCGACCATTGCCCGCGGTGACGGGCCGTGGTTAGCGTATGTTCGGCATCCCGGCGCTTGCCCGGGATGCCGAACACTTGAGCGGCGGAGGCAACGGGCATGGGGCGTCGCGTACCGGCGGTGAGCCGGGCGTTGGACATATTGGAGCTATTCCTCGACGGGGACGGAACGTTGTCCGCCCCTGAGATCACGCGCAAACTCCAGCTGCCGCGGACGACGGTGCACGAGCTGGTCACCACGCTGGCGGCCCGTTCGTACCTGGTGCCGGTGCAGGAGCAGCCGGGCCGTTTCCGGCTCGGGGTGCGGACCTACCAGCTGGGCAGCAGGTACGCGGAGCAGCTGGACCTGGCGGCCGAGGGCCAGCAGGTGGCCAGGTCGGTGGCGGAGACCTGCGGGGAGACGGTGCATGTGGCCGTCCTCGAAGAGGCGGATGTGATCTACATCGCCAAGGTGGACAGCACGCACGCGGTGCGGATGGTGTCCGCGGCCGGGCGGCGGCTGCCCGCGCACTGCACGGCGGTCGGCAAGATGCTGCTGGCCTCGCTGCCGCGGGAGGAGCTGGACGAGCGGCTCCCGGAGGGCGAACTGCCCCGCATGACGCCCAACTCGATCACCTCGCCCTCCGCGCTCCGCGAGGTGCTGGCCGAGGTCAGGACGAGCGGGGTCGCCTCCGAGCAGCGGGAGTCCAACCCGGACGTGAGCTGTGTCGCGGCCCCGGTGCGCGACAGGGCGGGCCGCGTGGTGGCGGCGCTGTCCGTCTCGGTGCCGATGATCCGATGGAGCGCGGACCGCCAGCGCGAGCTGGCCGAGCTGGCGGTCAAGGGCGCCGGCGAGCTGTCGGAGCGGCTGGGCCACCACGGCCGTTCCTGAGGCGGAGCGCCCGGGAGTGCGTGCGGCGGCGGACGAGCGAGACAGCGGACGAGCGAAGCAGTCGAGAAGCGGAGAAGGGGAGAGCGTGGCCGGAGGTCTGGACATAGCGGTACGCGGGCGGGCCGAGCTGGGGGAGGGGCCGACCTGGGACCCGGCGGAGGAGCGGCTGATCTGGGTGGACATCCTCGGCTCCCGGGTGCACCGCTTCGACCCCGCGACCGGCCGGCGCACCGTGCAGACGACGGAGCAGCACGTCGGCGCGGCCAAGCCGCGGGCGGCGGGTGGCCTCGTGGTCAACCTCAGGGACGGCGTCGGGCTCTATGACGAGGCGGGGGCGTTCAGCTGGCTGACGCACCAGCCGGTGCCCGGCCGCCGGGGCAACGACGCGGCGGTGGCGCCCGACGGCTCGCTGTGGGCGGGCACCATGCGGTACGACGAGGCGGCGGGCGGTGGCGCGCTGACGTGGGTGGGCCCCGCCGGCGAGGCGGTCACGGTGCTGCCCGAGGTCACGGTGAGCAACGGCATCGGCTGGAGCCCGGACGGGTCGCTGATGTACTTCATCGACACCCCGACCCGGCGCATCGACGTGTTCGACGTGACGGAGGACGGGGGAGTGACGGGCCGCAGGACGTTCGTGGACACCGCGGGCCTGTCCGGCTCCCCCGACGGGCTGACGGTGGACGCGGACGGCTGCGTGTGGGCCGCGTTCTGGGGCGGCGCCGCGGTGCGGCGCTTCACGCCGGAGGGAAGGATCGACGTGGCGGTCGCGGTGCCGGTCTCCCAGCCGACGGCCTGCGCGTTCGGCGGCAAGGACCTGAGCGACCTGTACATCACCACTGCCTCGGTCGGAACGGACCCGGCCGCCGAGCCGCTGGCCGGATCCGTCCTGGTGGTCCCGGGCGCGGGGCAGGGGCTGCCGCAGCCCGCGTTCGCCGGTTAGAGCCGGGGCCAGGGTCGAGGTCAGGGCTCGGGCCAGGGCTCGGGGGGCGGGAGTTCGCCCGGGGGGACGTCCACGAGGACGCAGGCGTAGGCCGTGTCCCCGTCCTCCGGGCCGATCCCGGGGGGTGGCGGGCAGTGCTCGGCGCTCTCCTCCCAGCCGAAGTCCTCGTACGGGGTGGGCGGCGGGAGCAGGCCGCCCGTTCCGTGGGCCTCGCGCTCGCCCTCCGGCAGCGGAGGAGGCGACCCGCTCTCGTTCCCCGGCTCGCTCGTGCCCGCGCCCGGCGGCGCGGACGGGGCCTCGGGGAGGCCGCTGCATCCGGTCAGGAGCGCCGTCGCGGTCAGCAGCGCGGCCACGTGGTGTCGACGGGACATGGCCACGAGGGTACGGGGCAGGTGTGGGAGGTGATCCCGCACGTGGAGGAGACGACCGTGAACCTGCCCGCCACCGGCCGCGCCTGGCACCTGGTCTCCCGCCCGGAGGGGTGGCCCGGGCCGGAGGACTTCGCGCTGCGCGAGGTGGAGGTGGAGCCGCCGGGTCCCGGACGGCTGCTCGTGCGGAACCTCCGCCTGTCCGTCGACCCCTATATGCGGGGGCGGATGCGGGACCGGAAGTCCTACGTGCCGCCCTACCGGCTCGGCGAGCCGATGGACGGCGGCGCGGTCGGGGAGGTGGTGGCGTCGGCCGCCGAGGGGTTCGCGCCGGGCGACCTCGTGCTGCACGACCGCGGGTGGCGCGAGTACGCGGATGTGGCGGGCCGGAAGGCCACCAAGGTGCCCGCGGACGGGCCGCCGCTCTCCACGTTCCTCGGGGTGCTCGGCATGACCGGGCTGACCGCCTACGCCGGGGTGCTGGAGGTCGGGCGGCTGCGGGAGGGGGACGTGGTCTTCGTCTCGGG
>NZ_LAVK01000312.1 GCF_001083795.1 Streptomyces sp. SBT349
GAGAATGTGTATAAGAGACACTTCCAGGAGTGCATAGCCCTGCTGCTCGGCCTCCCCGCCGCCACCGAGGCCCTGGGCCTCCAGCCGTTCACCGCCGTCGTGGTCGAGACCGACGGCGCCATCGAACAGGTCGACTCCCTCAAGACCGCCTACGAGGGCGCCGCCGCCACCGGGCTCGACGTCTTCCACCACCCCTTCGACGCCGCGCTGGCCCACCCCGGCGTCGCCGCCCGCCAGGCCGGGGCCGCCGCCCTCTCCGCCACCTGCCTGGCCTGCCCCCTGCTCCAGGTCTGCGGCGGCGGCCACTACGCGCACCGCTACCGCGAGGGCCACGGCTTCCGCAACCCGTCCGTCTACTGCGCCGACCTGACCCGCCTCATCCGGCACATCGCCGAGGCCCTCCGCCTGGCGGCCGTCCGGTGAACGCCGCGCCCACCGCCGTGCCGACCGCCGAGGAGGTGCGCGACCTCGGCCACACCGAGGGCGGCGGCGAGACCCTCGCGCGCCTCGCCGCCGGACAGCACACCCGCCGCCTCCTGCTGCTGCGGGTCCTCCTGGACGCCGTCGAGGGCCTGGACGGCGACGCGGCGCGCGGCGCGGACGGCGGCCGGGGCGCCGCCCTGGCCCGCGACCACGCCGGGCTGCTGGAGACCATCGAGGGCGCCGCGCCCGCCGCCGCCCGCCGGGTGCTGTTCTACCCGCTGACCGGCCCCTGGGCCGAGCGCTGCGTCCAGTGGCTCGGCACCGGCACCCACCCCGGCGCGGCGCCCGGCGCCGCCCGCGACCTCGCCCACCTCGGCTCGCTCGCCGCCGCGGCGGCGGCCCGCTCCGGCCTCGGCTTCGCCCCCCGCGGCCCCCCCCCCGGCGCCCGGACCCCCCTCCCCCCCCCCCCCTCCCCCGCCCCGCCCCCGACGGCGCCACGGCCGAACTCTCCGGCGAACGCGACGGGTTCACCATCCGTGTGGGCACCAGGCCGCCCGCCGAGATCCACCGCGGCGCGGACGGCGCCTGGAGCTCGCCCGACCCCCGCTGGCTCGCGCTGCACACCCTGGACGGCGGCCCCCACCCGGTGCTGCTCGACGACCTCGACCCGGGCCCGTTCGCCCCCGGGGAACGCCCCGCCCTCGCCCCCGAGGAACGGGCCCGCTGGAGCTCCCTGTGGCGCGACGCCCTGCCGCTGCTCGGCCTCGGCGGCGCGGCCAGGTCGGCGGAGCTCGCGCTCCTCGACTGCATCGTCCCCACCCCGGGGAGGGCCGCCCCCGAAACCGAGGGCGCCCACTCCTCGGGCACCAGTTCCACCGCGTTCGGCGCCGTGATGGCCAGCCCGCCGCCCGGCCCCGCCCAGCTCGCCGCCGGCCTCGCCCACGAGCTCCAGCACGCCAAGCTCACCGCGCTGAGCGAGCTCGCCCCCCTGCACACCGCGGGTCCCGAACGCCGCCACTGGGCCCCCTGGCGCCCCGACCCCCGGCCGTTCCACGGGCTCCTGCACGGCACCTACGCGCACCTCGCACTCGCCGGGTTCTGGCAGCGGCTCGCCGTCGGCCTGGACGACGCCGGTGAACGCGACCGCGCCTGGGCCGCCCACGCCCGCTGCTTCACCCAGGTCGGCGCCGCGCTGCCCGTGCTCGCCTGCTCCCGCGCCCTCACCGACGCCGGGCGTGTCTTCGTCGGCGCCATGGCCGAGCACCACGCCCGCCTGCGGGAACCAGCACCCCCCGAGGGGCACCTGGTCCGGGCGGCGGCCTACGTGGAGACCGCGCGCACCGTGTGGTTGCGGCGGTACCCCCGCTAGGTCCTTGTCCGGGCGATTACGTGTCGTTCACGAGGTGTATGTTCCCTGGAGAGACATCTGACGGGCCGTCCGCACCCGGCCTGGCCCGTTCGCCGCAGGCAGGATGAGGGAGTCGGTCGGATGGCCGCAGAGGAGAGCTCGGTGCAGGGTCCCCGCGTCACGATCAGCTTCGCGGGCTTCAACCGCGCCTGGGCCGCCTGGATCGGCCACCGCCTCGAACGCCAGGGCTGGCAGGTCGTCTTCCAGCGGTGGAACCCGCCGGCCGAGGTGCCGCTCGACGTCGCCCTGCGCGACCTGCTCCTGGTCGAGGGCCGCATCCTGGTGGTCCTGAGCGACTGGTACTTCAAGCTGGGCCCCCGCACCGACGCCGAGTGGAACGCGGCGCTCCGCTCGGTCGTCGCGCCCAACGCCCAGCGCTTCGCCGCGGTCTCGGTGGCCGCCCAGCCCGTGCCCACGGCCGCCGCCGCGTTCGGCGGCACCACCGAGCTGTGGGGCGTCGGCGCCCGCGAGGCCGAGCGCCGGCTGACCCATGTGCTGGGCCCCGGGCCCATCCAGCTGTCGTCCACCTCCACCCTCGGCGGGCGCGGCCCCCGCTACCCGCACGACCAGCCCCTGGTCTGGGGCGGCGTCCCCCGGCGGAACATCAGGTTCACCGGCCGCGAGGACACGCTCCAGCGCGTCTACGACGCGCTCCAGACCACCGAGCCCGGCGCCGGGGTGGTGACGCTGCTCGGGATGTCCGGCGTGGGGAAGACCCAGATCGGCGCCGAGTACGTGTACCGCTTCGGCTCCGAGTACGACATGGTCTGGTGGGTCCCGGCCGACCAGCGCGGCACCCTGCGGCAGCGGCTCGCCGAGCTGGCCCCCGCCCTCGGCCTCACCACGGGGCCCGAGTACGGGGAGCGGTTGCGCGCGGTGGGTGACGCGCTGCGGCGCGGCGAGCCCTATGCCCGCTGGCTCCTCGTGCTGGACGGCGCCGACGACCCCGGACCCATCGCCGACCTGGTCCCCACCGGCCCCGGGCACGTGCTCATCACCTCGCAGAACCGCGAGTGGGCCGAGCACAACACCGCGGTCCACGAGGTCCCCGTCTACGACCGCGACGAGTCGGTCGCGTTCACCCGGCGCCGCGCCCCGCGGGCCGGCGCCGCCGAGGCGGACCGGCTGGCCGACGCCCTCGGCGACCTGCCGCTGGCGCTCGACCAGACGGCCGGCTGGCTCAGCGACTCGACCATGTCGGTCGACGAGTACATCGCCCTGCTGGGGAACGGCTCCGACCTGGAGATCGGCCTGCGGGTGGCGGCCGACTTCCCGATGACGTACTACACCGCCTTCTCGATATTGCTCAACCGGCTGCGGGAGACCGTCCCGGAGGCCGTCGAACTGCTGCGGCTCTGCGCGTTCTTCGCCCCCGGCGCCATCCCCGTCCAGCTCGTGCGCGGCGTCCCCGCGACCAACCTGCCGGAGCAGCTCGCCGGCCTGATGGACGACCCCCTCCGGTGGAACGCGGCGATCAGCAAGCTCGTCCAGTACTCCGTGATCCGCTGGGAGAGCCCCGAGGAGGAGAACGACCCGGAGAACACCGGCACCATCCACCTGCACCGCATGGTCCACCAGACCATCAGGGACGGGATGTCCAAGAGCGACGAGGAGGTGTTCTCCCGGGCGGTGCGCCGGGCCCTGTCCACGGCCAACCCGGGGCGCCCCTCGGACGCGCGCCGCTGGTCGCGGTTCGCCAAGATCGTGCCGCACCTGGACGCCTCCGGCGCGCTGACCAGCCGTGACGCCGACATGCACCGGCTGATCTTCTCCTGCCTCAGCTACCTCTACCTCGCCGGCGAGTACCTCACCGGCGTCCAGCTCGCCCGGCGCACCGAGGAGTCCTGGAAGAGCGTCTTCGGCGAGGACGACCCGCTGGTGTGGGACCTCGCCTCGCAGACCGCGACCCTGCTGCGCGCCACCGGCGCCTACGCCGAGACCGAGCGCATCGACCGGCGGGTCATCGAGCGGCTCAGCGCCCACCGGGGCCCACGCGACCTCACCGTGCTCCGCGCCGAGGAGGGGCTGAGCGCCGACCTCAGCGGCCTGGCCCGGTACGACGAGTCGCTGCGCGTCGGCGAGCGCGTGCTGAACAGCTATCTGGAGCTGGTCGGCGAGCAGCACCCGCGCACGCTCAACGCCCGGCACAACCTGGCGGCCTCCATGCGGCTGCTCGGCCGCTACGCCGAGGCCCTTGAGGTCGACCGGCGCAACCTCCAGGCCCGCAGGGAGCTGCACCGCCCCCGGCACAACCTCTCGCTCACCTCCGAGAACGCCTACGCCCTCGACCTGCGCCTGCTCGGCCGGTACGAGGAGGCCAGGTCCGTGCTCGAACAGAGCGTCGAGACCTACCGGTTGACGCTGGGCCCGGACAACCCGCAGACCATCACCGCGGAGTTCAACCTCGCGATGTGCCTCGTGCGGTCCGGTGACCGGGGAGGGGCGCACGCCCGTCTCGGCGCGCTGCTGGAGCGCGCGGAGCGCGTCCTCGGTGACACCTCGCCGCTCACCCTGCCCATCGCCGCCTGCTACGCGTTCGTCCACCGCGCCCACGGGGACCTGGACCAGGCCCGCGCCATGGGCGAGCGGGTCATGGAGCAGTACCGGACCACCCTCGGCGACATGCACCCGTTCACCATCGGCACCGCCGTCAACCACGCGCTGCTGCTGCGGGCCGCGGGGGAGCGGCAGCAGTCGCTCCTGCTCAACGAGGAGTGCCTGGCCGACATGACCGGCGCGCTCGGCCCCGACCACCCCTGGACGCTGGGCGTGGCGCTGAACGCGAGCGCGGGACGGAACCTGGAGGGCGACCTGGAGGGCGCGGCCGAGCTCAGCCGGGACACCGGCCGCCGCACCGCGGCCGTGCTGGGCCGCTCCCACCCGCTCTACCTCTCCACGCAGATCGCGCTCGCCACCGACCTGCGCGGCCTGCGCCAGCGGCAGGAGGCGGACAAGATCGAGGAGGAGGCGCTCTCCGGGTTCATCGCGACCCTCGGCTCCCAGCACGTCCACACCGTCAGCGCCCGCTCCCGCGTCCGCCCCTCCTGGGACTTCGAGCCACTGCTCGCGTAGGCGCCACGCCCCCGCCCAGCCGAACGGGCCGGTGCCCGCCGCGCGATCGCGCGGCGGGCACCGGCCCGTCGATGTCGGCCGCCCGGGAGCGGCCCGAGGGCGTTACCGGTCGAACACCTCGTCCAGCAGCGCCTGCTGCTCGGCCTGGTGCCGCTTGGCGGAGCCCACCGCGGGCGAGGAGGACGCCGAGCGCGACACCCGCCGGATCCGCTCGATGCCCTCCACCTGCTCCTCCAGGTTGAGTGCCACGAACGGCCACGCCCCCTGGTTGGCCGGCTCCTCCTGCATCCACACGACCGCCTCGGCGTTCGCGTACCGGGCCAGCTCGGTCCGCAGCTCGGCCGCGGGCAGCGGGTACAGCCGCTCCACGCGGACCAGGGCCACGTCCGTCGACGTGCGCTTGTCGCGCTCGGCGGCCAGCTCGTAGTACACCTTGCCGGAGCAGAGCACCACCTTCCGCACCGCCGCCGGGTCGGCCGTGGCATCGCCGATGACCGGCCTGAAGCCGCCCTCGGTGAAGTCCACGGCGGCGGAGGTGGCCGCCTTCAGCCGGAGCATCCACTTCGGGGTGAAGATCACCAGCGGCTTGTGGTGCGGGTTGTGCACCTGCCAGCGCAGCAGGTGGAAGTAGTTCGCCGGGGTGGTGGGCATGGCCACCGTCATGTTCTTCTGGGCGCAGAGTGCGAGGAAGCGCTCGATCCTGGCCGAGGAGTGGTCGGGGCCCTGCCCCTCGTAGCCGTGCGGCAGCAGCAGCGTGACGCCCGAGGTCTGGCCCCACTTCTGCTCCGCCGACGAGATGAACTCGTCGATCACGGTGGCCGCGCCGTTGGCGAAGTCGCCGAACTGCGCCTCCCACATCACCAGCGCCTCGGGCCTGGCCAGCGAGTAGCCGTACTCGAAGCCCATCGCCGCGTACTCGCTCAGCAGCGAGTCGTAGACGTTGAACCGGGCCTGGTCGTCCGACAGGTACAGCAGCGGCGTGTAGTCCTCGCCGGTCTTCCGGTCGATGAGGACCGAGTGCCGCTGGCCGAACGTGCCGCGCCGGCTGTCCTGGCCCGCGAGGCGGACCGGGGTGCCCTCCATCAGCAGGGAGCCGATGGCCAGCAGCTCGCCCATGGCCCAGTCGATCGCGTCCTCCTCGACCATCGCCGCCCGCCGCTGGAGCTGCGGGAGCAGCCGCGGGTGAACGGTGATGCGGTCGGGGATGTTGACCTGGGACTCGGCGATGCGCTTGACGACCTCCGAGGTCACGCCCGTCTCCACCGTCACCGGGAACTCCGGCTTGGGGGCGGAGACCTCGGCCGGGGCCGGGGTCACGGTGGCCTCGCGGACCTCCTTGAAGACCTTCTCCAGCTGGCCCTGGAAGTCCTGGAGCGCCTGCTCCGCCTCCTCCAGGGTGATGTCGCCCCTGCCGATCAGCGACTCGGTGTAGAGCTTGCGCACCGAGCGCTTCTTGTCGATCAGGTCGTACATCAGCGGCTGGGTGAACGACGGGTTGTCCGTCTCGTTGTGCCCGCGGCGCCGGTAGCAGACCAGGTCGATGACGACGTCCTTGTTGAACGCCTGCCGGTACTCGAACGCCAGCTTGGCCACCCGGCAGACGGCCTCGGGGTCGTCGCCGTTGACGTGGAAGATCGGCGCCTCGATCATCCTGGCCACGTCCGTGCAGTACGTGGAGGAGCGGGCGGCGGCGGCCGTCGCGGTGTAGCCCACCTGGTTGTTGATGACGACGTGGACCGTGCCGCCGGTGCGGTAGCCGCGCAGCTGCGACATGTTCAGCGTCTCGGCGACCACGCCCTGCCCGGCGAACGCGGCGTCGCCGTGGATCAGGATCGGCAGCACCGTGAAGTCCTTGCCGCCCCGGCCGATGACGTCCTGCTTGGCGCGGGAGACGCCCTCGACGATCGGGTCGACGGCCTCCAGGTGCGAGGGGTTCGCCGCCAGCGAGACCTTGATCTCCTCGCCGGAGAGGCCGGTGAACGTCCCCGAGGTGCCCAGGTGGTACTTCACGTCACCCGAGCCGTGCATCGACTTGGGGTCCAGGTTCCCCTCGAACTCCCGGAAGATCTGCGCGTACGACTTGCCCACCACGTTCGCCAGGACGTTGAGCCTGCCGCGGTGCGCCATGCCGATGACGACCTCGTCCAGCTTGTCGGCCGCGGCCTCGTCGAGCACCGTGTCCAGCAGCGGGATGACCGTCTCGCCGCCCTCCAGCGAGAACCGCTTCTGGCCGACGTACTTGGTCTGGAGGAACGTCTCGAACGCCTCCGACGCGTTCAGCCGGCGGAGGATCCGCAGCTGCTCCTCACGCTCCGGCGGGGTGTGCGGGCGCTCCACGCGGTCCTGGATCCACTTGCGCTCCTTGGGATCCTGGATGTGCATGTACTCGATGCCGGTGGTGCGGCAGTACGAGTCGCGCAGCACGCCGAGGATGTCGCGCAGCTTCAGCATGGACTTGCCCGCGAAGCCGCCGACCGCGAACTCGCGCTCCAGGTCCCAGAGGGTGAGCCCGTGCTCCTTGATGTCCAGGTCGGGGTGCTTGCGCTGGCGGTACTCCAGCGGGTCGGTGTCGGCCATCAGGTGGCCGCGCACGCGGTAGGAGTGGATCAGGTCGAAGACACGTGCGGCCTTGGTGACCTCGTCGTCGTGGTTGACGTCGATGTCCCGGTGCCAGCGCACCGGCTCGTACGGGATGCGCAGCGCCTCGAAGATGTCGTCGTAGAACCCGTGGTCGCCCAGCAGGAGTTGGCTGATCTGCCGCAGGAACTCCCCGGAGGCCGCGCCCTGGATCACCCGGTGGTCGTAGGTGCTGGTCAGGGTCATGACCTTGGAGATGCCCAGGCGGTTCAGCGTCTCCTGCGAGGTGCCCTGGAACTCGGCCGGGTACTCCATCGCGCCCACGCCGAGGATGAGGCCCTGTCCCGGCATCAGGCGGGGCACGGAGTGCACGGTGCCGATGCCGCCCGGGTTCGTCAGGGAGGCGGTGACCCCGGAGAAGTCGTCCATGGTCAGCTTGCCGGTGCGGGCCCGGCGGACGATGTCCTCGTACGCCTGCCAGAACTCGAAGAAGCTGAGCGTCTCCGCCTTCTTGATCCCGGCCACGACCAACTGCCGGTCGCCGTTCTCCTTCACCAGGTCGATGGCCAGGCCCAGGTTCACATGGGCGGGCCTGACCAGCGTCGGCTTGCCGTCCTTCTCGGTGAACGAGTGGTTCATCGCGGGCATCGCCTTGAGCGCCTGCACCATGGCGTAGCCGATGAGGTGCGTGAACGACACCTTCCCGCCGCGGGCGCGCTTCAGGTGGTTGTTGATCACGATCCGGTTGTCGAACAGCAGCTTCACCGGGACCGCGCGGACCGAGGTGGCCGTCGGCAGGTCGCGGGAGGCGTTCATGTTCTTCGCCACGGCGGCGGCGGGCCCGCGCAGCGTGATCAGCTCGGGCCCCTCGGCGGGCGGCTTGGCGGCCTGCTCGGCGGGCTTGGCCGCCTTGGCCGACGTGGCGGCGGCGGCCGGCTTCGCCGGGGCCGGGGTCTGCGGGGTCGTGGCCGCGGGCTTCCCGGGCACCGGCTGCGCGGGCGCGGCGGGGCCCGGCTCGGTGAGCTCGGCCGACTCGGCGGCGCGCTCGGCCACGGTCGGCTTCACCGGGGCGGCGGCGGCGGGCGCCGGCCGGGGGGCGGCC
>NZ_LAVK01000313.1 GCF_001083795.1 Streptomyces sp. SBT349
CCCCCGCCCCGCCCAGCGCCCGCAGATAGGCGACGGGGTCCCGGGTCGCGAGGTCGAGCGGCGGGCGCCGCCCCTCCACGCCGAGCGCCCTCAGCGCGCCGCGCTGCGTCAGCAGCTTCGCGCCGGGCCCCGCGCACGCGTCGAGCGCCACGTGCGCCGTCAGGTCCCGGTCGCCGTCGGGGACGGGGTCGGTGACGCGGCCGTCCCGGTAGCCGGTCAGCGTGCCCAGCGGCGGTCTGCGGTCCCGGGTGTGCGCGTAGTCCACGGCGACGGCGCACCCGCGGGCGAGGGAGGCCACCGCCCCCGCCCAGGCCACGTCGCGCGGCAGCCCGATCTCCGCCCGCGTCCCCGGCTCACGGCCCAGCGGCCACCAGCGCGCCAGCCACGCGGCGTCCTCGCCCGCGACCCGGGGGCCGAGCCGCTCCTCACCCGCCGCGTCCACCAGGACCAGCCGGGGAACGCCGTCGGGCCCGACCTCCACCACATCCAGCGGCACGTTGTCCAGCCACTCGTTGGCGAACAGCAGCCCGACCGCGCCGTCCGGCGGTTCGGCCCGCCAGTCGATCGCCGGGTCGAGACCGGCCGGCCGCCCGGCGCGTTCCACGGCGCACGCGCGCACGCGCGCGCTCACCTCGTCCGGCAACGCGCCCACCACCCCGGTCACCAGTTCGCCGCGCCCGGCCCCGACGTCCACGAACGCCAGCTCAGGGGGGTGGCCCAGCGCCTCGTCCACCCGCAGCAGCAGCCGCGCCACCGCCTCGGCGAACAGCGGCGAGGCGTGGACGGCCGTCCTGAAGTGCGCGGACGGCGCCTGCCGCAGAAAGAATCCCCCGGGCCCGTACAGCGCCCGTTCCATCCGGACCCGCCAGCCCGCGGGCTCGTGATCCCCGACCATCGTTCCCTTCCATCGTCCACCTTGAGGAGTAGTTGACGGCTTCACGTATCGGCCATGCGGTTGACTCCCGAGCCGCACACCATGCCTACTCTGGGTGACGTGAACCGGCTTTACGAGTTCCTGCGCCGTCACCCCACCGGGGTCGACGGCTTCTGGGCATTCGTCATGCTCTTCACCTCCTTCATGGCGATCGCGCTGCCGCCCCAGAGCGCGTACGAGGGGCCGGAGTGGGGCGGCCTGCTCGCGTCGGGGCTGCTGGCCGTCGTCGTGATGCTGCGCCGCCGCTGGCCCACGCGGATGCTGCTGCTCGCGATCGTCACCGGACTCTTCCAACTGGCCGCCGACGTGCCCCCCCTCCCGGCGAACTTCGGCTTCCTCGTCATCATCTTCACCATCGCCTCGGGCCCCGAGCGCCGCCCCTCCCGGCTGGCCCTGCTGATGTCGCTGACCGCTCCCACGGTCGCGGCCCTGCGCTGGCCCGAGGAGTCCGACGCCGAGTCCCCGGCCAACGCGGTGGCCGGGGTCGTCTTCCTGACCATCGCGTTCTGCCTGGCCTGGGTCCTGGGCGACTCGCTGCGCACCCGCCGGGCGTACTACGCGGAGCTGGAGCAGCGCGCCCACCGCCTGGAGCAGGAGCGCGAGACCCAGGCGCGGATGGCCGTGGCGGCGGAGCGCGCCCGCATCGCCCGCGAGCTGCACGACGTCGTCGCGCACAACGTGTCGGTGATGGTCGTCCAGGCCGACGGCGCCGCCTATGTCCTCGACACCGCCCCCGAGCAGACCAGGACCGCGCTGCGCACCATATCGGGCACCGGCCGCCAGGCGCTGACGGAGATGCGGCGGCTGCTGGGCGTGCTGCGCAGCGAGGACGGCTCGGCCACCGCGCAGGACTACGTGCCGCAGCCGGGCGTGGAGGAGCTCGCCGACCTGGTCGACCAGGTCAGGGACGCCGGGCTCCCGGTCGACTTCCGGATAGCGGGCACCCCGCGCCCGCTGCCGAGCGGCGTGGAGCTGACCGCGTACCGGATCGTCCAGGAGGCCCTGACGAACTCGCGGAAGCACGGCGGCCCCGACGTCGGCGCGACGGTCACCCTTGAATACGGAACTGACGCCCTGACCGTTCTCGCCGAGGACGACGGGCGCGGGGCGCAGCGGGACCTGTACGAGGAGCGCGGTGCCGACGGCCTGGGCCAGGGGCTGATCGGCATGCGCGAGCGCGTCGGCATGGTCGGCGGCATCCTGCTGGCCGGGCCGCGCCCCGGCGGCGGGTTCAGGATCAGCGCGACCCTCCCCCTGGCGGGCACGGAGTGAACGGGTCCGCCATGGACCAGACTGGGCCGGGAACCGAGAGCGAGGGGGAGGGTCCGATGCCCATCCGCGTGATGCTGGTGGATGACCAGGTGCTGCTGCGCACCGGCTTCAAGATGGTGCTCGCCGCGCAGGACGACATGGAGGTCGCCGCCGAGGCGGGCGACGGCCTGGAGGCGCTGCACGTCCTCGCGTCCACCTCGATCGACGTGGTGCTGATGGACGTCCGCATGCCCCGCCTCGACGGGGTCGAGGCCACCCGGCGCATCTGCCAGGGCGGCTCGGGCGGCCCGGGGTCGCCCAAGGTGCTCATCCTCACCACCTTCGACCTGGACGAGTACGCGTTCTCCGGGCTCAAGGCGGGCGCGGCGGGCTTCCTGCTCAAGGATGTGCCGCCGGACGAGCTGCTGGCCGCCATCAGGGCCGTGCACAGCGGCGACGCGGTCGTCGCGCCCTCCACCACCCGCCGCCTCCTGGACCGTTTCGTCTCGCTGCTGCCCGCCCCGGATCGCGCCGCGCACCCCGAGGTCGACCAGCTCACCGAGCGGGAGCGCGAGGTGCTGCTGCTGATCGCGCAGGGCCTGTCCAACGGCGAGATCGCCAGGCAGCTGTTCGTCTCCGAGGCGACGGTGAAGACGCACGTCGGGCGCATCCTGGCCAAGCTCCACCTGCGCGACCGCGTCCAGGCCGTCGTCCTGGCCTACGAGACGGGCCTCGTGCGCGCCGGAGGACGCTGAGCACACCGGGCGCGGGCCCCCCGCGGGCGGCCGTAGCATGGGAGTGACGTCCGGTACCGGACACAGGACCGGAACGCTCCAGTGAAAGAGGCACGCCCCGCCGTGAACGCCGCCGACAACGCCCACCGGGCCACCGAGGCGAGGGACCGACCCGCCCGGCTCCGCGTCGGCGTCGTCGGGGCCGGTCGTGTGGGCCCCGCCCTGGCCGCCGCGCTGAGTCTGGCCGGGCACCGCCCGGTGGCCGCCTCGGGCGTCTCCGACGCCTCCCGGCGCCGCGCCGAGGCGCTGCTGCCCGGCGTCCCGCTGGTCGCCCCCGACGAGGTGCTGGCCGCGGCCGACCTGGTGCTGCTGACCGTTCCCGACGACGCCCTGCCCGCCCTCGTCGCCGGCCTGGCCGAGACCGGGGCGGTCCGGCCGGGGCAGCTGATCGCGCACTGCTCGGGGCGTTACGGCACGGCGGTGCTCGACCCGGCGCTGCGGGCCGGGGCGCTGCCGCTGGCGCTGCACCCGGTGATGACGTTCACCGGCACGCCCGTCGACGTCCAGCGCCTCGCGGGCTGCTCGTTCGGCGTCACCGCGCCCGAGGAGCTGCGGATGGCCGCCGAGGCGCTGGTCATCGAGATGGGCGGCGAGCCGGAGTGGGTCGAGGAGGCCGCGCGCCCGCTCTACCACGCGGCGCTCGCGCTGGGCGCCAACCACCTGGTCACCCTCGTGGCCCAGGCCCTGGAGCTGCTGCGGACCGCGGGCGTCGCCGCGCCCGACCGGATGCTCGGCCCGCTGCTGGGCGCCGCCCTCGACAACGCGCTGCGCTCGGGCGACGCCGCCCTGACCGGCCCGGTGGCCCGCGGCGACGCGGGCACGGTGGCCGCCCACCTGGAGGAGTTGCGCGCCCACGCGCCCCACGCGCTGGCCGGCTATCTGGCGATGGCCCGCACCACCGCGGACCGGGCCCTCGGCCACGGGCTGCTGAAGGCCGAGCAGGCCGAGGCGCTGCTCGGCGTGCTGGCGGAGGGCGGCGCGGACGGCGCCGCCGGTGCCGACGGAGGAGAACGATGACGACAGCCGTGGTGCGCCGAGCCGCCGAGCTCCACGCGCGCTATGTGCCGGGCGCCCCGCGGGCCGTGGTGATGACGCTGGGCGCGCTGCACGAGGGCCACGCGGCGAATATCAAGGCCGCCCGCGCGAGCCTTCCGCCCGGCGGCCAGGTGGTCGTGACCGTCTATGTGAACCCACTCCAGTTCGCCGCGGGCGAGGACTTCGACCGTTACCCGCGCACCCTGGAGACCGACGTCGAGCTGGCCGGGGCCGCGGGCGCCGACCTGGTGTTCGCACCCCTGGACGAGGAGGTCTACCCGGCGGGCGAGCCGCTGGTCCGCGTCAGCGCGGGCCCCCTGGGCGACCGTCTCGAAGGCGCGGCGCGGCCCGGCCACTTCGACGGGGTGCTGACCGTCGTCGCCAAGCTGCTGCACCTCACCGCGGCCGACCGCGCCACGTTCGGCGAGAAGGACGCCCAGCAGCTCGCGCTGATCCGCCGCATGGTCGCCGACCTCGGCTTCCCCGTCGAGATCGTGGGCGTGCCCACCGTCCGCGAGCCCGACGGCCTGGCGCTCTCCAGCCGCAACCGCTACCTCTCCGCGCCGGAGCGCACCACCGCGCTCGCGCTCTCCCGCGCCCTGAACGCGGCCGCCGCGCTCCCCGGCGCGTCCGCGTCCGCCGTCCGCGCCGCCGCCGCGGCCGAGCTGGAGGCCGCGGCCCTCGCCGACCCGCCGCTCGCCCTGGACTACCTGGCCCTGGCCGACCCGGTCGCCTTCACCGAGGTCCCCGCGGACCACACCGGGGACGCCGTCCTCGCCGTGGCGGCCCGCGTGGGCAGCACCCGCCTGATCGACAACGTCCGGCTGACCCTGGGAGCGGACGCGTGAGCGCCCCCGCCGCCATAGCCGTTCCGCTGCCCGCGGCGCTCCCCGCGCCCGCGCCCGGCTGGTTCATCGACGCCGACGTGGTCGTCGTCGGCTCGGGCATCGCCGGGCTCACCGCCGCGCTCCGCTGCTCCGCCGCGGGCCTGGCCACCGTGATCGTCACCAAGGCGCGCCTGGACGACGGCTCCACGCGCTGGGCACAGGGCGGCATCGCCGCGGCGCTCGGTGAGGGGGACACACCCGGGCAGCACGAGGCGGACACCCTGGTCGCGGGCGCCGGGATCTGCGACGAGGCCGCCGTCGCCGCGCTCGTCACCGAGGGCCCGGGGGCGGTACGCCGTCTGATCGGGCTCGGCGCGCGCTTCGACGAGGAGCCCGACGGCCGGATATCCCTCACCCGCGAGGGCGGCCACCACCGCCGCCGCATCGCCCACGCCGGGGGCGACGCCACCGGCGCCGAGATCTCCCGCGCCCTGGTGGCCGCCGTGCGCGCCGCGGGCATCGACACGGTGGAGAACGCCCTCGCGCTCGACCTCCTGCGGGACGCCGGGGGCCGGACCGCGGGCGTCACCCTCCATGTGATGGGGGAGGGCCGCCACGACGGCGTCGGCGCCGTCCGCGCCCCGGCCGTGGTGCTGGCCACCGGCGGCATGGGCCAGGTCTTCTCGGCCACGACCAACCCGGCCGTCTCCACCGGCGACGGCGTCGCCCTGGCGCTGCGCGCCGGCGCCGAGGTCTCCGACCTGGAGTTCGTCCAGTTCCACCCCACCGTCCTGTACCTGGGACGGGACGCCGAGGGCCAGCAGCCGCTGATCTCGGAGGCGGTGCGCGGCGAGGGCGCCCACCTCGTGGACGCGGACGGCACCCGTTTCATGGCCGGGCAGCACGAGCTGGCCGAGCTGGCCCCGCGCGACATCGTGGCCAAGGGCATCATGCGGCGGATGCGCGAACACGGCACCGACCACATGTACCTGGACGCCCGGCACTTCGGCGCCGCGATGTGGGAGGGGCGTTTCCCCACCATCCTGGCCGCCTGCCGCTCCCACGGCATCGACCCGGTGACCGAGCCGGTCCCGGTCGCCCCGGCCGCCCACTACGCCTCGGGCGGTATCCGCACCGACCTGGCGGGACACACCACCGTGCCGGGCCTGTACGCGTGCGGCGAGACCGCGTGCACCGGCGTGCACGGCGCGAACCGCCTGGCGTCCAACTCGCTGCTCGAAGGTCTTGTCTTCGCCGAACGCATCGCCGCCGCCGTCGCGCGGGACGCCGCCGCCGCCCGCGACGGGGCGGACGGGCGCCTGCGCGCCGCCCCCGCCGTTCCGGCGCCGCCCGCCGCCGGACCTGGGCTGCTGCCCCCCGAGGCGCGCGCCGCCATCCAGCGGGTGATGACCGCGGGGGCCGGGGTGCTGCGCTCCGAGGCCAGCCTCGCCACCGCCGCCGAGGCCCTCGACGCGCTGGCCACCGACGCCGACCGCAAGCCGGCCGAGCCGGGCGCCGACACCTGGGAGACGGCTAACCTGCATCTGGTCGCGCGCGTCCTCGTCGCCATGGCCCGGCTCCGCCGTGAGACCCGCGGCTGTCACTGGCGCGAGGACCACCCCGAGCGGGACGATGCCCACTGGCGGCGCCATCTCGTCGTCACCCTTCACCCCGCAGCCGGGGGCTCGGCCCTCGGCGTCCGTACCACCGACACGACCGCGTTCCCTGCGACGGCGCGGACGCACCGAGGAGAACGAGCAGGCCGTGACCAGCGCTGACTTTCCCCGAGCCACGCCCGTGGAGCTCACCCTGCTGCCCTTCGGCAGCAGGCCAGGCGAGGAGGAGCAGGCGGGCGGCGGCTGCGGCGCCGGGTGCGGCTGCGGCGACGGGCACGGCGACGTGTTCGAGCACGACCCGCTGGAGTGCGGCCTCGACCCCGACCTCGCCCAGCTGCTGGCCGACGGCGGCCTCGACCCCGTTCAGGTCGAGGACATCGCGCACCTGGCGATCGAGGAGGACCTCGACGGCGGCGTGGACGTCACCACCGTGGCCACCGTCCCGGAGGACGCCGTCGCCACCGGCGACTTCACCGCCCGCGAGGGCGGCACGGTGGCCGGGCTGCACATCGCGGAGGCCGTGCTCTCGATCGTCTGCACCGACGAGTTCGAGGTGGAACGCCACGTGGCCGACGGCGACCGCGTCGAGCCCGGCCAGGTGCTCCTGTCCGTCACCACCCGCACCCGCGACCTGCTCACCGGCGAGCGCAGCGCGCTCAACCTGCTCTGCCGCCTCTCCGGCGTCGCCACCGCCGCCCGCGCCTGGGCCGACGCCCTGGAGGGCACCGGCGCCGCCGTCCGCGACACCCGCAAGACCACGCCGGGGCTGCGCGCCCTGGAGAAGTACGCCGTGCGCTGCGGCGGGGGCGTCAACCACCGCATGTCGCTCTCGGACGCCGCGCTGATCAAGGACAACCACGTGCTCGCGGCCGGCGGCGTCGCCGAGGCGTTCCGCAGGGTCCGCGAGGAGTTCCCCGGCGTGCCCGTCGAGGTCGAGGTGGACCGCCTCGACCAGATCGAGCCCGTCCTCGCCGAAGGCGCGGACCTGCTCCTCCTGGACAACTTCACCCCCGAGGAGACCCGCGAGGCGGTCGCCCTGGTCGCGGGCCGCGCCGCCCTGGAGTCCTCGGGCCGCCTCACGCAGGACAACGCCCGCGCCTACGCGGCGACCGGGGTCGACTACCTGGCGGTCGGCGCGCTCACCCACTCCGCCCCGATCCTGGACATCGGGCTCGACCTCCGCCCCGAGAGGCGCGACTGACCATGCTGCTCACTATCGATGTCGGCAACACCCACACCGTCCTCGGCCTGTTCGACGGCGAGGAGATCGTGGAGCACTGGCGCATCTCGACCGATGCGCGGCGCACGGCCGACGAGCTGGCGGTGCTGCTCCAGGGCCTCATGGGCATGCATCCGCTGCTGGGTGAGGAGCTGGGCGACGGCATCGACGGCATCGCCATCTGCTCGACCGTCCCCTCGGTCCTGCACGAGCTGCGCGAGGTCACCCGGCGGTACTACGGGGACATTCCGGCGGTGCTGGTCGAGCCGGGCGTCAAGACGGGGGTGCCGATCCTCACGGACAACCCGAAGGAGGTCGGCGCGGACCGCATCATCAACGCGGTGGCCGCCGTGGAGCTCTACGGCGGCCCCTGCATCGTCGTGGACTTCGGCACGGCCACGACCTACGACGCGGTCTCGGCGCGCGGCGAGTACGCGGGCGGCGCGATCGCCCCCGGCATCGAGATCTCCGTGGAGGCGCTGGGCCTGCGCGGCGCCCAGCTGCGGAAGGTGGAGCTGGCCAGGCCGCGCCACGTCATCGGCAAGAACACGGTGGAGTCGATGCAGTCCGGCATCCTCTACGGCTTCGCCGGTCAGGTGGACGGCATGGTGGAGCGCATGTCGCGCGAGCTGGCGGACGACCCGGACGACGTCACCGTGATCGCCACCGGCGGCCTGGCGCCGATGGTGCTGCGCGAGTCCACGGTGATCGACGAGCACGAGCCCTGGCTGACCCTGGTGGGGCTGCGCCTGGTCTACGAGCGGAACATCTCCCGCTCCTGACCCGCGCCGGGCCGGGGACCCTTGGGATTACGTGGGAACACGTGGGAAGACGTGGGAACACGCCGGGGTCCGGCGAATAGCACGCGATTTGTCTGCTTACCACTTAATGTCGGTTTATGGTTACGTCCAACGGTTCCCAGGGCTCCGGCACCCCACCGGCCAGGTGCTCCTGTCCGTCACCACCCGCACCCGCGACCTGCTCACCGGCGAGCGCAGCGCGCTCAACCTGCTCTGCCGCCTCTCCGGCGTCGCCACCGCCGCCCGCGCCT
>NZ_LAVK01000314.1 GCF_001083795.1 Streptomyces sp. SBT349
TCTGGTGGGTGGGTGGGTGCCGCTCCGTTCCGTCCTGTCAGGGACGATCAGCACGGAATGGACTCCCGCCCCGGATGACAGTGCCGACGGGTCGTGAAGTCATCCGGGGCGGGTGCGGCGACTTCGGATGTCATTCGTTCGAAGTCGGAAGCGATCAGATCTTGACGAGGCCATGGCTAATCCGGACCATGAAGGCTGCCGTCGCCGGGTGGGAGCGCTCCCAGTCCGACTGCCGACCACCCATCCGGGGTGTTGACGCAGTCACCACCCGGCGGCGGTTCTTCTGTGGTCGACCATGCATCGAGAAGGGCCTCTCAGATGTCACCTCCGACCCAAGAACCACCACCAGCAAGAGCGGAAAGACAGACGCGTCGCCGCCGTCGTCCGCGGATCCTCGCCTCGGGACTCGCCCTCGTGGCGGTCACCGGTGCGCTGCTGGTCCCCATGACGACCGGCGCCCAGGCGCAGAGCGACCGGGCACAGAGCGCACAGAGCGCCCGGGGCGAGCAGGACGAACGGAGCGAGGGGACCGGCCAGGGCCGGCAGGGTTCCCAGGCCCCGGAGTTCAACTACGCCGAGGCGCTCCAGCAATCCATGTTCTTCTACGAGGCACAGCGCTCGGGGCCGCTCCCCGAGGACAACCGCGTCTCCTGGCGCGGCGACTCCGGCCTGGACGACGGCGCGGACGTGGGCCTCGACCTGACCGGCGGATGGTACGACGCGGGCGACCATGTGAAGTTCGGTCTGCCGATGGCCGCCTCCGCCACCATGCTGGCCTGGGGCGGACTCGCCGCCCGGGACGGGTACGAGCGGGCGGGCCAGTTGGAGCACCTCAAGGCCAACCTCCGCTGGGTGAACGATTACTTCATCCGCGCCCATCCCGAGCCGAACGTGCTCTACGCGCAGGTCGGCGACGGCAACGAGGACCACCGCTGGTGGGGCCCGGCCGAGGTCATGCAGATGGAACGCCCCGCCTACCGCGTCGACGCCGGCTGCCCCGGGTCCGACGTGGCCGGCGAGACCGCCGCCGCGATGGCGTCGTCCTCGCTGCTGTTCGCGGAGGACGACCCCGCGTACGCGGCCACGCTGGTGCGCCACGCCGAGGAGCTGTACGCGTTCGCGGACACCTACCGCGGGAACTACTCCGACTGCGTCCCGGCCGGCGACTTCTACCGCTCCTGGTCGGGCTATCAGGACGAGCTGGTCTGGGGGGCGTACTGGCTGTACAAGGCCACCGGCGACGCCGCCTACCTGGAGAAGGCGGAGGCCGAATACCTCCTGCTCGGCACCGAGCCGCAGACCAGCACGCGCAGCTACCGCTGGACCATCGCCTGGGACAACAAGCAGTACGGCGCCTACGCGCTGCTGGCGATGGAGACCGGCGACCCGGTCTACATCGAGGACGCCAACCGCTGGCTCGACTACTGGACGACCGGGGTGAACGGGCAGCGGGTGCCCTACTCGCCCGGCGGCCAGGCCGTCCTGGACACCTGGGGGTCGCTGCGGTACGCGGCCAACACCTCGTTCGTCGCGCTGGTCTACTCCGACTGGCTCGACGCCAGTGACCCGGCGGCGGCGCAGCGTTACCGGGAGTTCGGCGAGGGCCAGATCGACTATGCCCTGGGCGACAACCCTCGCTCCTCCAGCTATGTGGTCGGCTTCGGCGACAACCCGCCGCGGAATCCGCATCACCGCACCGCCCACGGGTCCTGGACCGACCAGCTCACCGCTCCGGCCGAGACCCGGCACGTCCTGTACGGGGCACTCGTCGGCGGGCCGGGCTCGGCCGACGACCGGTACACCGACAGCCGTCAGGACTATGTGGCGAACGAGGTGGCCACGGACTACAACGCGGCCTTCTCCGGGGCCCTGGCCCATCTGACGGGCCGCTACGGCGGCACCCCGCCCGCCGGCTTCCCGCCCCAGGAGGAGCCGGACGGCGCCGAGATGTACGTCGAGGGCGCGCGGAACGCGACCGGGGCGACGTTCACCGAGGTCAAGTCCATCATCCGCAACCAGTCGGCCTGGCCGGCGCGGGCGCTGGACAACGCCACGCTCCGCTACTGGTTCACGCTCGATCCGGGCGTCGACCCGGCGGCGATCGCCGTGACGACGAACTACACCGAGTGCCCCGGCGCCGCGGCGGGCGTGCACCAGGCGTCCGGGGACCTGTACTACGCGGAGCTCGACTGCTCAGGGAAGCTGATCTACCCGGGCGGCCAGTCCCAGCACCGTGCCGAGGTGCAGTTCCGCGTCGACGGCGGCGCGGGATGGGACCCGGCCAACGACTGGTCCTTCCAGGACATCGGCGAGGCGACCGACCGCGCCGACTTCATCACCCTGTACGACGACGGCGCACTGGTCTGGGGCACCGAGCCCGCGGCAGTGGCCGGCCACCCGACCGGTCCGAGAGAGGGAGCGCAGCCATGAGTGCACAGAGGTCTCCGCTGGTGGCCGCGAGACGGCCGGCCGTCTCCGCGGCGGGGGAGCGGGAGCCGGGGACGGCGTCCTCGGCGCGCAAGGCGCTCGCCGCGCTGCGGATCGCCACCGGCGCCATCTTCCTGTGGGCCTTCCTCGACAAGACCTTCGGCTTCGGCTACTCCACTCCGTCCGAGGGCGCCTGGGTCAACGGCGGTTCCCCGGCCGCGGGTTACCTGGGCGGCATCTCCGGCGGACCGATGGAGTCCACGTACAACGGCTGGGCGGGCGACGTGTGGGTGGACTGGGCGTACATGGGCGGGATGCTCGGCCTGGGCCTCGCCCTGGTCGCCGGGATCGGCCTGCGCCTGGCGGCCGTCGGCGGCACGATGATGATGCTCTTCCTGTGGGTCGGGGAGTTCCCCCCGGCCAAGCACCTGTCCGACGGCTCGCCCACCATGTCGACCAACCCCGTGGTGGACCAGCACATCGTGTACGCCGCCGCGATGATCGTCGTGGCGGCCTGCTCCGCGGGGCGCGTCTGGGGCCTCGGCCGTGCGTGGGAGCGCCTGCCCGTCGTCAGCCGCTTCTCCTGGCTCCGGTGATCCGGGGCCTTCCGTGACCGCGGGTGCGCGGGGGGTGGGTGATGGCCTCCCCGCGCACCCGCTCTCAAACGAGGTGTTCCGTGCCCGCCGGGCGGGCGTGGGACCCTTCGGTCAGAACTGCACGTCCGAGCAGGCGTAGAAGGCGTTGCCGGTGTCCGCGACGTTCCAGACGGACAGGATGATGTGCCTGCCGGACTTGCCCCCCGGGAGGGTGCCCGTGTGGCTCTCCGTCGCCCCCGGCTGGCGGCCGCCCAGCGGCACCGTGAGGAACGGCGTCCGGTCCAGGTCGGCCCGCGTCAGCGGCTCGTTGGGGTTGTAGCTGTCGTTGGTGATGTAGTACTGGAACTCGCTGGTGCTGTGCCGCGCCGTGAACGTCCAGTTGAAGGTGTGGCTCTGGCCGGAATTGAGGCTCGTGGCCGGCCAGGCGCCCCCGCGAGGGTTGTCCAGCTCGGCGAACTGGGAGTTGCCGCCCGCGCAGATGGTTCCGTCCGCCGGGCCCGCGTTCGGGAAGCCCTTGGGCCCCTCGACGCTCTGCGGCTCCCACTGGATGGCGCCGCAGTCGCTCACCGCGCCCTGGGAGCAGTGGAGTTGACGGCTGGTCGGGGAGGTCGTGTAGCCGTGGGCGTTCGCGGTGCCGCTGGTGCCGAGCACCGAGACGGCCGCCAGCCCTGCGCCGATGACGGCGGCTGAGATCTTCTTGCGCATGCTTCGCTCCGGAAGGTGTGGGGGGTCGCGCTCCGTGCCGCTGCGGTCTAGACCAAATCTGACGGTACTGCCCGTGAAAAGGCATGTCCAGACCAATGAACATCCGGGAATCCGCGAAGGCCGGCGGCGGACGGGCGGCGATATCCGCCCTCACTCCTTCACGGACCCGGCGTTCGCCCCCCGGACGAAGTGGCGCTGGAAGCAGAAGAACAGCACGGCGACCGGGATGGTGGACAGCGCCGCGGCGGCCAGCTTGAGCGGGTACTGGGTGCCGCTGCCGAGACCGCCGGCGACGAAGCGGGCCAGCCCCGTGGTCAGCGTCTCGTACTGGCCCGACTGGGTCGCCACCAGGAAGTGCGTGAACTCGTTCCACGACCCCTGGAACGACAGGATCGTCAGCGTGATCAGCGCGGGCCGCGCCATCGGCAGCACGACCGACCAGTAGATCCGGAAGACCCCCGCGCCGTCGATGCGCGCGGCCTCCTCCACCTCCCGGGGTATGGACTCGAAGAACTGCTTCATGATGAAGATCCCCGCGGCGTCCACCAGCAGCGGCACCACCATCCCGGCGTACGTGTCGAACATCCCGAACGTGTTCAGCACCAGGAAGCGCGGGATGAGCAGCACCACATTGGGCACGGCCATCACCGCGAGCAGCAGCACGAACAGCACCCGCCGCCCCCGGAACGGCAGCCGCGCCAGCGCGTAGCCCGCGAGCGAGTCGAACAGCACGCGACCGGTCGTGACCAGGACGGTCACGAAGGCCGAGTTCCCGAGCCAGCGCAGGAACGGCACGCTGTCGCCCGACTCGCTCAGGCCGAACAGCCGCTCGTAGGCCGCCGTGCTCGGCGGCGAGGGCCACAGGCCCAGCGGGTTGGCGGCGGCGTCCGGATCGGTCTTGAAGCTGGTGACCGCCTGGAGCACGAACGGCAGGATGTACAGCAGCGCGAGGCCGACCACGAGCGTGTACCCCGCCACCCGCAGGGGCGTCGGGAACCGGCCCAACGCCGAGGACGGACGGGCCCGGCGGCTCCGGCGGGTCGGGGTCGTCATCGGGGCCTCCCCAGCCGGGCGGTGCGTTCGCGCAGCAGCCAGCGCTGCACCCCGGTGCACGCCAGGATGATCGCGAACAGGACGAACGCGATCGCCGCGCCCTGGCCGTAGTCCGCCTCCCCGAAGCCGGACCGGTAGGAGAGGAACGCCGGGGTGAGCGTGGTGTTGCCCGGGGCGCCCTGCCCCATGACGTACACCATGTCGAAGACCTGCCAGCTGCCGATGAGCGCCAGCGTCAGCACCAGGAACAGCACCGGCCGCAGCGCGGGCAGCGTCACGTGCCACAGCGACTGGCGGCGGGTGACACCGTCGAGCGCGGCGGCCTCCTCCAGCTCGTGCGGCACGTCCTGGAGCGCGGCCAGGAAGATGAGCATGAACGTGCCCGAGCTGGTCCAGATGGTCAGGAACAGCAGCGTGCACATCGCCACGGACGGGCCGGAGAGCCATTCGAACCAGGTCAGGCCGAGCACGTTCCCCCCGGCGAGGAAGCCCGGGGGCCGGTCGGTGTCCATCAGGCCCAGGCCGTCCAGGGCCACCCACACGATCCCGCGGGCGTCGGCGAACCAGTTGGGCCCGTTGACCCCGATCCACGACAGCAGGGTGTTGACCGCGCCGCTGCCCTGGAAGAGGAAGAGGAACACCGTGGAGACGGCGATGCTGCTGGTCACCGAGGGGAAGTAGAACGTGGTGCGCAGCAGGCCCCGGCCGCGCAGCAGCCGCTGGTTGACGACCATCGCGAGGCCGAGCGACAGCGCGGTGGCCACGGGCACGAAGATCAGCACGAAGTAGGCGTTGTTCCGCAGCGATGTGGCGAAGAGCGTGCGGTCCAGGCCGTCCTCGGTGAACAGCTCCCGGTAGTTGTCCAGGCCCACGAAGTCGGCCCGGCCGCCGGTGAACGGGTTGGACTGGCCGTCCCACTCCAGCAGGCTGACCCACAGCGCCATCACGACCGGCAGCAGCAGGAAGAGTCCGAGGACGAGCGTGGCGGGGCTGACGAACAGCCAGCCCCACACGCCCTGCCGGCCGCCTCGCGGCGACCGGCGGCGCGCCGCCGTACGGCTCACCGGTTCTCCTCGAGCGCGGCTTCCCCGTACCGCTGGAGGTCGGAGAGCATGGCGCCCGGGTCACCGGTGCGCAGCGACTCCAGATCGGTGTTGAACTGGGCGAGCACCCGGTCGAAGCCCCGCAGCGTGACCGGCCCCTGGACCCAGTCGCCGCTGGCGCCCCACGCCTCGTCCTCCGGGTGGTCGGCGAGATAGTCCTCGGCCGCGCTCTGCCGGGAGGGGATGGCGCCGAACGCGTCACCCATCGCGATCTGCTGCTCGGCCCGCGTCAGGAACTCCACGAGCTCGACGGCCGTCTCGCGGTGGCCGCTGTCCTGGGCGACGCCCCAGCAGTTGGTGAAGGCGAGCGTGCCGGGACCCGCCGGGCCCTCGGGCAGCGGCAGCACCGCGTACGCGACGTCCGGGTAATCGGCCTCCATGGCGCCGGCCAGCCAGCTGCCCTCGATGGTCATGGCCGCCCGGCCCTCGCCGAACGCCTCCCCGGCCCAGCCGGCGTCCATGTCGGCGGCGTACTTCAGGGAACCCTCGGTGAGCATGCCCCGCACGAACTCCAGCGCCTCGGCGTTCTCCGGGGAGTCGGCGGTCACCTCCGTCTGCTCGGGGTCGGTGACCCAGCCGCCGGCCTGCTTCATGAAGGCACCGAGCCGCTGGTACTCGTTGCTGGTGACCAGGCCGGTGACGTCGCCCGCGGTCAGCTCGGCGGCGACGCTCTCCAACTCCGCCCACGTCGTCGGGTAGTCGTCCTCGGTGAGTCCGGCCTCCTGCCACAGCCCGGTGTTGACCACCAGGCCGAGCGAGGAGGTGTCCTTGGGCACGCACACCAGCTCGCCGTCGTGGGTGAAGGACCGGCTCAGCGTGGGGGAGAAGTCCCCGACGTCGGATATCTGCTCGCCGTAGGGGTAGAGGGAGCCGCCCTCGGCGTAGTTGGCGAACTGGCTGGAGTCCACGTAGAAGACGTCGGGCGGCTCGCCACCGGCGAAGGCCTGCCCCAGCTGCTGGTTCATGTCCTGGGCCACCTCCACGGTGACCGTGTTGCCCGACTCCTCCTCGTAGGCCGCGGCGGCGGCCTCCACGGCCGCGGTCTCCGCCTCGCCCGAGGTGGCGATGAGGATGGTCAGGCTCTGCGGGCCCTCGCTCTCCTCCTGCGGGGTGTCCTCGTCCTCACCGAAGCTGGACGAGCAGGCGGTGGCGGCCAGCAGGGCCATGCCGCAGGCCGCGGCGCTCAGGGTTCTCCTGGTGTGCATGGGACGTCGTTCCTCCAAGGCAGTGTGGCTCATCCGGGGGTGCGGTCGGCGGGGACGCGGGCGTGGCCCGGCCACGGGGGCGCTGTGCTGTCGCGAGCGACGAGTGAGGGGGGGAGCAGCAGGTTCTCGGCCGCGCGGCCGGGGTCGGCGATGCGCTCCAGGAGCAGCCGGACGCACTCGCGGCCGACGGCGGCCATGGGCTGGTCGACGCTGGTCAGGCTCGGGGAGACGAGGGCCGCGGCGGGCGAGTCGTCGAAGCCGGCCACCGAGACGTCCTCGCCCGGCGACTGGCCCCGCTCGCGCAGCGTGCGGTAGCAGCCCATCGCGAGGGTGTCGCTGGCGGCCACCACCGCGGTCGTCCCCGCGTCCAGCAGCGGCGCCACGGCCGCGGCCGCCCGCTCGACCTCGTCCACGCTCTCCGCGCGCCGGCCGCGCACGGGCAGCCCGTGCCGCCGCATCGCGCGCTTCCAGCCCGCGGCCCGGTCGTCACCCGCTCCCGAGCCGCGCGGCCAGCCGAGGAACCCGATGCGGCGGTGGCCGAGTTCGACCAGGTGCTCCACCGCCGCCTCGGCGCCCGCGGCGCCGTCGACGTCGACCCAGTCGCCTATCTGCCGCCCCGACCAGAGGCGGCCGAACGCGGCGAACGGCACACCGTGCTTGTCCAGCCACGCCTGGCGCGGGTCCCCGCGGTGGGTGCCGCTGAGGACGAAGCCGTCCACGCTGTAGGAGTCGAGCAACTCCCGGTAGGCCGCCATCGGTTCGGGGCCCTCCGGGGGCGCCGACGCGAACAGCAGGATCCGGTGCCCCGCCTCCTCCGCGGTCTGGGAGAGCGCGTGCAGAAAGCGGTCCATGACGGGCGTCGAACGGTCCACCTCGACCGACTGGATGCCATATCCGATCAGGCGGCTGGAACGCGTCCTGAGCGTCTGCGCCGCGCGGTGCGGCCGGTACCCCATCGCGTCGATGGCCTGCCGCACGCGCACCAGGGTGTCGGGCCGCAGCAGCTCCGGCGTGTTGATCGCGTTGGAGACGGTCTGCGGGGAGACGCCCGCACGGCGCGCGACCATGGCGAGCGTCACACCGCTTCCTCTGTCCGCGGGGCGGCCGGGGACTGTCGCCATCGACTTCTCTCCAGGGTGCTGAACCGGGGGTGCCCGCCCGGTGGGCGGTAGGCCCACCGGGCGATTGGAGCGTTCTAAGGCCGTTGCCACCGTGCTGAACTGCATCTACATTCTTTGGAACGCTCCAATGGCTGAAAAGATTGGTGTCCTCGCACATGACTGTCAAGTCCCCGGACGGGAAAACCCCGGCGGCGGCCGAAGCGGAGCCCACGGCAGGGCTTCAGCCGTTCCTGCACGACGCCTGCGTCACGCTGCACGCGCCAAGCTTCGCCGTCTCCCGGCCCGACGGTCAGCTCAGCGGCGGGGCGGACGGCTTCTACCACGGCGACCGCCGAGCCCTGTCACGACTCGAAGTCGCCGTCGAGGGCTTCCCGTTGATCGCCACGGGCGGGGGCCTGGAGGGCGCCGACCGGGCCCTGTTCCGCTCGGTGCCGCGCGGCCTCGCCGAGGCCACCCCCGACCCCGCCGTCGCCCTCATACGCACC
>NZ_LAVK01000315.1 GCF_001083795.1 Streptomyces sp. SBT349
GGCTTGGGCGGGTCCTCGTCGAAGAAGAACGGCTGCGTCTCACCCTCGCGGGCGGCGGGCACGGCCGGCCCGGGCGCGGGGGGCGCGGCCGAGGCACCCGACGGCGGCGTGGGTACGGGCTCGCCCTCCCGCGGCTCGGGCCGGCTGCTGCCGGGCACCCAGGAGGTGCCGTTCCAGTACCGGATATAGCCGGGAATGGACGGGTCCGGGTACCAGTTGGGCCCTGCGGGTGGGGAGCTCATGTGGGCCGAATCTCCTCGTCCGTGCCGTCCTTCAGTCTGCCGGGTAAGCATCGTACGTCGCCGCGCGAGCCGCGTCCGTCCGTGCTTCCCCTGAGGACCATAGCCAACTCACGCCGGGTCGTTCGAGCCGAGTCCCGTCACATCCCCGAGATCCAGGCGCCAGTCGTGGCACCGGAGCGCCCGCCCCTTCGGATACTCCAGATCGCAGGGCCCCACCAGGGTGAAACCGGCCTTGCGGCAGATCGCGTTCGACGCCGGGTTCTCCACCGAGGGGAACGCGTGCAGGAAGCGGTGCCGGCCGTCCCGCGCCGCCGCCTCGGCCACAGCCAGGGCGGCGGCCGTCGCCACCCCCCTCCCCTGGAACTCGGGCGCCACGCTCCACCCCGTCTCCCACACCGTGGCGCCGCCCCACTCGCGCTCCCAGTACCCGATGGTCCCCGCCGGGCCGCCGCCCCCCGCCAGCTCCACCAGGAACATCCGTCCGGGCCCGGCCGCCTCCAGGAGCAGGTAACGCCGGTGCCGGTCGAGCAGCTTCTCCTCGCTCTCCGGACCCCCGAGGTGGACCATCATCTCCGGCGCGTTCGTCCGGCGGAGCAGGTCGAGCCCGCCCTCGTGCCAGGGAACGATGCGCACCCGCCTTCCCGCGTTCATGCCTCCGACGCTACGCGCCGCCGCTGACAACGCCCTGGTCGGCGACGTCGTCGCGCGCTCCCCCCGGCCCGGCCGGGGCCCCGCGCCGCCGAAGGCAAAGGGCCGGAAAAATCCTCGGGAGCCGCGTAAGAGCACGCGCCCGCCCGCCTCTCCCCACCGCACGACCGGAACCCGGCACAACGGCACGGACAGGAACGGACAGGAGAGGTCGCATCGCATGCACATCACGATCGAGCGGGAGCTCGACCTGAGGCTGGTGCTCTCTGGTGAGCGCAGCATCCCCGTCCCGGCACGGCTCCGCTACCACGCGGAGGACCCCTACGCGGTGCACGTCAGCTTCCACATCAACTCCGAGTCCCCCGTCGACTGGGCCTTCGCCCGCGAACTGCTGATCGAGGGCCTGACGCGGCCGTCGGGCCAGGGCGATGTGCGGCTGTGGCCCGGCACCGCGCGGGGGTGCCACGTTCTCTGTCTCGCGCTCCAGTCCCCGGACGGCGAGGCCCTGCTGCACGCCCCGGTCGAGCCGGTGGCGGCCTGGCTGCGGCGGACCCTGCGGCTGGTCCCGCCCGGCGCGGAGGCGCACCGCCTGCGCGTCGCCGACGACCTGGGCGACGTGACGGGCACACCCTGACCGACGCGGCACTAGTGCGCGTCCCACCGCGTCCTGGCCGCGTGCCGCACCAGCGGGATGATCCGCAGCGGCACCGGGTTCTCCATCACGATCGCGGTGGACGACCTGACGATCCCGTCGAACCCCAGCACGCGGTCGATGACCCGCTGGAGGTCCGCGTTGGAACGGGCCACCAGCCGGCACAGCATGTCGCCCTCGCCGGTGATGGTGTGCAGTTCCAGCACCTCGGGCACCCCGGCGAGGTGGCGGCGCACCTCCTCGCCCTGGCCCTGCTTGATCTCCAGCGTGGCGAACGCCGTCACCGGGAAGCCGAGCGCCGCCGGGTCCACGTCGGGTCCGAAGCCGCGGATGACCCCGCCCGAGCGCAGCTTGTCCAGGCGCGCCTGCGCGGTTCCGCGCGCCACCCCCAGGCGCCGGGACGCCTCCAGCACCCCCATGCGCGGCTCCCGCGCGAGCAGTTCGAGCAGCCGGGCGTCCAGCTCGTCGATGGCCATGGCCGACCTCCTGGTCATCCTGTACAGATTTCACTGCGCTACGCGCATAGCCTTCTACAGACTGCCCAGCACACACGCAAACTATTGCGCACTCTGCCATGCCCCAACACCCTGGGAAGATGACTGAGATCGCATCGGCCGACCCGTTCCCCGTACGGGGCATGGACGCGGTCGTCTTCGCAGTGGGCAACGCGAAACAGGCGGCGCACTACTACTCGACGGCGTTCGGGATGACCCTCGTCGCCTATCGGGGCCCGGAGAACGGCCACCGGGAGAGCGCCAGCTACGTACTGGAGTCGGGGGACGCCAGGTTCGTCGTCACCTCCGTCATCCGGCCGGTCTCCCCCGAGGGGCACGCGCTGGCCCGGCATGTGGCCAAGCACGGCGACGGCGTGATCGACCTGGCCATCGAGGTGCCCGACGCCCGCGCGGCCTACGCGCACGCCGTCGCGCAGGGCGCCCGGGGTCTCGCCGAACCCGAGGAGCTCTCCGACGAGGACGGCACGGTGGTCGTCGCCGCCGTCGCCACCTACGGGGAGACCCGGCACACCCTGGTGGAGCGGGGCGACTACAAGGGCACCTACCTGCCCGGCTTCGTCGCCGCGCAGCCGCTGGTCACCCCGCCGGCGTCCCGGACGTTCCGGGCGGTGGACCACTGCGTGGGCAACGTGGAGCTGGGCCGGATGGACACCTGGGTGGACTTCTACCGGCGGGTCATGGGCTTCACCAACATGAAGGAGTTCGTCGGCGACGACATCGCCACCGAGTACTCCGCGCTGATGTCCAAGGTCGTGGCGGACGGGACGCGGAAGGTCAAGTTCCCGATCAACGAGCCGGCGGCCGGGAAGAAGAAGTCGCAGATCGACGAGTACCTGGAGTTCTACGGCGGCCCCGGCGTCCAGCACATCGCGCTGGCGACCGACGACATCATCGGGACGGTGCGCGCCCTGCGCGAATCCGGCGTGGAGTTCCTCGACGTGCCGGGCTCGTACTACGACACGCTCGGCGAGTGGGTCGGGACCACGCGCGTGCCGGTGGAGACGCTGCGCGAGCTGAGGATCCTCGCCGACCGCGACGAGGACGGCTACCTCCTCCAGATCTTCACCAAGCCCGTTCAGGACCGCCCGACGGTCTTCTTCGAACTGATCGAACGGCACGGGTCGCAGGGATTCGGCAAAGGGAACTTCAAAGCTCTCTTCGAAGCAATCGAGCGTGAACAGGCCCGACGGGGGAATCTGTAAAAGCACCACCCCCCACAGCCGCCCCCGCGACCTGCACTCGCGGGGGCGGTTTTGATGTGCGCCGCGCGGCCGTCGGCGCGAGACGTCAGCAGGAGGGGACCGGCTCCCCCGCGGCCAGCGCGCGCAGGTCCTCCACCGCGCCCCCGAGGGTGGTGACCGGGAGCAGCCGCAGCCCGTCCGGCACGTCGGCGGTCGCGTCGCCGCACTCGTCGCGCGGCACGAGGAAGACGGTCGCGCCGTCGCGTCTGGCCGCCTGGGTCTTGAGGGGAACGCCGCCGACCGCGCCGACCCTGCCGTCCGGGTCGATGGTGCCGGTCCCCGCGACGGTGAGCCCGCCGGTGAGGTCGCCGCCCCTGCCGTCGCCCTCCAGCAGGTCCACGATGCCGAGCGAGAACAGCAGCCCCGCGCTCGGCCCTCCGACGTCGGCGAGGCGGAGCTCGACGGAGACCTCCGACGGGTCGAGGTCCAGGTGGGAGAGCGCCGCCGTCACCGCGGCGTGCTGGGATTCGCGCATCTGCGCGGAGTTGTGCTCCTGGATCTCCTCGGTGTTCTCGCCCACCGGGTAGACCGCCTCGCGCGGCATCACGGCGCGGTCGCCCGCGAAGTACCCGCTGACCACGTCCCCGAGGCGCACCGTGGCGTCCGGTGAGGTGGCGGTGATCGTGGTCATCCGCAGCTCGCCCTCGGGATCGCGCACCGGCGCGCCCGTGATGGTGATCACCGGCTCCCCGGCGTGCTCGCCGAGCACGTCCGCGGTCAGGCCCGGGTGGGTCACCGAGAACGGCAGCGGGGCCAGCGCCGCCACGGCGAGCAGCCCCAGGAGGGCGACGGCGCAGGCGGCGAGCAGCGCCGCCCGGCGGCGGTCGGGCGGCGGGGTCGGCCCGGCGTCGGCCGGCGGTGCGGTCGGGCGTGCGGACATGGAGGGAATCTAACGCAGCACGGCCGCCACCTCCTGGGCGGCCCTGAGCACGCGGGGGCCCACCTCGGGCGGCACGGCCTCGCTGAGCATCACCACGCCGACGCTGCCCTCGATGCCGCACTCGGCGGGCAGCGGGGCGGCGGCGCCGCTGGCACCCGCCTCCAGCTCCCCGTGCGTCAGCACATAGCCGTCCTCGTCGGTGATGTCCTTGCAGCGCCCGGTGAGAATGGCCCGCCCCGCGGCGCCCCGGTCGAGCGGGTGCCGGAAGCCTGTCCGGTAGGCGACGTGGTAGTCGGTCCAGCTGGGCTCGACCACCGCCACGGCCAGCGCGTCGTTCCCGTCGACGACCGTGAGGTGGGCGGTGGCGCCGACGTCCTCGGCCAGCGAGCGCAGCGCGGGCAGCGCCGCCTCCCGCACCAGCGGGTGCACCTGGCGGCCGAGGCCCAGCACGCCCACCCCGACGCGGGCCCGGCCACCGGCGTCGCGGCGCACCAGGGAGTGCTGCTCCAGGGTGGCGAGCAGCCGGTAGACGACCGTGCGGTTCACGCCGAGCTGCTTGGACAGCTCGGTCACGGTCAGGCCGTGGTCGGTCTCGGCGAGCAGCTTGAGGACTCGCAGTCCCCGGTCGAGCGTCTGAGAGGTCTCCGCGGTCACGACGCCCCCCTCTCGGATCAGCCCGGCGATGAGCGGTCGCGGGAAGCGGGTCGAGGCGGCCGCGCACCGGGGCGACGCTGCCACCGGACGTGCGCGTGTCCGGAAACCTATACAGAGGCACCGCTCAGCGGAAGGGTCTGTCCAGAATCCGAGCACTCGGCCACGATTTTCGAACGCTTTGCGCTCATCTCCGCCGCATCACCCCGCCGCATCACCCCGCCACGGCCTCACCGCATCCGGGTGGCCCACTCCCTGACCTTCGTCAGCCGCTGGCGCAGCTGGCCCACGCTGGCCTCGGCGGTGGCCGGGCCCCCGCAGGCGCGGCGCAGCTCGGTGTGGATCACGCCATGGGGCTTGCCCGACTGGTGGGAGTAGGAGGCGACGAGCGAGTTGAGCTCGCGGCGCAGCTCCATCATCTCCTTGTGGCTGACCACCGGGCGCCGCTCGGCGGGCAGTTCGAGCAGGTCGGCCTCCTCGTCGGGCTTCCGCCTGCTGTGCGCGATCTGCCGCGCCTGTCGCTTGCTGAGCAGGAGCCGCACCTGGTCGGGCTCCAGGAGCCCCGGAATGCCGAGGTAGTCCTCCTCCTCGGCGCTGCCCGGGTGGGCCTGCATCCCGAACTCGGCGCCGTCGTACATCACCCGGTCGAAGACGGCGTCCGACTCCAGTGCCTCGAACGGCAGTTGGTCCTGCTCGCCGTCCGGCTCGTCCTTCTCCCGCTCCGCGTCCCGCAGCAGGTCCTCCTCGGGCGCGTACGGGTCCTCGTCGCCGTCCTTCCTCGGCTTGTCCAGCACGTGGTCGCGTTCCAGCTCCAGCTCGTGGGCGAAGCCGAGCAGCGACGGGATGGTGGGCAGGAAGACGGACGCGGTCTCGCCGCGCCGCCGGGAGCGGACGAAGCGGCCGACGGCCTGGGCGAAGAACAGCGGGGTGGCGATGGTCGTCGCGTAGACGCCGACCGCGAGCCGCGGCACGTCCACGCCCTCGGACACCATGCGGACGGCGACCATCCAGCGGTCCGTCGAGGTCCTGAAGTCCTCGATGCGCTGCGAGGCGCCGCCGTCGTCGGAGAGGACCACGGTCGCGGGGGTGCCGGTGACGTCCTTGATCAGCCGCGCGTAGGCCCGCGCCGACTCCTGGTCGGTGGCGATCACGAGCCCGCCCGCGTCGGGCACCGACCTGCGCACCTCGGTCAGCCGCCGGTCGGCCGCGCGCAGGACGGCGGGGATCCACTCGCCCTTGGGGTCGAGCGCGGTGCGCCACGCCTGCGAGGTGGCGTCCTTGGTCATCGGCTCGCCGAGCCTGGCCGCGACCTCGTCGCCCGCCTTGGTGCGCCACCGCATGCTGCCGCTGTAGGAGAGGAAGATCACCGGCCGGACGACGCCGTCGGCCAGGGCGTTGCCATAGCCGTACGTGTAGTCGGCGACGGACCTGCGGATGCCGTCGTTGCCCTCGCCATAGGCGACGAACGGGATCGGGTTGGTGTCCGAGCGGAACGGCGTCCCCGTCAGCGCGAGCCGCCGCGCCGCGGGCTCGAACGCCTCCAGGCACGCCTCGCCCCAGGAACGCGAGTCCCCGGCGTGGTGGATCTCGTCCAGGATGACGAGGGTCTTGCGCTGCTCACAGCGGTTGCGGTGGAGCATCGGCCGCACGCCGACGCCCGCGTAGGTCACGGCGACCCCGTGGTACCCGCGGGCCACCGGGCCCGCGCTGTACTCGGGGTCGAGCCTGATCCCTATCCGCACGGCCGCGTCGGCCCACTGCGTCTTCAGGTGTTCGGTGGGCGCGACGACGGTCACCTGCTGCACGACATGGTGGTGCAGCAGCCAGGAGGCGAGGGTGAGGGCGAAGGTGGTCTTGCCCGCGCCCGGGGTGGCGACCGCGAGGAAGTCCCGTGGCTGGGCCCGGAGATAGGCGTCCATCGCCCCCTCCTGCCAGGCCCGCAGCTTGCTCGCGGTGCCCCAGGGGGCGCGTCCGGGGAACGCGGGAGAGAGGTGGGAGGAGTGGGCGGCGGAGGATGAGGCGGCGGCGGTCACGGTCTCCGGGGTGGGTCGGACGGCGACAGGACCGCGTCAGCCTACCCCCGTCCCCCGAGCCGGCGATGCGGCTCAGCTCACATCGCGGGCGAGGGAACGGAGCGCCGCGGCGATCGCCGACACCTCCTCGGCCTTCCCCGCGGCCACATCGATGACCAGTTCATATGCCACGTCCTGGTCGACGTCCGCCATGTCCACCCCGTTGGCGTCGAGAAAGACCACCGTGCACATCCAGGCCGTGCGCTTGTTCCCGTCCACCAGAGGGTGGTTGACGGCGAGCGACTGCAACAGCGCCGCCGCCTTCTCGAAAAGGTCCGGATAGGCGGCCACCCCGAACATCCCCGACCGCGGCCGGTGGAGCGCCGAGGACAGCAGCCCCAGATCCCGGACGGCGACCTCCTGGGGGTCGCACGCGAGCTGTGCGAGGTCCAGGGCTTCCCGGACCGAGAGGTACTTCACCCGCTACTCCCCCAGCCTGCGGAGCAGGTCCGCGTGCTTGGCCGCGTACTTCGCCCCCAGCTTCCGGACGGTCGTCCGGTCCGCCTCCTCCACGAGATACCGCTCCACCGCCTGAACCACTATCGCGTGCATGCTGCGCCCCTCCTCCTCCGCCCGCTGCTTCAGGGCTTCCTGAACGTCTTCGGGCAACCGCAAGTTCATAGCCATACTCTCACGGTACCAAGAGTGGTACCGAAACGGTACCGCCCCTCACGGCCTGGCCGTCAGCCTGCCCGCCACCACCGTCGAGAGGAGGGCCGCGAGCGTGGTGGCCGCGTAGACCGGGAGGAACGCGCCCGCTCCCACCGTCATGTCCGCCGCCTCGGACGCGGCGCCGTGGGCCGTGGCCGTGGTGTCGCCGCCCAGCGCGGCGAAGAGGGTGCCCACGGTCGTCAGCATCACCACGTTGCCCAGGCTGTCGCAGACCTGGAGCGAGGCCACGTTGCCGCCCGCCTCCTCCGGCGTGGACAGGCGCAGCACCAGCACGCCGACCGAGGCGGTGACCGCGCCCATGCCGAACGCGGCCACCGCCAGCGTCAGGGCGGGGGTCCACACCGGCACCGCGTCCACCAGCACCAGCGGCGTGGTCACCACCCCTACCGTGATCAGCACCGTGCCGAGCCGCACCAGGGCGATGCGGTGCGGCTCGATCCACGTCCGGGACTGGGTGAACGAGCCCAGCGCCCACAGCCCGCCCGAGGCCGCCAGCGCGAGCCCCGCCTGCGTGAGCGAGAGGCCGCGCTGCGTCACCAGCATCAGCGGGACGAACGTCTGCGTGGACAGGAACGCGGACGAGACCAGCGCGCGCAGCAGGATCACGGCTGGCAGCCCCCGGACCGCGCGGAAGGTGCCGCGCGGCAGCAGCAGCCTCGCCGAGGGGGCCAGCAGCGCCAGCCCCACCAGGACCGGCACCAGCGAGAGCCAGCGCAGCTCCTGCCCGCCGAACTGCACCAGGCCCGCGCCCAGGGCCACCGCCGCCGCGAGCCGCAGCCGCCTCCGGTCGAACCTCGGCCCCCGCCTCCCCGCCGGGGAGGGGGCGCCCAGACGCCGCAGCGCGGGCAGCATCACCAGCACCGGGAGCACCACGAGCACCGTGATGCCGAGAAAGACCCAGCGCCAGCCGAACCGTTCCGTCACGGTGCCGGCGATCACCGGGCCGATCATCGAGGGCACCACCCACGCCGCCGAGAACGAGGCGAGCGCCGAGGCCCGCAGCCGCTCCGGGTAGGCCACCCGCACCGTGACGTAGAGCGCGACGATCACCAGCCCGCCGCCCACCCCCGGCGC
>NZ_LAVK01000316.1 GCF_001083795.1 Streptomyces sp. SBT349
CCCGCAGCGCCGACGTGGCGGGCGGCGCGGCCCCCCGCGGCGAGGCCGACCGGTTCGTCGCGCTCGGCGACTCCCTGACCGAGGGGCTCGGCGACCCGCTGCCCCGCCCGCCCCGGCGGGAGGGGGGCGGGCCCTTCCGCGGTGAACGGGACGGGCAGCGGCGGTGGCGCGGCTTCGCCCCCCTGCTCGCGGCGGGGCTGCCCGCGCCCGGCGGAGCCGTGCGGCTGGTCAACCTGGCCCGCAGCGGCGCCCGCAGCGCCGACGTGGCGGGGGCGCAGCTCGCCGCGGCCAGGACCCACCGGCCGCACGTCGCCTCGGTCATCGTCGGCGGCAACGACACGCTGCGCTCCCCGTTCGACATCGCCCGCACCGCCCGCGACCTGGACGCGGTCATGGCCACGCTGACCGCCGAGGGGGCGGTGGTGCTCACCGCCTGCCTCCCGGACCCGGGGCGCATGCTTCGGCTGCCGCGCGCCGTGACCGCGCCGCTCGCACGGCGCATGCGCGCGCTCAACGACGTGGTGCACCACCTGTCCTGGCGCCATGGCGCCGTCCACGCACACCTCGCCGACCACCCGTGTGTCGCCGACCGCGCCGCCTGGAGCGTCGACCGGCTGCACCCGAGCGAGGCAGGGCACCGCCTGCTGGCGCGCGAGTTCCACGCGGGCCTGGCCGCCCGCGGCCTCGCCGCCGGCGCGCCCCCCTCGGCCGTTCCCGACCAGCCGCCGCCGCGCGCCTCGGCCAGCGCGTGGTGGCTCGCGACCCGCGGCACCCGCTGGGTCGCCGCCCGCTCCACCGACCTGCTGCCCGGCCTGCTGCGGCTGGCCGCCGCCGAGACCCGGCACCGCGTGGCCGGCACGCGGGAGACCCTGGAACGCGCCTCCCGGGACGCCACCAGGGCCGCCCTGCGCGCGACCGCCCCACCGGCGGTCGCCCCACCGGCCGTTCACCCGGCGGCCGTTCACCCACCGCCCGTTCACCCGGCCGGGGAGGCCCGCCGCGGAGAGGTCCCGACCCCGCGGCCCGAGGAGAGGGAGAAGGCGCTGGGACGCCTGGACTGACCGCGGACCGACCGCGGACTGACCGCGGACCGACCGCGGACCGACCACGCACCCCTGGCTCACCGCCGGCCGGCGTGCGGCGCGAACAGGTCGAGCAGCCGCGTCCGCGCCGCCCGCACCCGGTAGGCCAGGATCTCGGCGATCACGCGCAGCAGCGCGTATCCGAACGCCGGGTCCTCGTCGCACAGCGCCTGCACCTCACCGCCGTCGAACCGGTAGGCGCGCACCGGGCTCAGCGCCTCGGCGCCGAAGTCCCACTCGTACGGCGGAAACAGCCAGGACCAGCCCAGCAGGTCCCCCGTGTCCAGCGACGAGACGGCCGTGGGCCGCGTGCCGCCGAGCCGCAGGTCCAGCGTCACCGTGCCGGAACGGATGATCCAGAACCGGTCCGCCCGGCCCCTCTCCTCGAAGATCCGCTCTCCCTGCCCGAAGGAGACCTCCGTCGCCACGTCCATCAGCCGGTCGCGGTACGCGTCCGGCAGGACGCGGAGCAGTCGTCGCGGAGCCGTCATCGCCGCGCCTCCTCGTGACCGGGGCCGGTGTCCTCGCTGCCATTGGACCCCGAACGGCCCACCCCCGCATCCCGGCGCGGCCCCTGAGTCGCCGCACGGCCCGGGGTCCGCGACAGTGGGGGAGACGGCGGCCGCCGCGACGAGGCCGAGGGAGGAACGTGAACGCCACCCCGCACTCAGAGCGCCTGCACCGCCTGCCCGGCGCAGCCGCGGCGCTCCTGCTGGTCGACGGCCAGGGCCGGGTGCTGGCGGGCACCGCGGGAACGGAGCGGATCACCGGCCGCCCCGCGGGTGATCTGCGCGGCGCGCGCCTCGCGGACCTCCTCACCGAGCCCGCCGCCTGGCCAGACCTCGACGAGCTGTCCGACATCCGCGAGGCGGGGCACGGTTACGTCGGCGTCCGCCACCCCGACGGCACCACCGCGGAGGTCAGGCTCGACGTCTTCCCGCTCCTGCCCGACGGCGGGCCCCGCCAGCTGGTCGCGCTCAGCCCCGCCGACACCGCCCGCCGCCAGGAGGAGAACCAGGCCCTGCTGCGCGCGCTGTTCTCCCAGACCCGCGTCGGCCTCGCCATCCACGACACGGAGCTGTGCATCACCCGCCTCAACGCCAACCCCTCGGTCGCGGTGCGCGGCACCACGCCCCTCCAGGAGCTCGCGCTGCCCGCCCCGCTGACCGACGTGATGGTCCGGGAGGACGCCGAAGCCGTGCTGGAGCAGCTGGCGCGGGTGGCCGCCACCGGCGAGCCCCTCGTCTACTGGGAGCACTCGGGACGCCTGACCGTGGCGCCCGACGAGGAGCGCTTCCTCGCCGTCTCGGCCCTCCAGCTCCAGGACGACCAGGACCGCCTCCTCGGCGTCGTCAGCCTCTTCACCGACATCACCGAACAGCACGTCGCCCGCCGCCGGATGGCGCTGCTGCACACCGCGGCCGAGCGCATCGGCCCCTCCCTGGACGTCATGCGCAACGCCGAGGAGCTCGCCCATGTGCTCGTCCCCGACTTCGCCGACGCGGCGGCCGTCGACCTCTCCGAGGCGCTGCTCGGCGGCGACGAACCGGGCCCCGTCTTCCTCGGCGCGCCCGTCCGGCGCGTGGCCGCCGTCGCCGCGCGAGGCGACTGGCCCGCCGAAGCGCACCCCCGCGGGGCGCAGTTCCGGCTGGACACCCCCGCGGACGTGGGCCCCGCCGGGGTGCGGACGCTGCGCGAGTCCGAGGTGTCGGGGCTGCGCGCCCGGCCGCTGACCGACGGCACGGCCAACCGACCCGCGCTGCTGCTGCCCGCGGACGAGGGGTCCCGGATGATCCTGCCGCTGCGCGCCAGGGGCCAGGTGCTCGGCGCCCTCGCCCTGTGGCGCTCCGCCCGCCGCCCCCCGTTCAGCCGCTCCGACGCCGACCTGGCCGAGGAGATCGGGTCCCGCGCCGCCCTCAGCCTCGACAACGCCCGCCGCTACACCCGCGAACACCGCACCCTGGAGACGCTCCAGCGCAGCCTGCTGCCCCAGCCCGTCTTCGAGGTCAGCGCCGCGCACACCGCCGGCTCCTACGTCGCGGCGAGCACCACGGCGGGCATCGGCGGCAGCTGGTACGACGTCATCCCGCTCTCGTCGGCGCGCGTCGCGTTCGTCATCGGCGACGTGGCCGCGCACGGCCTGAGCGCCACCGCCACCATGGGGCGGCTGCGCACCGCCGTGCAGACCCTCGCCGACCTCGACCTCGCCCCGGACGAGCTGCTGACCCGCCTGGACGACCTGGCCATCAGGCTCGCCGACGTCGAGCCGCACCTCGACGGCACCCGCGGCGGCGCCGTCGGCGCCACCTGCCTGTACTGCGTCTACGACCCGGTCACCGGCAACTGCACCATGGCCGGAGCGGGCCGCGTCCCGCCCATCCTGGCCCGCCCCGGCGCACCGGCCCGTGAGGTGGGCCTGAGACCCGGCCCCCCGCTCGGCATCGGCGGCACCCCCTTCGAGAGCATCCGCCTCCACCTCGAACCCGGCAGCCTGCTGCTGTTCTTCAGCGAGCAGCTCGTCGCCCATTCCGGTGAGCCCGAGGACGGCAGCGAGGAGGGCCGCGAGCACCGCCTCGCGCTGCTGCGCGAGCGCGTCACCGCGGGGGCCGAGGCGTGCGACCCCCCGGCCACCGTCGGCCGTTCCGTGCTCGACGCCCTGCTCCCCGGCCGTTCCCCCGCCAACGACGTCGCGCTGCTCGCCGCCCGCGTCCACGCGCTGCCCGAGGACACCACGGCCGACTGGGAGTTCCCCGCTGACCCGGCCGTCGTCGGGCAGGCCCGCGACGCCGTCCTCGGCCAGCTGAAGGACTGGGACCTCGGCGCCCTCGCCTTCGCCACCGAACTGATCGTCAGCGAGCTGGTCACCAACGCCATCCGCTACGCCGGGGGACCCGTCGGGCTCCGGCTGATCCGCGACGACTCCCTCATCTGCGAGGTGTCCGACCCCAGCGAGACCCAGCCGCACCTGCGCCGCGCCCGCCCCACGGACGAGGGCGGCCGCGGCCTGTTCCTCGTCGCCCAGCTGGCCCACCGCTGGGGCAGCCGCTACACCGTCAGCGGCAAGACCATCTGGACCGAACAGCTGATGAACCCGGTCTAGCCCGCTCCTGCCCACCCCCTTTGTCGGCCAGGTCCCCTCCGGCTCCGGCGGCCGGGCGGCGGGCGGGCGTTGTCAGTGGGACCGCCTAAGGTGTGCCCCGTGACCGCACGTGACCAGGCGACGAGACAGGCGGGCCCCGGCGGGCCCGCCCCGGGCCCGGCCGCCGACGAGGGACTCGCCCGGCGGCTGAGGGCCCTGGCCTGCACCGCCCCGCTCCACGACCTCGACGCCCGCAAGGCGAACCTCGCGGGCGAGTACGGCACCTACGCCATGGCCGAGGTGGCGCTCGCCGCCATCGACCTGGTCACCCTCAGCATGGATTTCGACACCGGCGCCGACCATGAGGAGATCGTCGCCAGGCTCCTGCCCCGCGTCGCCGCCCAGGCCCCCCGCCGCCCCGCGGCCGAGCACGAGCGCGTCGCCCGCTGGGTCCTGGACAACCTGATCAACGTCGGCAGCGTCGACCGCGGCTTCCGCGCCGTCTACGGCACCTTCGGCCAGGACGGCGCCTACATCCGCAGGGACTACGACTTCAAGCTCATCGAGGAGGTCCCCGGACCCGGCGGCGGGGTCTATCTGCGCACCACGGACGAGGCGGTCAACGTGCTGGTCGGCGCCCTGGACACGGACGTCACCAGCGCCCAGATCGCCGCCGAGGTCAAGCTCGACGTGCTCATCAGCCGGGGCCGCCTCGCCGACGCCCAACTCGCCGCCGAGCAGGCCAGGTACCGCACCGTGCAGTACGCGGAGACCCTGCGCCGCACCCTGGAGACCACCCGCCGCGACGTCCGCGCCGTCGACTGGCTGCGCACCGTCCCCGACCTCATCACCGAGGCCCTGGACCACATCGCCGACCGCTACCGCCACGAGAACGCGATCCTCACCAACATCCGCCGCGCCCGCGACGAGGCCGTCGACACGGGCCACAAGCTCCGGGCCGCCGAGCTCGTCGACATCGTCAAGGACTGCATCCGCCGCCACACCCGCCTCCAGAGCCGCCTGCTGGAGGCCGGGCCGCTCTTCCGCGCCGAGCAGGACCGGCAGGCGTTCGCCCGGCCCGAGGCCCGCGCGGGCATCGACCTCTACGGCCACCTGCTCGCGCCCCTGCTGCCGTTGCCCGTCGAGCGGTCCACCCGCGTCACCGACGCCTTCTTCGCCCGGGGGACCGGGCCCCGCCCGCCGGGCGCCGTCCGCCTGGCCGACCTCACCGAGCTGCTGCTCACCCCGCCCGCGCCGCGCGAGCACCTGGGTGCCGAGCTCCCCGAGCCCGACCTCGTCGCCACCCCGGACGACAGCCGGTTCAGCGACGAACAGCTCTCCGCCGCCCTGGAGTTGCTCCAGCTCCCCGAGGACGCCCCGCGCCGCCTCTCCGGGCTGCTCGCCGAGGCCCGCCGCGCCGACCCCGACCTTCCCTACCTCGTCGCCCTGCTCGCCGTGCACGCCGCGAGCCCACCGGTCGGCACCGCCCACCGCCAGGGCGAGCCGCGGCTGCTGTTCGCCGTGGACGACGGCACCGAGCTGGCCGACCCCGACTTCGGCGGCGCCGACCTGGTCGTCGGTACCGCGCTGCTCGCCACCGCCCCGCTCCCGCTCGCCGGCGCCGACACGGCCGCGGGCGCGGGCTCCGCACCGACCCGGGAGGCACCGTGACCGACACCGAGGCCCGTCCGGCCGCCGAGCCGGACCGCACCCCCGCGACCCCCCCGCCCACCCCGGCGGACGTCGCCGACGCCGCCCGGCTGGTCTCGTTCGGCCTCCAGCCCAAGCTGGCCCCCGCCCGCGACGCCGAGTACGCGGCGCTCCTGCGGCGTTACCAGGAGGAGCCCCCCTTCGCCCGGCTCGCCGACGCCGTCGCCACCGGGCTCGGCCTCGTCGTCCTGGAGGTCTCCGCCCGGGCGGGCATGGCCGTCGCCGCCGCCGAGGACTCGGTCTTCGCCGTCCGCATGGGCGAGTACGCCCGCCGCACCACGGCCGACACCGCCGACCGGTTCCTGCACGGCCTCGCCCATCTCGCCGTCGCCGCCCTGGCGTTCCCGCGCCCCGCCGACCTCGCCGACGACGGCTACCTGGGCCGGATCACGGTCAACGGCGTCGAGGCGTTCGTCCGCCAGGCGTGCCGCCGCCTGGAGGAGCGCGCCGCCGAGCAGGGAGAGAACACCGACCCGGCCACCGGCGCCCCCGGCCTCGAAGCGGCCTGGCGCGTGTACGCCCGGCGCAGCACCACCGGCGCGACCAAGGACGCCCGCCGCCTGGCCGGTTCCACCACCGGCATCGTCGGCAAGGCCGTCGCGTTCCTCGCCGACTCCGGCTTCCTCCAGCGCACGGGCGACGACGCGGGCGGCGCCTACCGCACCACCGCCCGCTACCAGCTCCAGGTCAGGGACATGGCAGCGGGCGCCGCCATGTCCGAACTGCTCGGCCTGGGCATCGTCCCGGCCGCCGACGGCGCCGGCGCGCTGCTGCCCGCCGCCGGCGACTCCCTCGACCTGGTGGACGGGGCCGGCCTCCCGTTCCACCGCTGAGCCCGGCCACCGACCCACGTTCACAGCCTCCCGAGAGACCCCGCCATGTACGAGCTGTCCCGGATCCGCCTCTACTCCATCGGGCCGGCCGGCGCCCGCTACGCCGACACCGTCCTCGACCTGCGCGGCGTCGGGGACCCGGTGCCGCGGCCCGCGCCCGCCCAGGCGGACTTCTTCGAGGAGGAGCCCGTCGGCCCCCCGCGCCGCCCCGCCCCGGCCGGTGTGCTCTTCCTGGAGAACGGCGGCGGCAAGTCGGTGCTGCTCAAGCTCATCTTCTCGGTGATGCTCCCCGGCCACCGCAACACCCTGGGCGGCGCCAGCTCCGGCGTGCTGCGCAAGTTCCTCCTCGCCGACGACTGCGGCCATGTCGCGCTGGAGTGGCAGCACACCCTGACCGGCGAGACGGTCGTGGTCGGCAAGGTCAGCGAGTGGCGCGGACGCCAGGTCTCCAGCGACCCGCGGAGGTTCGCCGAGGCGTGGTACTCGTTCCGGCCCGGCCCCGGCATGAGCCTGGACTCGCTGCCGGTCGCGGAGTCCACCGTCCTGCGGCCCCCCGCCGCCGCCGAGGACGGCACCTCGGGCGCCAGGGGACGCCGCCGCACCATGAAGGGCTTCCGCGACGTCCTGACCGAGACGGGCAAGGCGTACCCCCACCTGGACGTGGTCTGGGAGGAGGTCCACGAGCGGTGGGTCGACCACCTGGGCCGCCTCGGCCTCGACCCCGAACTCTTCCGGTACCAGCGGGAGATGAACGCCGACGAGGGAGAGGCCGCGGGCCTCTTCTCCGTGAAGAACGACGCGGACTTCACCGACCTGCTGCTCCGCGCCGTCACCGACACCCGCGACACCGACGGCCTCGCCGACCTCGTGCACGGCTTCGCCCACAAGCTCGGCCGCCGTGCCGAGCTCACCGCCGAACGGGAGTTCACCGCCGGGTCGCTCGACCTGCTGGCCCGCGTCACCGAGGCCGCGGAAGAGCGGGAGTCGGCCCGCGCCGTGCACACCGCCGCCGGGCGCCGCACCCGGTCCCTCGCCCAGCGCCTCGCCGCCCGGGGCCTGGCGGAACGGGCCCGCGCCGCGGAGCTCGCCGACCGCGCCGCCGCCGCGGCGGCCACCGTCACGGACACCGAGCGCGCCCGCGTGCATGCCGCCCGCACCGCGGCCGAGATGGACTACCGGCACGCCTCGCTCGCCCTGGCCGCCGCCGAGAAGGCCGCCGCCGCCCAGCGCCGCGAGCTGAGCGAGGCCCGCACCCTGCACGCCTCCTGGCAGGCGGCCGAGACGGTCCTCGCCCACCGCGCGGCAGCGGACCGCTCCGCCCGTGTCGCCGTCGCCATCCGCGAGGCCGAGCGCGACGCCGCGCCCGCCCTCGCCGCCCGCGGCCGCGCCGCCGCCGCCCTGGTCAGGGCCCTGCACGCCGCGGCCGCGGCCGGCGAGGAGATCGCCGCCGAGGGTGAGGAGCGCGTCGCCGCCCTCCAGGCCGCCTCCGAGGCGGCCCACCGGGACGCCACCGCCGCCGCCACCGAGGCGCAGCGCGCCCGCAGCGAGAGCGAGCACCTGCGCCAGCGCCTCGCCGAGGTCGAGCAGGAGACCGAGGAGGCGGTGCGCGCCGGCCGGCTCGACGGCGCGGCCCCGCAGGCCGACCCGGCGCGCGTCGCGCTCGCCGCGAGCGACACGGAGCAGGCGGCCGTCGCCGCCTGGGAGAGCGCGAGGGAGACCGCCTCCCGCACCGCGGAGCAGGCCCGGCACGCGGCGGCCGAGCACGCCGCCGCCGAGCTTGCCGCCGCCCGCGCCGCCGACGCTGCCCAGGCGGCCGCCGCCGTCCACGCCGCGGAGCACCGCGCCGCCGCCACGCTCGCCCAAGAGCCGCGCCTGGCCCGGCTCCTGGGCCTGCCCCCCGCGCCCGACCCCCTCG
>NZ_LAVK01000317.1 GCF_001083795.1 Streptomyces sp. SBT349
GTCCACCACCGCCTGGACGAGCAGCTGGATGGCGGGCTCGCCGGGACGGGGCTCGGGTCCGGGGGCGGGCGGGGGGCCGGATGCGGGGTCGTGTGGGCCGAGGGGCATGCGAACGAGCCTGGCACAGGGCGGCGCGCGCGTTACGCCCTCAGCTCGCACCACACCACTTTTCCCTGGCCCTTTCCCTGGCCCATGTCCTCGAACCCCCACCGCCTGCCGAGCCGTTCGACCATGTGCAGGCCCCTGCCGCCGTGGGGTCCCGGCGGGAGGCTGACGGGAAGCTCCCGGCCGCTGTCGGCGACCTCCACGCGGACGCCGACCGCCGTGACGCTCAGCCGCAGCCGGGGCGCCCCTCGGCCGTGCCGCAGGGCGTTGGCGACCAACTCGGAGACGACCAGGACCACATCGTCCACCAGGCCGCGATAGCCGTGCCTGAGCAGCAGCTGACGGGCGAACGCCCGCGCGCGGGCGGTGCTGGCGCCGCTTTCCGCCAGGTCCAGCTCGGCTTCGAACGCCGGGGCCGGCGATTCCATCCTCGCACTGTGCACCGGGCCCGGACGCGGGGGCGAGACGCAGGCGCGCCAGGGCGCATGGTGCGCATGCATCAGGCGGCGCGCCCCGCGGGGGGGCGCCGCGGGGGCCGCTCAGTCGAGCAGGCCCTCGCGGCGGGCGATGGCGAGGGCCTCCAGCTTGGAGCGGGCACCCAGCTTCTCCAGCACGTGCTGCACATGGTTGCGTGCCGTGTTGCGCGCGACGGAGAGGCGCTCGCCGATCTCGGCCGTGGACAGGCCCTCGGCGAACAGCAGCAGCGTCTCGCGCTCGCGCGGGGTGAGGGTGGCCCCGGCCCCGGCGGCGCGGCCCGAGAGCCGGTCGAGGATCCCGCCCAGCAGGCTCCGGCTGAAGACCACCTCCCCCGCGGCCACCCGCCGTACGGCGTCCTCCAGTTCGTCGAGGCGCGCCGACTTGAGCACGAGACCCGAGCCGCCCGCCTCCACCACGCGGGCCGCGAGGGCGGCCGTGGCCTCGCCGGTGAGGATGAGCACGCGGGCGCCGGGGGCCGCGCTCCCGAGGCGCCCGATGCCGCCGATCCCGTCCGCGTCGGGGAGCCCGCGGTCGAGCACCACGACATCGGGGGCGAGGCGGTGCGCGTCGGCGACGGCCTCGGCCAGCGAGCGGGAACGCGCCAGGACCCGGATGCCGTCCGCCCGGTCGAGCGCGAGCGCGATCGCTTCGGCCACCATGTCGTGGTCCTCGACCAGGACCACCCGGATCGCGCCCCCGGCCGCCGGTCCGGTGGTCCGCCCGGTCGGCTGCTCGGATGACCTCGGAGGTGACATGCGCCGAAATTCCCCGTTTCGCGTGGCTCGCGCCCTGGCGATCCATCGTAGTCGCCCGCCCGGAACCGGTGCCCCGCCCGGGTACCCCTCATTTCCGCCGCCCGCCGGGGAAACCACCGGGGGTGGCAGCAAGCGGACTCGGGGGCGTGCAGCAAGCTGACGCGGCAGCCCCTCCCCGCCTGTTCGCTACGCGGGTAGCGTCTGGCCCGCAGTACATCGGACGTCCTCGGGGGGCTCGCGCGATGCGGTTCCACTTGCTCGGGCCGCTCAGCATGAGCGACGGCGCGGAGACCGTCGTTCTCCAGCCCTCCAAGCCCGCCAACCTGCTGGCGGCGCTCCTTCTGCACTCCAACAGCGTGGTCTCGTCCGACTATCTCCAGCGGATGGTCTGGGGCGACACCCAGCCGGCCACCGCGCGGGCCGCGTTGCAGACGTGTGTCCTGCGGCTGCGCCGCCTGTTCACCCGGCACGGGGTGCTGGACACCCCCATCGAGGCGGTGCCCGGCGGCTACCGGATCACCGCGGACGCCCGCTCGCTGGACCTGGTCGAGTTCCGCGAGACGGTGGCCGGTTCCCGCCGCGACACCGACCGGGAGACCGAACTCGCCCTGCTGCGCGCCGCCCTGGCCCTGTGGCAGGGCGCGCCGCTGCCCAATGTGCGCTCCGGGGCGCTGCACCGGGACGAGGTGCCCCGGCTGGTGGAGGAGCGCCTTGCCGCGCTGGAGCGCGCCTGCGACCTCCAGCTGGCCCTCGGGCAGCACGGCGCCGCGCTGGTCGAGCTGTGGGGCCACACCCGCGCGCACCCCGACCACGGCCGGTTCAGGGAGCAGTTGATCGAGGCGCTGTACCGGGCGGGGCGGCAGACCGAGGCGCTGTCGGAGTACCGGCGTTTCAAGGAGTACCTGGACAGGGAGCTCGGCATCGGCCCCTCGGCCGCGCTCCAGGCCCTCGAACTGGCGATCCTGCGCGGCGAGGAGCTGGGTCCCGCGGCCGGGCCCGCGGTGGCCGCGGCGGTGGCGCCGACGCTGCCGCCGGTGCCGTGGTTCACCGGCAGGGCGCGGGAGGTCGCCGCCCTGGTGGGCCGCCTGGGCCGGGGTCCCGAGGGCGGCGGCTCCTCGCTCGAACTGGTCTGCGGGGCACCGGGCATCGGCAAGACCGCGCTGGCGCAGCAGGTGGCGCACCTGATGCGGGACGCGTTCCCCGGGGGGCGGCTGCTGCTGCGGATGACGGGCCCCGACGGGGAGCCGCGGCCCGCCGACGAGCTGACGGCGGAGCTGGGCGCCTCGCTGCCCGCGCCGGGCGCGGGCCGGGCGCTGCTGCTGCTCGACGACGTGGCGGACGCCGAGCAGGCGCGCCCCGTGCTGGCGGCGGCCCCCGCGGGCGCCGTCCTGATCACCAGCCGCAGGAAGCTGGCCGGGCTGATCGCCACGCACGGCGGCCGGGTGCACCGGCTGGAGACGTTCGCGCCGCGGGAGTCGCAGGAGCTGCTGGCCGCCGTGCTCGGCGGCGAGCGGGTGGCGGCCGAGCCCGCGGCGGCGCGGGAGCTGGCGGCCGGGTGCGGGCACCACCCGCTGGCGCTGCTGATCGCCGCCGCCCGGCTGATGACCCGGCCGGGTCTGCCGCTCGCCGACGGGGTGCGCTGGCTGTCCGAGGACCCGCTGAGCAGCCTGGCGCTGACCGACGACCCGGGGATGTCGGTCAGCAGGGTGCTGGGCGCGGCCCTCGACCGGCTCGGCCCCGGGCTGGTCGAGGCGTTCCTGACGATCGGGCGGCTGCCGTCGCCCGTGGTGGTGGCCGGCGACTGCGCCGGTCTGCCCGGCTTCGCCGGCGCGGAGGCCGAGGACGTGCTCGAACGGCTGGCGGACGCCGGGCTGTTGGAGGACGGGCCCCCGGGCCCCTACCGCGTGCACGAGCTGCTGCGGCTGTACGCCGCGCGCAGCGGCCACGGCCGCGTCCGACCGAGAGAGAAAGTGTGACAGGGATGGCAGAAGCGTTCGACCGCCTGGCCGGGACCCGCCCGCGCGTCCGGCGCGATGTGCTGTTCACGCAGACCCCCGGCGGTGTGCTGTTCCACAACGCGGATGGCGGCTTCCACCTGACCGGGCGGACCGCGTACCGGTTCGCGTCGCTGCTGGTGCCCCGGCTGGACGGCAGCGCGCGCCTGGCCGACCTGTGCGCCGGGGTGGGCGACGCGCAGCGGGCGATGGTGGCCACCCTGGTCGGATCGCTCCTGGAGCGGGGCTTCGCCCGGGATGTGGCGCCCGCCGGGGGGGCCGGTGAGGGGCCCGGTGAGGGGGCCGTTCTCGCGCCGGAGGTCGCCCGGCGCTTCGCGGCGCAGGTCGCCTATGTCGACCACTACCGTGACGGCGCCGAGGAGCGGTTCTCCCGCTTCAGGGGGACCAGGGTCGCGGTGCTCGGCGACAGCGAGACGGCCCGTTGGTGCGTGCTGGGCCTGGTCCGCAACGGCAACGCGGCGATCGCCGCCGAGAGCCCGGCTCCGGCGGCCGAGGAGGAGGCGGCCGGGCTGGCGGGCGACGGCTGCCCGGTGGAGCTGACCCGGCTGCCCCCGGGCCTCGACTCCTTCCCCGACCACGACGTGGTGGTGGTCACCGGCCGGGACGCGGCGGTGCGCGCGCACGCGCTGCTGGCCGCGGGCCTGGCGCCGGGCCAGCTGATGATCCCGGCCTGGACCTTCGGGGAACGGGTCGTGGTCGGGCCGCGCTCGACGGCGGACAGCGCGGGCTGCTGGTCGTGCGCGCTGCTGCGCCTGGGCGCCAACGTGGACCCGGCGTCGGCCGCCGAGCTGTGGAGCGAGGTGGCGGGCGGGGCGAGCGCGGCGCAGGGCCCGCCCGGCGGGTCGCTGGCCGGTCCGGTGGCCGCGATGGTCGGGAACCTCCTCGCCTACGAGATCTTCCGCACGGCCACCGGGGCGCTGCCGCCGGAGACCGAGGGCCAGGTCCTCATCCAGGACCTGGACTCGCTGGACGTGGTCGCCGAGCCGCTGCACCCGCACCCGCGCTGCCGCCTGTGCGCGCCCGCGGCCGACCGGGCGCGGGCCACGGCGGGGACGGGCGAGGCGGGGGCGGCCGAGGAGCCGCCGGGTGAGCTGTCCCTGGCCAGGACGGTGACCGTGGAGTCGGCGCGCGACGCGGAGGAGCTGGTCGCCGACCTCAACCGGATCGGCGCCGCCCTGGTCCGCCCGCACACCGGCGTCTTCACGCGCTACGACGACGAGGCGCTGCCGCAGACCCCGTTGAAGGTGACCCGCGTGGAGGTGGTGCCCGCGCCCGGACGGCCCCGCCGCGTCGCCGCCTTCGACGTGCACCACCTCGCCGGCGCCAGGCAGCGCGGGCTGCGTGCCGCGGCCGGGGTGTGGAACGAGCACGGCGTCCCGGCGCGCACGCTGCCCGGCGGTCCCGGCGAGCTGCCGCGGGTGCTGCCGGGCCGGCTCGCCACGGGCGGGGGCGTGGAGGGCGGGACGGCGGACCGGATCGCGGCGTGGTCGGCGGTCACCTCGCTGCTGACCAAGGAGCCGCTGGCGGTGCCGACGGCGGCGCTGCGCCCGTTCGGCCCCCACAACCGCGACCGGCTGCTGCTCGCGGGCTCGGGCGGCTTCGGCGCCGGGGCGACGCCGGGCGAGGCGGCCGGGCACGCGCTGCTGTCGGCGCTGGCCCAGGAGGCGCTGCTGCGCGCGGTCAGGGGCGGCGGACGCGTCGGCGTGCTCGACGCGGCGGGCGAGGGACCGGAGCTGGTCTTCCTGCGCCGCTCCGCCGCCACCCTGGGAACGGAGGCCGAGCTGCTCGACCTGGGCGAGGCCCGGCACTCCGGCGCCCATGTGGTCCTGGCCCGCGAGACGGCGGGGGACGGTCCGCGCCGCTGGGCGGTCGGCTGCGACCTGACCCGGGAGGCCGCCGAGGTGGCCGCGCTGCGCGACCTGCTCGGCGCCGTTCAACTGGCCGCCGTGACCGGCGAGGAGCCGGACACGGGCGACCCGCTCCTGCCCGACCTGGCGCCCGAGACGGTCACGGTCACCGCCGGGGTGGCCGGCGAGGCGGCGCCCGCCTCCTTCCCGCTGGTGCTCGACCGGCTGCGGGCGACGGGCCGCGACGTGCTCCACGCCGGTGACACCCCCGCCGACCTGCTCTCCGCCGGGCTGCACACCGCGCGGATCCTGCTCACCCTGGGCGACGCCGATGCGGACCGCTGACCCGGCGGCGGCCCCGCTCACGGATCCCGCGGCTGGTCGCCCGGCCGGTCCCGTGGTGGATCCCGTGGTGGAGGATGCCTGCCGCGCGTTCGGGGAGCTGGTCGCGGCCGGGCTCGCCGCCTGGCCCGAGCGGCGCCCCGCCGTGGAGGTGGCCGCGCTCGGCGTCGCCGACGCCTTCGCGGCGGGCGGCGCGAACCGCGCGCCGGACCGCGCGCCGCAGGGCGCCGTCCCGGTGCGGATCTACGGGCGCCACGCGGTCGTCGGCCCGCTCCCGGGCGCCGGGGACACGCCCGGCGGGCGCCCCTGCGCGCGCTGCCTGGAACGCCGCTGGCAGTCGGTGCGCTCGCCCGCGCTCAGGGACGCCCTCGAACTCGGTTCGGGAACGCGGGCGGCGGGGCCGACCCCGTACCTCACCCCGTTCGCCGCCGACGCGGTCGCCGCCGTGACCGCCGCCGCGCTGGCCGCGCCCGGCGGGCGGCCCGCCGTCCACCTGGTCGACCTGGCCTCGCTCGCCGTCCGCCGCTACCCGCTGCTGCCCGATCCGGAGTGCCCGCGCTGCGGGCACGCCGAGCCGGACACGCCCGAGGCGGCGGCGCTGACGCTGAGCGCGGCGCCCAAGCACGGGGCCGGCACCTTCCGCGTGCGGGACCTGGACGCCTACGACCTGCCGACCGACGCCTACGCCAACCCGGTCTGCGGGGCGCTCGGCCCCTCCGTCGTCCACGACGTCTCCTCCACCTCCACCTCCGCGGCCATCGGCTGCTTCTCGCTGCGCTCGGGCGACTACCTGCGGGAGACGTTCTGGGGCGGGCACACCGACACCTTCCGGGGGAGCGTCCGCGTCGGGATCCTCGAAGGGCTCGAACGCTATGCCGGGATGCGCCCCCGCGCCCGCGCCTCCGCGGTCACCGGCAGCCTGGACGGGCTGCGCGCCGGGGGCCTGCACGCGCTCGACCCGCGCGAGTGCGGCCTGTACGCGGACGCGTTCCACCGCGCCAACCCGGGGATCGCCCCGTTCCGCACCGACCGCGAGCTGCCCTGGGTGTGGGGCTGGGCGATGGGCGCCGGGCGGCCGGTGCTGGTGCCCGAGGTGCTGACGTACTACCACGCCCCGGGCCTCGCCGACCGTTTCGTGCAGGAGAGCTCCAACGGCTGCGCCTCGGGCGGCTGCCTGGAGGAGGCCGTCTACTTCGGGCTGATGGAGGTGATCGAGCGGGACGCGTTCCTGCTGGCCTGGTACGGGCGGGCGCCGCTGCCCGAGCTCGACCCCGCCACCAGCGAACGGCCCGCTACGCGCGCCATGGTGGACCGGCTGGCGATGTACGGCTACCGGGCCCGCTTCTTCGACACCAGGATCACCTTCCCCGTCCCGGTCGTCACCGGCGTCGCGGTCCGCGAGGACGGGGGGCTCGGCCGGATGTGCTTCGGCGCGGGCGCCGGGCTCGACCCGGAGGCGGCGCTGGCCGCCGCGCTGTGCGAGATCGCCACCGACGCCGTCAACCTGCCGGGCCGCACGGCCGCCGACGAGCCGCGGCTGCGCGCGATGGCCGGGGACTTCGACCGGGTGACGGCGCTGCACGACCACCCGCTGGTCTACGGCGTGCCGGAGATGGGCGCGCACGCCGCGTTCCTGCTGGGCGGGGAGGGCGAGGAGATCCGGCCGCTGCACGCGCTGGCCGAGCGGTTCGGCGACGGTTCCGTGCCGCCGGTCTCCGAGGACCTGCGCGAGGACGTGGAGCGCTGCGTCGCGGCGGTGACCGCGGCCGGGTTCGAGGTGATCGTGGTGGACCAGACGGCGCCGGGCCAGCGGGAGCTGGGCCTGGTGACGGTCTCCGTCATCGTGCCGGGGCTGCTGCCCATCGACTTCGGCTGGTCCCGGCAGCGGGCCCTGGGCATGCCCCGGCTGCGGACGGCGCTGCGCGAGGCGGGCCTGCGCGACCGCGACCTGACCCCGGCGGACCTCAACCCGGCCCCGCACCCGTTCCCGTGACGACCGGCACCGGCCCGAGCGCCGGCCCCACCGCCGGCCCCGGCGCGGACCGAGCCGACCGAGCAGACCCGAGGGCCGACAAGGAGGTTCACCATGGGATACGCCCATGACTACGCCACCGCGATCCTGCACCGCGGCCGGATCCCGATGGAACCGGTGGACTTCGTCCCCGACTGGGCCGACGGGCCGCGCAAGACCAAGCACTACCCGGGCGCCGAGCTGCTGCCGCTGCCCGAGGGCGAGGACTACCCGGCCGGCGCGACGGTGGACCGCGGCCTGTCCCCCGCGCCGGGCGAGGACCCGGGCGGAGGGGGCGCGTGCGACCGGGGCCTGCTCTCCGGACTGCTGCGCGACTCCTACGGGCTCACCGGGCGGCGGCTCGGGGTGCAGGCCAACACCGACCTGGACGCGCTGCCGTTCTACCCGCTGGCCAACTGGTCGCGGGGCACCGCGTCGGGCGGCGGCCTGTACCCGGTGGCCGTCTACTGGGTGTCGGGGGCCAGCGACCCGGCGCCGCCCGGGATCCACGCCTACTCGGCCCGCCACCACGCGATGCGGCGGCTGCTGACCGGCGATGTGACGGGCGAGGTGCGGGCCGCGCTGGGCGAGGACCCACCGGGGCCGCCGACCGACCAGTACCTGGTGCTGGGGATCAAGTACTGGCAGAACGCGTTCAAGTACAACAGCTTCTCCTTCCACGCCGTCTCCATGGACCTGGGTGCGCTGCTCGGCACCTGGCGGATGTGGTTGCGCGCCAGGGGCGTGACGGTGGAGCCCGCGCTCTGGTTCGACGAGGAGCGGCTGGCCCGGCTGCTGGGGGTGCGGGGCGAGGAGGAGGGCGTCTTCGCGGTGGTGCCGCTGCCCTGGTCGGGGGCGCGTGAGTCAGGGCCCGAGCGCCCCGGCGCCACCGTGCGCCGCAGGGATGCCGAACGCTCCCGGCGCGTGCTGACGTTCGACGCGTTGCGCGCCATGCAGGAGGCGACGGCCTCGGGCGCGGCGAGCCGCCCCGCGCCGGGCGCGCTGGACGGGGCCGCCGCGCTGCCGACGCCCCCGCCGACCGCAGGCGGGGGCGGGGG
>NZ_LAVK01000318.1 GCF_001083795.1 Streptomyces sp. SBT349
GGTGGGGAGGTCTGGGGGGCCTCGCCCGCCTCCGGGTGGGTGTGAATCAGCTCGGAGGCGGACGGGGCGGTTTATGGGTGGCCGCGGGGTCGCGCGGCCAGGAGATGGGCGGGCAGGTCCCGCTCGTACTGGTCCGCGCGGGCCATGCCGTAGATGCGGTTGATGCAGTCGTCGCAGGCGTAGGCCGCGGCGGATGCGTCTCCGGCCACGCCGCGGACGGTGACGGGCCCGATCCAGGTGACGGCTTGCATTTCCTCCGGGTCGCAGCCGAGCCAGCAGCGGCCCTCGATGCGTTTTTGGGTGCGGCGTCCGGGGTCGGGGAGTAGCAGGTTGATGCGCTCGTTCACGACTCACCTCCGGGCGCGGCTTCGCATGGGGGGTCGCAGGCCCACAGTTCGAGTCCGGCGTTGTTCTCGTCCTGGCTCGGGTTGAGGCGCCGCATGCCGGGGAGCATGGCGTGATCGCACCAGGCGCAGGCCCAGCCCGTGGCCTGGTCCTGGGATAGCCCGTCCAGTGGGGGGAGCGGATCGGCGTCCGTCGGCGCGGTCATCGTGCGGCCTTGGTGGCGGGCGTGGCCGGGAGTCCGGCGCGGGCGGCGGTGCGCAGGTCGGCGACGGCGGTGCGGGCCTGGTCGTGCGCGGCGTGCAGTTCGTCCGTGCTCGCCGCGCGGTTCTTCGTGCGGGTGGCGGCGTCCATCAGCCGGGCGACGGGCGCGATGAGGTCGGGCCGGTCGCCCACCTCGGCGAGTCGCGTCACCAGGTCCGCGGGCACGATGTCCGGGTAGGTCATGCGGGTGCCGCGGGAGCCGATGGGGTGCAGCGCGAACGGGATCAGGCGCCCGGCGATCAGACAGGTCCGGCAGGCGTAGTACGTCCAGCCCGGCCCGCTGTTCCCGTCCACGATGGCGACCGGGGTCAGCGGCGGCACCACGTCCCGGCACGTGGAGCACCGCGGCATCACCGCGTGCCCCCCGGGCAGGAGTGCAGCGCGAACGACTCCACCCTGTCGTCGCAGCGGGGGCACTGCTCAGATGGCACCACGGGGGGGCAGGTGCGCCCGTCGATGAGAGTCGGAGGGTCGTCGCTCAGCGGGGGCGGCGCGGTGATGGGGTCCGGGCCGTGCCAGTCCGGCCCGTGGCCCGCGCTCGCGTTCGCGATCTCGCGGCGGCGCACCCGCTGACCGGGGGTCCTGAAGGGGGTAGGCATGATCGGCTCCTGTGACGTGTCGTGTACGGACCGTCGGGATGTGCCGATGAACGTATGCCTGTGAAAGGGCAGCTCTCAATAGTAGTTTGACTGTCCGTCACGACGAAGTATCAGTTAGCTACATGGGCAGTCCGATGGCATCGGCGAGCTGCCGCATCTCCGGCGTGAGCGTCCTCCGCTTGGCCACGATGTCTCCCAGGATGTCCCGCGCGTACCGCTGGTTCGCCAACCAACTGGGCGCCGTAGCGTGGACATCGAGCAGCACATCCACGGCCTCCCCGTACTGCCTCAACGTGGTGTGCGCGCTGGCCACGTCGAGCCGGTGACGGTTCGAGTTCCCGTCCGACGGGGGCGCCTTCCGCTTCTTCCTCAGCCCTTCAGCGAGGTGCAACGCTTTGTCGGGCTGGTCCAGGATGATGTGAGTCTCCACCTGCTTGTGTGCCACTACGAGCGGCCCCCACCGATTCATGCGGCGCCCGTACCCGAGTTCCCGGCCGGTCATCACGGCGGCACCCTTCGCCATCCGGATGGCGGTCGCCGCTTCGCCTTCTCGATTGTCCCGGACCGCCGCAGCGGCAGCGTGTAGAAGCAGCCAGCCCCATGCCGCTAGGTCGTCCGGCGTCGCCCGCGAGACGCGCCGCGGTTCCAGGTCGTCCGCCCACCGGGTGGCCAGTTCCCGTGCCTCGGCCAGCATCCCCCGCCGCATCAGCAGCCAGCATCGCGTGGTGATGACCCCTGCTGCCGTCGCCGAGTCCGGCGCTTCGTCAAGGGCCCGCTCCAAGGCCATGTCGGCGGCGTCCCACTGGCGGACCTGCGTCAGCGCTGCCCCGGTGAAGTGGAGTGTGCGCGCTCGGAGTTCTCGGGCCGCGTTCTCGTCACCTAGCGCCTCCGCGTTGCGGAGGAGTCCCGGCAGGTCCGCGGCGAGCGCGGCGTGATCGTCCGCGAAGTAGGTAGTTCGTGCAGCCTGAAGGTCTTCTTCGACGCTGGCTACTGTGGGTTCGTCGAGCAGCAAGTCACTGATGTGGGGTTGCTCAACTGCCCGCTGAACGGGGCGCCAGGCGTCGCCGGAGCCGAGTTGCGGCACGGGGTCCTCCTGGCGGGCGGCGAGCTTGCTGGTGGGCACGCGCAGCACAACCGCGAGCTTCCGGAAGGTACCCATCCGGGGAGCGCCGCTCGTCCCCTGCTCAATGCTGCGGATGGTGGCCACCGATACCCCGGAGGAGGCGGCCAGTCCCTTCTGGCTGAGGCCGCGCCGCTTGCGCGTTTCTCGCAGGCGTGCGCCGATACCCTCTGTGGGCATGTCGGTGTGGTCGGGCATACTGACTCCCGTTATTCCGTTTGGACTCGACACCTGGACGGTACTCCCGCCGCTGGCGGGAGGAATAGCGAGCGGCCCCCCATCACCCTGCGGTGACGGCGGGGCCGTTGTGCTTGGGGCATGACGAGACACTCCAATGCACGCCGCCGGCGAGAGGGGCGGACTCGGCGTTCTGCTACTCCGAAAGCCAGTTCCACTTCCATGCGGGCAACACCTGGACGCACCTCGGGAAGACTCGGGCCGCCGCGCGGGAGCACGCACGCGCGCTGGAGCTGTATCCGGCGAGTGACCACATGGACCGCACCCTCGTGCGTCTGGACCAGGCGATGTGCATGGTCGCGGACCAGGATCCCGCCGCCGCTGCCGCGCATGCCACCAGCGCGCTCGTCGGGCTTCCGACTGAGCACAGGAGCGCTTTGATCATCTACCGTGCCGAGCAACTCGCCGATAGCGTGCCCCGGACGGCACGGCAGGTTCCCGAGGTCCGAGGGCTGCGCGAGGTCCTGGCTCTGCCCGCCGGTACGGAGGGATGAGACGACGTGGTGACGATCGGCCGGGCGACCGTGGAGGACGCCGCGGTGGTCTCCGGCATCATCGGGGAGATCGCGGCCTACTACGGCGGCGAGGACATACCCGGGGACATGGACCGGATCGAGGCCGTGCTCCGGAGTGACGTGCCCGGCATCACGATTCTCCTGGCGCGCGACGACGGTGGCGTTCTCGGACTTGCCTCGTACTCCTTCCTGTGGCCCGCGGCAGGCAGCGACCACAGCCTGTACCTCAAGGAGCTGTTCGTGAGGGAAACCGCTCGCAGGAAGGGTGTCGGGGCCGCGCTGATGGCGGCCTTGTCGAAGGCCGCGGCGAACGCCGGGTGCTCGCGCGTCGAATGGACGGCCGACCGCGACAACCCCAGCGCCCTGGCCTTCTACGAGGCACTTGGCGCACGGCAGACGACCGGCAAGGTCTTCTACCGCGTGCAGGCTGCATGACCGACCCCGTCCACGGCGGCTACACCCTCCCCCGGGCGCTCCACCTCCTGGACCGGGTCTGCGGGGCCGCCGGTCTGGATCCGCGTGGCGCGATACTGCTGCGCGGGCAGACGAACGCGGTCTTCCGGCTGGCCGCGCATCCGGTCGTCGTCAAGATCGCCCGCGTGGGAACGGGAACGGAGGAGGTCCGGCGGACGGTGCTGTTCGTCCGGTGGCTGATGGACCGGGGGTTTCCGACGGTCCCGCTGTACCGCCCGGAGCTCCAACCGGTCCTGGTCGGAGGGGAGTCGGCCACGCTGTGGCGGTACCTTCCGCAGCCGCCGCAGGCCGTTCCCGCGGAGGCCCTGGCGAAGCCGCTCAGCACGTTGCACAGCCTTGCCTCCCCGCCCGTCGCTCTTGGGCCGCTGGACGTCTGCGCAGCCGTCCGCTCCTCCCTGAACGGCACGGCCATCCTGGACGACGGTGACCTGGGCTTCCTCCGCGAGCGCGCCGACGCACTCGAAGGCGCCCTGCGGGGCGTCACCTACGAGCTGCCGGAGGGGATCCTCCAGGGTGACCCGCAGCACGGGAACGCCCTGCACGACGGGGACGGCGCCGTGCTGTGCGACTGGGACAACGTCTGCACGGGCCAGCCCGAGTGGGACCTCGCAACGATCGAGGTCCACTGCCGCCGGTTCGGCTACGGCGCCGAGCACTACCGTCGCTTCGCCGAGACCTACGGCTGGGACGTCACCGCCTGGTCCGGACACCCGGTCCTGCGTGACCTGCGTGAACTCCGCATGGTCGCGACCATGCGGAGTTCACGCAGGTCACGCAGGACCGGGTGTCCGGACCAGGCGGTGACGTCCCAGCCGTAGGTCTCGGCGAAGCGACGGTAGTGCTCGGCGCCGTAGCCGAACCGGCGGCAGTGGACCTCGATCGTTGCGAGGTCCCACTCGGGCTGGCCCGTGCAGACGTTGTCCCAGTCGCACAGCACGGCGCCGTCCCCGTCGTGCAGGGCGTTCCCGTGCTGCGGGTCACCCTGGAGGATCCCCTCCGGCAGCTCGTAGGTGACGCCCCGCAGGGCGCCTTCGAGTGCGTCGGCGCGCTCGCGGAGGAAGCCCAGGTCACCGTCGTCCAGGATGGCCGTGCCGTTCAGGGAGGAGCGGACGGCTGCGCAGACGTCCAGCGGCCCAAGAGCGACGGGCGGGGAGGCAAGGCTGTGCAACGTGCTGAGCGGCTTCGCCAGGGCCTCCGCGGGAACGGCCTGCGGCGGCTGCGGAAGGTACCGCCACAGCGTGGCCGACTCCCCTCCGACCAGGACCGGTTGGAGCTCCGGGCGGTACAGCGGGACCGTCGGAAACCCCCGGTCCATCAGCCACCGGACGAACAGCACCGTCCGCCGGACCTCCTCCGTTCCCGTTCCCACGCGGGCGATCTTGACGACGACCGGATGCGCGGCCAGCCGGAAGACCGCGTTCGTCTGCCCGCGCAGCAGTATCGCGCCACGCGGATCCAGACCGGCGGCCCCGCAGACCCGGTCCAGGAGGTGGAGCGCCCGGGGGAGGGTGTAGCCGCCGTGGACGGGGTCGGTCATGCAGCCTGCACGCGGTAGAAGACCTTGCCGGTCGTCTGCCGTGCGCCAAGTGCCTCGTAGAAGGCCAGGGCGCTGGGGTTGTCGCGGTCGGCCGTCCATTCGACGCGCGAGCACCCGGCGTTCGCCGCGGCCTTCGACAAGGCCGCCATCAGCGCGGCCCCGACACCCTTCCTGCGAGCGGTTTCCCTCACGAACAGCTCCTTGAGGTACAGGCTGTGGTCGCTGCCTGCCGCGGGCCACAGGAAGGAGTACGAGGCAAGTCCGAGAACGCCACCGTCGTCGCGCGCCAGGAGAATCGTGATGCCGGGCACGTCACTCCGGAGCACGGCCTCGATCCGGTCCATGTCCCCGGGTATGTCCTCGCCGCCGTAGTAGGCCGCGATCTCCCCGATGATGCCGGAGACCACCGCGGCGTCCTCCACGGTCGCCCGGCCGATCGTCACCACGTCGTCTCATCCCTCCGTACCGGCGGGCAGAGCCAGGACCTCGCGCAGCCCTCGGACCTCGGGAACCTGCCGTGCCGTCCGGGGCACGCTATCGGCGAGTTGCTCGGCACGGTAGATGATCAAAGCGCTCCTGTGCTCAGTCGGAAGCCCGACGAGCGCGCTGGTGGCATGCGCGGCAGCGGCGGCGGGATCCTGGTCCGCGACCATGCACATCGCCTGGTCCAGACGCACGAGGGTGCGGTCCATGTGGTCACTCGCCGGATACAGCTCCAGCGCGCGTGCGTGCTCCCGCGCGGCGGCCCGAGTCTTCCCGAGGTGCGTCCAGGTGTTGCCCGCATGGAAGTGGAACTGGCTTTCGGAGTAGCAGAACGCCGAGTCCGCCCCTCTCGCCGGCGGCGTGCATTGGAGTGTCTCGTCATGCCCCAAGCACAACGGCCCCGCCGTCACCGCAGGGTGATGGGGGGCCGCTCGCTATTCCTCCCGCCAGCGGCGGGAGTACCGTCCAGGTGTCGAGTCCAAACGGAATAACGGGAGTCAGTATGCCCGACCACACCGACATGCCCACAGAGGGTATCGGCGCACGCCTGCGAGAAACGCGCAAGCGGCGCGGCCTCAGCCAGAAGGGACTGGCCGCCTCCTCCGGGGTATCGGTGGCCACCATCCGCAGCATTGAGCAGGGGACGAGCGGCGCTCCCCGGATGGGTACCTTCCGGAAGCTCGCGGTTGTGCTGCGCGTGCCCACCAGCAAGCTCGCCGCCCGCCAGGAGGACCCCGTGCCGCAACTCGGCTCCGGCGACGCCTGGCGCCCCGTTCAGCGGGCAGTTGAGCAACCCCACATCAGTGACTTGCTGCTCGACGAACCCACAGTAGCCAGCGTCGAAGAAGACCTTCAGGCTGCACGAACTACCTACTTCGCGGACGATCACGCCGCGCTCGCCGCGGACCTGCCGGGACTCCTCCGCAACGCGGAGGCGCTAGGTGACGAGAACGCGGCCCGAGAACTCCGAGCGCGCACACTCCACTTCACCGGGGCAGCGCTGACGCAGGTCCGCCAGTGGGACGCCGCCGACATGGCCTTGGAGCGGGCCCTTGACGAAGCGCCGGACTCGGCGACGGCAGCAGGGGTCATCACCACGCGATGCTGGCTGCTGATGCGGCGGGGGATGCTGGCCGAGGCACGGGAACTGGCCACCCGGTGGGCGGACGACCTGGAACCGCGGCGCGTCTCGCGGGCGACGCCGGACGACCTAGCGGCATGGGGCTGGCTGCTTCTACACGCTGCCGCTGCGGCGGTCCGGGACAATCGAGAAGGCGAAGCGGCGACCGCCATCCGGATGGCGAAGGGTGCCGCCGTGATGACCGGCCGGGAACTCGGGTACGGGCGCCGCATGAATCGGTGGGGGCCGCTCGTAGTGGCACACAAGCAGGTGGAGACTCACATCATCCTGGACCAGCCCGACAAAGCGTTGCACCTCGCTGAAGGGCTGAGGAAGAAGCGGAAGGCGCCCCCGTCGGACGGGAACTCGAACCGTCACCGGCTCGACGTGGCCAGCGCGCACACCACGTTGAGGCAGTACGGGGAGGCCGTGGATGTGCTGCTCGATGTCCACGCTACGGCGCCCAGTTGGTTGGCGAACCAGCGGTACGCGCGGGACATCCTGGGAGACATCGTGGCCAAGCGGAGGACGCTCACGCCGGAGATGCGGCAGCTCGCCGATGCCATCGGACTGCCCATGTAGCTAACTGATACTTCGTCGTGACGGACAGTCAAACTACTATTGAGAGCTGCCCTTTCACAGGCATACGTTCATCGGCACATCCCGACGGTCCGTACACGACACGTCACAGGAGCCGATCATGCCTACCCCCTTCAGGACCCCCGGTCAGCGGGTGCGCCGCCGCGAGATCGCGAACGCGAGCGCGGGCCACGGGCCGGACTGGCACGGCCCGGACCCCATCACCGCGCCGCCCCCGCTGAGCGACGACCCTCCGACTCTCATCGACGGGCGCACCTGCCCCCCCGTGGTGCCATCTGAGCAGTGCCCCCGCTGCGACGACAGGGTGGAGTCGTTCGCGCTGCACTCCTGCCCGGGGGGCACGCGGTGATGCCGCGGTGCTCCACGTGCCGGGACGTGGTGCCGCCGCTGACCCCGGTCGCCATCGTGGACGGGAACAGCGGGCCGGGCTGGACGTACTACGCCTGCCGGACCTGTCTGATCGCCGGGCGCCTGATCCCGTTCGCGCTGCACCCCATCGGCTCCCGCGGCACCCGCATGACCTACCCGGACATCGTGCCCGCGGACCTGGTGACGCGACTCGCCGAGGTGGGCGACCGGCCCGACCTCATCGCGCCCGTCGCCCGGCTGATGGACGCCGCCACCCGCACGAAGAACCGCGCGGCGAGCACGGACGAACTGCACGCCGCGCACGACCAGGCCCGCACCGCCGTCGCCGACCTGCGCACCGCCGCCCGCGCCGGACTCCCGGCCACGCCCGCCACCAAGGCCGCACGATGACCGCGCCGACGGACGCCGATCCGCTCCCCCCACTGGACGGGCTATCCCAGGACCAGGCCACGGGCTGGGCCTGCGCCTGGTGCGATCACGCCATGCTCCCCGGCATGCGGCGCCTCAACCCGAGCCAGGACGAGAACAACGCCGGACTCGAACTGTGGGCCTGCGACCCCCCATGCGAAGCCGCGCCCGGAGGTGAGTCGTGAACGAGCGCATCAACCTGCTACTCCCCGACCCCGGACGCCGCACCCAAAAACGCATCGAGGGCCGCTGCTGGCTCGGCTGCGACCCGGAGGAAATGCAAGCCGTCACCTGGATCGGGCCCGTCACCGTCCGCGGCGTGGCCGGAGACGCATCCGCCGCGGCCTACGCCTGCGACGACTGCATCAACCGCATCTACGGCATGGCCCGCGCGGACCAGTACGAGCGGGACCTGCCCGCCCATCTCCTGGCCGCGCGACCCCGCGGCCACCCATAAACCGCCCCGTCCGCCTCCGAGCTGATTCACACCCACCCGGAGGCGGGCGAGGCCCCCCAGACCTCCCCACC
>NZ_LAVK01000319.1 GCF_001083795.1 Streptomyces sp. SBT349
GGCCCGCACCGGCCGCCCGCGCGGACCGCGACCGGCCGGTGCGGGCCGCCCCGGCCCCGGCGCGCTCAGGGCGTCGCGTGCAGTGTCCCGTCGACGACCGTCACGGCCCGGCCGGTGAGGTGCACGCGGTCGCCGTGGAGGGCGGTGCGGACCAGGCCGCCGCGGGCCGACGCCTGGAAGCCCGTCAGGTCGCCCCGGCGGAGCCGCGCCGACCAGTAGGGGGCCAGGGCCGTATGGGCGCTGCCGGTGACCGGGTCCTCCGGGATTCCGGCCGCCGGTGCGAAGACCCTCGACACGAAGTCGTAGCCGCGCCCCGGGTCCGAGGCGGCGGCGGGGGCGGTCACCGCGCGCACGCCCGCGCCGCGCGACATCCGCTCCAGCGCCGCCAGGTCGGGCGCCAGGGTCCGGACGCCCGTCTCCTCGGGCAGCACCGCGACCAGATGGGCGAGGCGGCCGGTGGAGAGGACCGCGGCGGGCTCGGCGCCGAGGGCCTCGGCCAGGCCCTCGGGCGCCGGCGCCTCCACGCACGCCGCCGCGGGGAAGTCCAGCGTGAGGGAGCCGTCCTCCCGCACCCGGGCGGTCAGCGGGCCCCCTCGGCTGGCGAACCGGACCACGGCACCGTCCCCCGCGATCGCGCCGTCCTCGCGCAGCGCGTGCGCGGTGGCCAAAGTGGCATGGCCGCAGAGATTGGCCTCTACGGTGGGCGTGAACCAGCGCAGCGCCCAGTCCGCCTCCCCGCCGTCGGGGAGCGGGTGGGCGAAGGCCGTCTCGGAGAGGTTCAGCTCGGCGGCGACCCGTTGCATCCACGCCTCCTCGGGCCAGTCGTCCGAGGTCAACAGGCAGACGGCGGCGGGGTTCCCGGCGAACGGCCGGTCGGTGAAGGCATCGATGATCCGAAGGCGCATGGCCCGACGGTAGGGCCCCGCCGCCCGAACCGGCTCGGGCCAATCGGGAAGAAGTGGCCCGGCGCTCTCGGGGCGTGGGCGGGCCACCGGTGAGGACGGGGTGTCGATCCGGACCGAGGTCTCGCCCTCGGTGGCGGCAGCGTCCCCCCGACCGCGACGGCCGCCGCCCGCCGCGCGTTGGGCGCCACCGCGCCCGCGCCCCGAGGCGGCGAGCACGGCGAGGGCGACCGCCGCACGCCACCGGCCGGGCCCGGCTCAGGTCCCGCGGCCCGCCGTGCTCTCGCGCACCACCAGGTGGTGGGGGACCACGTGGTTCTGCGGGGTGGTCCGGCCGTCCGAGGGCGGTGACCCGTCCGCCCGCTCCTCGATGCGGCGCACCAGCAACTCCACCGCCACCCGGGCCACCTCCGCCTTGTCCGGCGAGACCGTGGTCAGCGACGGCACGCTGAAACGGCCCGCCTCGATGTCGTCGAAGCCGACGACCGCCACGTCCTCGGGGACCCGCACCCCGCGCCGGTGCAGCGCCCGGAGCGCGCCCAGCGCCATCTGGTCGTTGAGGCAGAGCAGCGCGTCCGGCCGGTGGCCCTCGTCGAGGTGGCGGTCGACGGCGGCGGCGCCGTCCGGCGTGCGGAACTGCCGCACCGCGATCACCCGCCCCGGGTCGTAGGGCAGGCCCGCCGCCCTCAGGGCCTCCCGGTGGCCGCGCGACCTGATCAGCGCGGTTCCGGTGGTCGGCACGTCGCCCCCGCTCAGATACCGGCCGCCCACCGTGGCGATGGAGCGGCGGCCCAGGCCGATCAGATGCTCGGTCGCCTCGCGGGCGGCCAGCACATTGTCGATGGCGACATGGTCGGCGCCCTCCTGGATCAGCTCGCCCAGCAGCACCACCGGCAGCGTGCCGTCCCGGTCCCGCACATCCTCCGCGGTCAGGGCCAGCGGCGACATGATCAGGCCATCGGCGAAATCCGAACCGAATCCGTCGAGCGCGGTCAGTTCGTGCTGCCGGTCCGCCAGGGTCTGGTGCACCAGGACGGTCAGCGAGCGCCGTTCCGCCTCGCTGATCACATGCCGCGCCAGCTCCCCGAAGTAGGTGAAGTCCAGCTCGGGCAGGACCAGCGCGATGATGCCCGTGCGGCCCCGGCGCAGGTGGCGTCCCGCCAGGTTGATGCGGTAGCCGAGCTCGTCGATGGCCTGCCGCACCACCGCCCGGGTCCGCTCCGAGACATGGGCGTAGTCGTTGATCACGTTGGAGACCGTCTTCTCGGAGACCCCGGCGCGCTGCGCCACGTCCTTGATCCTGGGCCGCGCCACCGTCACCCCTTCCGTCTCCTCCGCCACACGGGCGCTCACCGGGCCCGTTGATCGTAGCCCGCTGCGATGAGGTGGTGCAGGAGTCTTTACAGGCCATGTACATCGATGTAAAAACTGAACGTCACGGCAGCCGCCCGATGTGCACGCTCCGTGTCTGGCCGATGTCCGATCGAGCATGAAAGGTCCGTGATGCGCACCTCACCACCTGCCCGCACGGTCAGCCGGCGCGGAGTCCTCCGCGCCGGACTCGCCGGGGCGGGCACGCTGCTCGCCACCGGACCGCTCGCCGCCTGCGCCTCGCCCGCGGCCTCGTCCGGCGCCTCCTCGCTGAAGGTGTGGGACCTGTTCCAGGGCGGCGACGGCATGCTGATGGACGAGATGATCGCCGACGTCTCCTCCGGGCCCGACGGCTTCTCGGTCGACCGCACCATCCTGGAGTGGGGCTCGGCCTACTACACGAAGCTGGCCATGTCCTCGGCCGGCGGCCGGGCTTCGGATGTCGCGGTCATGCACCTGTCGCGGCTCGCGGGATACGCGCCGGGCGGCCTGCTCGACCCGTTCGACCTCGACGTGCTGGCCGAGTTCGGCGTCACCGAACGCGACTTCACCCCGGCGATCTGGCGCAGGGCGCACTACGACGGGACGCTCTACGCGATCCCGCTCGACACGCACCCGTTCATCACCTTCTACAACCCGGAGATCGCCGAGCAGGCCGGGCTGATCGATCCAGCGACCGGGCTGCTGGCCACCCTGGACTCGCCGGAGGCGCTCATCGCCGCGAGCGAGGCCATGGCCGAGGTCACCGGCGACACCGGCATCTTCTTCGGCCATGTCACCGACTCCTCGCAGAACTGGCGGCAGTTCCTCGCCCTCTACTCGCAGACCGGCGCGGAGTTCAGGCTGCCGGACGGGGGCCACGCCGAGATCGACCGGGACGCGGCCGTGCGCGTGATCTCCTTCCTCCAGGAGCTCTACGACGGCCGGACCAACCCGGGCCACCTCAACACGGAGAGCTCGCTGGCCGGGTTCATGGGCGGGCGCGGCGGGATGCTCATGGCGGGCGAGTGGGAGATGCCGACGCTGCGGGAGTCGGGCGTGCCGCTGGGCGCGGTGCCCTACCCGACCGTCTTCGGCACCCCCGCCTCCTACGCCGACTCCCACAGCTACGTGCTCCCGCGGCAGGAGCGGCCCGACGAGGAGCGGCGGCGCGAGGCCCACCGCTATGTCGCGGAGATCATCAAGCGGTCCATGACCTGGGCCACCGCGGGCCACATACCCGCCTACCAGCCGGTGATCGCCGAGCCCGCCTACGCCGAGCTCCAGCCGCAGTCCTCCTACGCCTCGGCCGCCGAGACGGCGGTGCTCGACCCGGAGAACTGGTTCGCGGGCGCGGGCTCGACGTTCCAGAACAGCATGAGTCAGCCGATCCAGGCGGCGCTGCTCGGCAACGCCTCGGCCGAGGCGACCGCGGACCTCATGATCCGCGAGGCCGACGACTTCCTCCAGCAGTCCAACCCGGTCGCCTGACCCCGCGCACGCAAGGAGCGAACGACGTGACTACCACCGCTTCGACAGGCGCGACGGGGGCCGGGCCGGCAGGGGCCGGGGCCGCGGCCGTGCGGGACGCCCAGGGGAACGCCCAGGGGAACGCCGTGCGCAGGGCGGTGGCCAGGGCCACCGCCGGACGCGGGGGCGGGCGCCGCACCGGTCTCGGGTTCGTGCTCCCCTTCGCGCTCCTGTTCGGCTTGTTCATGGTCTGGCCGATCGTCCAGGGCGTCTGGATGAGCTTCACCGACCAGTCGCTGTCCCTGCGCGGCACCAGCTTCGTCGGGTTCGACAACTACACGGAGGCGTTCGGCGACCCCGACGTGTGGAGCAGCCTGGGCAACACGCTGTTCTTCACGCTCATATCGAGCGTGCCGCTGGTGCTGCTGCCGCTGGGCCTGGCGCTGCTGGTGCAGACCGGGCTGGCCGGGCAGTGGGTCTGGCGGCTGGCGTTCTTCGCGCCCTACCTGATGCCGGTGACGGTGGTGACCCTGATCTGGACCTGGCTCTACCAGCCGGACCTGGGCCTGGGGAACCAGCTGCTCACCACGTTCGGCATGGAGCCGGTGGGCTGGGTGACGGACGAGTCGGTCGCGATGTGGTCCATGGCGGCGCTGACCGTCTGGTGGACCATGGGGTTCAACTTCCTGCTCTACCTGGCCGCGCTCCAGTCGCTCCCCGATACGCAGCTGGAGGCGGCGGCGCTGGACGGCGCGGGCGCGTGGCGGCGCGTGTGGTCGATCGTGCTGCCGCAGCTGCGCAGGACCACCGGGCTGGTGGTGATGCTCCAGATCCTCGCGTCGCTCAAGGTCTTCGACCAGATCTACATCATGACCAGGGGCGGCCCGAACGAGTCGACCCGGCCGATCCTGGAGTACATCTACGACGTCGGGTTCACCGGCTACCGGCTGGGCTACGCCTCGGCCATCTCCTACCTCTTCTTCGCGATCGTCATCGTGATCTCGATCGCGCAGCTCCGCTTCTTCCGCAAGGAGGGCTGACCGTGTCCGCGTTCGCGCACCGCCCCACCGTCCGTTCCCGCGGGCGCCGCGCCCCCCGCGAGGCCGCGGGCTCCCCCCTGCTCCTCGGCCACGGCCGGACGCCGCGCGTGCTGGGCGGCACCGCGCTGGTCCTGATCGCGGCGCTGTGGCTGGCGCCGTTCGTCTGGGCGGTGATCACCTCGTTCCAGAGCGAGGAGGACGCCACCACCCCCGGCCTCTCGCCGCTCAAGGGCGCGCTCACCCTCGCCTCCTACCGGGAGCTGTTCGAGCTGGGCAACGTGCCGGTGTGGGCGTTCAACAGCCTGCTGATCTCGGTCCTGGTCACGGCCATCACCGTGGTGGTCTCCACGCTCGCGGCCTATGGCTTCTCGCGCGGCACCTTCCGCGGGCGGCGGGTGCTGCTCGCGGTCACCGTGGCGTCGATCATGGTGCCGCCGCAGCTGCTGATCGTGCCGCTGTTCCAGCAGATGCTGTTCTTCGACCTGGTGGACACCTACTGGGGGGTGATCCTGCCCCAGGTGGTGGCGCCGATGATGGTCTTCATCCTCAAGCGGTTCTTCGACGGCATCCCGCGCGAGCTGGAGGAGGCCGCCCGCATCGACGGCGCCTCGGAACTGCGGCTGTTCTGGTCGATCGTGCTGCCGCTGTCCCGGCCGATCGTGGCGGCCGTCGCGATCTTCGTCTTCATCGGCGCCTGGAACAACTTCCTGTGGCCGTTCATCGTCACCAACGACGCCGACCTGATGACCCTGCCCGTGGGCCTGGCCACGGTGAAGGACGCCTACGGCGTGCAGTACGCGCAGCAGATGGCGTCCGCGCTGCTGGCCGCGCTGCCGCTGATCGTCGTCTTCCTGCTGTTCCAGCGCCGCATCGTCCAGTCGGTCGCCACCACCGGACTCGGCGGCGCCTGACCGTTCCACCGGCTCCACGGTTCCACCCGCCTCACCGTTCCACCCGTTCAACCGCGTCTCTCAGGAGCACTCGTGTCCTCTCACTCCGCCGTACCACGCCCGGAGTACCCGCGCCCGCAGTTCGCCCGCACCGACTGGCTGAACCTCAACGGCACCTGGCAGTTCGAGCTCGACCGCGGCGACAGCGGTCTGGAACGGGGGCTGCTCGGCCGTGAGCTGACCGGCGAGATCCTGGTCCCGTTCCCGCCCGAGTCGGAGCTCTCCGGCGTCGGCGAGACCGACTTCCTGGAGGCCGTCTGGTATCGCCGCACGGTGACGCTGCCCGCCGCCTGGGCCGGGCGGCGGGTGCTGCTGCACTTCGGCGCCGTCGACTACGACACCACCGTGTGGGTGAACGGCACCGAGGTCGTCCGCCACCGCGGCGGCTTCACCCCGTTCACCGCCGACCTGGACGGCGTGGCGGCGCCCGGCGAGGACGCCGTCATCACCGTCCGCGCCCGCGACCCCAAGGCGGGCCCGCAGGCGCGCGGCAAGCAGGCCGTCAAGTACGCGAACCACGACTGCAACTACACGCGCGTCACCGGCATATGGCAGACCGTGTGGCTGGAGCCGGTGGCCGACGTGCATCTGCGGCGGCCCCGGATCACCCCCGACCTGGCGGGCTCCGCGTTCCACCTGGAGCTGCCGCTGAGCGGCAACCGGGCGGGCCACCGCGTCACCGCGGTCCTCACCGACGCCGAAGGCGAGGTGGCGTGCGCCTCGGCGCGCGCCGACCTCGACCTCGCGCCCCGGCTCCATCTGCCGGTCCCCGAGGAGCGGCGCCGCGAGTGGAGCCCCGAGGACCCGCACCTGTACGGGCTGCGGCTCACGCTGACCGACGCGGAGGGCCGCGAGCTCGACGCCGCCGACAGCTACGCGGGGCTGCGCGCCGTCGGGATCCGGGGCAAGGCCGTCACGCTCAACGGGCGCGCCGCCTTCCAGCGCCTGGTCCTCGACCAGGGCTGGTACCCCGACGGGCTGATGACCGCGCCCACCGACGAGGCCCTGGTGCGCGACATCGAGCTGGCCATGGAGGCGGGCTTCAACGGGGCCAGGCTGCACCAGAAGGTGTTCGAGGAGCGCTTCCTCTACCACGCCGACCGCCTCGGCTACCTGGTGTGGGGCGAGTTCGGCGACTGGGGCAGCGGGACCGGCGGCCTCTCCGGCGACAACCAGCAGCCCGACGCCTCCTACACCGGCCAGTGGCTCGAAGCCCTGGAGCGCGACTACAGCCACCCCTCGATCATCGGCTGGTGCCCGCTGAACGAGACGTACCAGAAGCTCCACGACCGGATCACCCAACTGGACGCGGTCACCCGGGCCATGTTCCTGGCGACCAAGGCCATGGACACCACCCGGCCGGTCGTCGACGCCTCCGGCTACGCCCACCGCGTCGCCGAGACCGACATCTACGACTCGCACTCCTACGAGCAGGACCCCGAGGCGTTCCGCGCCCAGATGGCGGGCCTGGCCGAGGACAGGCCCTACGCCAACGGGTACGGGGACGGCGACGCCTACTCGCTGCCCTACCGCGGACAGCCGTACTTCGTCAGCGAGTTCGGCGGGATCTGGTGGGACCCGGCCGCCGCCGCGACCGCCGCCGGCGACGACCGGACCGTCTCCTGGGGCTACGGCGACCGGCCGCGCGACGAGGAGGAGTTCCACGACCGGTTCGAGGGGCTCACCGGCGCCCTGCTGGCCGACCCCGGCATGTTCGGCTACTGCTACACCCAGCTGACCGACGTCTTCCAGGAGCAGAACGGCGTCTACCGCTTCGACCGGAGCACCAAGCTCGACGTGGCGCGCGTGCGCGCCGCGCAGCTGCGGCCCGCGGCCATCGAGCGGTGTTAACGTCGGCGCCGCGGCGCCCGCACCCGCGCGGGCGCCCCGGCGCGACGAGGCAAGAGGCGGAAGACGTGACACTCAGCATGGCGCACGGGCCCCTGTCCGCGGCCCCTCCCGACACGGTCAACTACCACATCACGGGCCCCGGTCACCGGCTCTTCCTCCAGGGGTTCCCGCGCCGCGTCCGCTGCGAGTTCGGCGGCGTCCCGGTGCTCGACACCCGCGAGGGCAAGCTGCTGTGGGAGACCGGGCTGTTGCCTCAGCTCTACGTCCCGGTCACCGACGTGGACCACAGCCTGCTGGAGGCCACCGACCACTCCACGCGCTGCCCCTTCAAGGGCGACGCCTCCTACTGGTCCCTGGCCGAGGGCGACCGCCGCGCCGAGAACGCCGTCTGGGCCTACGCCCCCCGGGAGAACGCGTCGTGGCTCGCCGGGCACATGGCGTTCGACTGGGACGCCGCCGACGCCTGGTACGACGAGGACGAGCGCGTCGAGGGCCATCTGCGCGACCCCTACCACCGCGTGGACGCCCGCGAGAGCAGCAGGCATGTGCGGGTGCTGCTCGACGGGGAGCCCCTCGCCACCACGGACCGTCCCAAACTGCTGAGCGAGACCGGCCTCCCCAACCGGTACTACATTCCGACGGAGGATGTGCGGCTCGACCTGCTGACCGAGAGCCCGACCCACTCCGTGTGCCCCTACAAGGGAACGGCGGGCTACTGGTCGTACACCGGCGAGGGCCAGCGCATCGACGATGTGGCATGGTCCTACCCGGCCCCCCTGGAGAACGCCTTCAAGGTCCGCGACCACCTCTCGTTCGCACACCAGCGCGTCACCACGGAAGTGGACGGCGAAACCGTCGTATGAGCCCGCCACCGGGGTAGGGGAGCGGTGCCGCGCCGGGATGCGACACGATCGCCCCCGGTGCGGTGCACACCGCACCGCCCCAGGAGGATCCGCTCGTGTCCGACAGCCCGCTCTCCGACCTGTTCCCCCCCGACCGCGTCGCCCCCGCCCTGCCGCCGCCCGGCGG